>DJYI01000139.1:0-90371 GCA_002448475.1 Verrucomicrobia bacterium UBA6982
CGCCGTGGCGGGGACTCTGGACGCCTTGAACGAGGAGGGCGAGGCGTGGCGGGACTTCGAGGCGGCATACCTTGAAGCGCTAGAGGCCGTCCCGGTCGAGGAAATCGAGGCGGCGAGGGCGAGACTTGCGGCGGAGGATGCGTCGGCGAAGTCAAAGGGCGACAAACGACATAAAAGGGGGGACTGGTCGGAAGCGGAAACGGACGCGTTCCGATACTTCGCACAGTATGCGACTGGCGAGGACTTCCCCGACGGACGAACACAAGCGGTGAAGGACGCCGGCGGATGGGATGGCCTCTACTCACAGTTGGTCGAATGGCTCCCCGATCAGTCCACGTCGATGCGCAAAGCATTTCGTCGCGTGAAATCTGGATCGGACTTGCAACGGCTCCGCAAAGCGGCTATCTACCGGGTGAACAACCCGGCCAAGTGAACCTATTGGAAAACGGGCTATCGTCAAACGGCGTTTTCCGATAGGAAGCGGACGAAACCCGCACGGGTAGCGGCGAGGATGCGATTGCGTCCCCGCCGTTTTCCGATAGTTTGACGATAGGCATTATCCGTCGTGTTTTGATTCAAGCCGTCGCGGGTGACATGGTGGCGATTCTGCCCCGGCCCAAGACGGAGAAACGAAACATGACGAAGAACACGCGAACCATTCTAGCCGCAACCTTCGCGGCGGATGGGACGATCACGCAGGAGCAGGCGGACGCCGCCTTGAAGGTGTTGGAGGGCAGGGCTGGCCCGGTCGAGGTCGGGGCCGTGGTGCGGACGAGGGAGGCGGCGCGGCTGCTTGGCGGCGTCACTACCAAGACGCTCCGGGCATGGGCGGCGCGCGGGCGGCTTGTCCCCGTCTATGGGTCGGAGGGCCGGCGCATTGGCTACACCGCCGAAAGTGTCCGCGCCCTTATCGAGGGCCGCGCCGGACGGAAGGAGGTGCGGGCGTGAGGATGCGCGAGGATTCGCCGGCGGGTCGCTCCGCGTTCCCGGCGAGGGTCAAGCAACGGTCGAGGCGGTCGGTCGTGCAAGCGGCCCGTCCGTTCCGCGTGAGGTGCAAGGAGGTGCGGCGGTGAGGGCGCGAAGTGTATTCCGGTGCGCGCCCGGAACGCGCGAGTTGTGGCGGTCGCAATCCGCCCCCGTCCAAGACGCCCTTGCGGCCGCCTGGATTCGTGAGGCGTTGACGGGCGAGGAACCGCCTCCCGGTGCGCTCCCCCCGGCTCTTTGGGCGAGGGCGCGCGGGATGGTGTGGACGATTCCTGGCTATGGGCCGGACGCGAGGAAAGGGGGCAAGACATGAAGAAATCGACACTACCCGCCGGCGAGGACGCCCGCCGGACTTGGCGGATAATCAACCGCTATGCCCCGAAGGACGCGGACGCATTCGCCGCCGCCGTGTGGCGGTATGCGGAGACGGGCGAGGCGACGCTGCCGGAAAAGGTCGCCCCGGAAGATTGGGCGAACGCGCAAGCGGAGGTTGAAAGAATCGTTGCGTCGAGGACTGCCGGAAAGAAGGGCGGCGAGTCTGGCAAGGGCGTTCCCCGGAACGAAGGAAACCGCAACGCCGCGAAATCAATAGCGAAATCAATAGCGGAATCAAAACCAACGCGCGGGCGCGAAGACGAGGACGAGGACGAAGAAGAAGATAAGAACGATAACCCGAAGACCGAAGACGACGATGCGCGCGAGACGCGCGCCCCCACTTCGGGAACTTCGGTTTTGATTCCTTCGATTTCTTCGGACTTCGGCATACATCCACCTTCGCCGTCTTCGGACTTCGGGGCTTGGGCGAGGATGCAGAAAGACCCGGTGAATGTGGCCTTGGCGGTGAGCCGGGAAAGCGAAAAGGTGCGTAAAGTCTACGGATGGACATTGAAGGAATGTCGCGAGGCGTGGGGACGCGAGGAAGGGACGCGGCGTTTCGTCGAGGAGTGCGTAGACTTCAACGCGGAGTGCGAGGCCGGCGAGGAACCACGCAACCGTGGCGCGGCTCTGGTGGCGAGGCTCCGGGCTTTGGCCGATGGGGCGGGAATGGTCGCCCCCTCGAAGGTGTCCCCGCCCCCGAAGGTCGAGGCCGCTCCCGTTCAAGCCGAACCAGCCCTCCCGCCGACGGTTGAGGCGGTCGAGGCGGTCGAGGTCGAGGAGGAGAACCCCGCCCCGCCGTCCCCGATGCCCGAACTCGTCGAGGATGCTCCCAAACCAACAGACGCCGTTTCCCTCGCTCTCTGTGTGTGCAACGGCGGCGAGGATGAGCGCGGAATGGTCGCCGGACTGCTTGCCGTGTGCAAGCGAATTCCGGGATGCTATGAAGAAGGATTCCTAAAACGGTGTAAAGCATACAGCCAAAACGACACAAGGACGCCGCTCAACTTTGAATCATTCCTTCGCGGGGCGTTTCCTGATACGGTTTGGAATCAGGCCGAACAAGCAGCGAGGACGAACGGTGAACTTTGATGTGCTTCAAGCCGATGAATCTTTGTTTGACCTAGCCGCGTTCATGGACGCCGCCTTGCTTTCGGACATGAAAGCGTTGCGCGAGGAGTTTGCCGGTGAAGTCCTCAGGGAAGGAGACGAATCGCAGTTTGTCAATTAAAAAGTCCACCGAAGGGCCGCAACCCCCAAATCTTGACGGAAGTTGACAAAGTTGACTTTTTTGGTTCTTCGCGGACGATTCGGCGGTGGCTCTGATCCACGCGGAGAAATTCGAGGTCACGAGCCGGCCCCGCATATCCGTCCGTGTGCGGCAACTGGCGGAGTATCCCGGCGGACTCTTCGCCCCGGTCGAGGTCGAAGGCCGCAGAAACGCGCAGGAAGGGCGGTGCGGCCTTTGGACGGGCGAGGATGCCCCCGGACGGCTCCGGCGCGTTCTAGGCGTGTTCTAGCCTTCGCAATCGGCATTTCCGGTGAGGCCGCCCCCGTCCGGCTCCCGTGGTCGGTCGGCGGGATGGGATGCGACGCCCCCCGCCGGCGGTCGAGGTCGCCGCGGTGACGATTGGCGAGGGCGGGAGCGTGGCGGCTACTCCGCGCCCAAGAGGCCGGCGGCTTGTTCGAAGGAGAGGGCGCAACCCTCCCCGATGGGGGCCGCGAAGGTGTTTGCGGGCATCCCCGCCGTCGGCCCGGTCGGGGTCGGGTTCTCAATCTGGAACGAGAGAAACCACCGCCCCCCGCTCCGAACGATGCATTCCGGCATGACGTGGGCGACGAGGGAGAGGCGGGCGAGGACTCCGGGCCGAGGGGATGTATGGGGATGTATGGGGATGTATGGGGATGTATGGGGATGTATGGGGATGTATCCGCGCCCCGTGGGGATGTATGATGCCACCCCGCAGGGACGTGGCCGGATGCAATCGGCTCTCCGCAATCATGCCGCGAACCCGCGAAGAAAGGTCGGACGATCCCCAAGCGGGGCGCGGGGCTGGGCCGTGGCATACGCAAGAAACGCCCTATTTTCGGGGGTGTCGGCGGCGTGGGGTGTTTATGGGGATGTATCTTGCAAGTAAATGGGGGGTATTGACGAAACCGGACGAAACGGCGGAAAATACGAAAACCCCCGAAAACATTGGCGTTTCCGCGTATTTTCGGGGGTTTGAAATGGTGGCAAGGGTGGGAATCGAACCCACGACACGGGGATTTTCAGTCCCTTGCTCTACCAACTGAGCTACCTCGCCATGAGGGTCGCATGGGCTGCGGGAAAGCCGCAGGGTGCGCGTGTGGAGTCGGAGGGTAGTCTTTGAGCCCTTCAAAGTCAAGCGATTTTTTTTGTCTTTCGTCGAGGTCCGGACGCGGTATTGCGCTCCCGCTTCCGTTGTGCGAGAATTCGCCGACATGAAAACTCCGAACGCCAACAGGAAAGCGCCGCTTTTCGCCGCGATTCTCGCGGGGGGACGCGGTGAACGGTTCTGGCCCGTCGGTCGGCGCAGCCGTCCGAAACAATTCGTCGATCTCTTTGGCGGCAAGCCGCTCATCGCACACGCCACAGATCGGCTTCGCGGTCTTGTGCCGACTTCCCGCATTCTCGTTGTGACTTCCGCCGATCTAGTGCAGGCCACGCGCGCGGCGCTTCCATCGCTCGCACCCGAGCAGGTCCTCGGCGAGCCCGAGGGGCGCGACACTGCGGCCGCATGCGCTCTGGCGACCGCGTGGGTCCGCGCGAAGGCCGGCGAGTCAGCAGTCGTTGCAATTCTCACGGCCGACCATCTCATGGCCGACGCTGTCGGTTTCAGGGAGACGCTCGCCAGCGCCGCGTCAGTCGCTGCGGCGCGCCCGGTGATGGCCCTTGTAGGAATAAAGCCCACGCATCCAGCGACTGGATACGGATACGTCGAACTCGGCGCTCCGTTTTCAGGCCCCGGCCTTCCGAAAGGATTCCGCAAGGTTCGCCGCTTTGTCGAAAAGCCCAATCTTGGAACCGCTGCGGTTTACGTCAAGAGCGGGCGGTTCGTCTGGAACAGCGGGATGTTCGTATGGCGCGTGTCGGTCTTCGAGGATGCGCTTCGTCGCTTTCGCCCTGCGCTTTCGGAGGCCATGGGCCGCCTCTCCCCGCTCTTCGCCTCGCCCCGCGCGGTTCGCGCCGCCCTGAAACGGGAATACTCCGCGCTCGAAAAGATCAGCGTCGATTACGCCGTCATGGAAAAGGCCGACAACCTTGTGGCCGTGCGCGGTGATTTCGGTTGGGACGACGTAGGGGCATGGACCAGCGCTGGCGAGCATTTCCCCAAGGACGCGTCGGGCAACGCCGTCCACGGAGCCGCGCAACTTCTGGCCGCGACCGGCAACGTGGTCGCGAACACCCAGCGCGGCCATCTTGTCGCCGTGATGGGCGCCTCGGATCTTGTCGTTGTCCACACGCCGGACGCCACTCTCGTCTGCACTCGCGAGGCGGCGCCCGGGCTCAAGGCTCTTGTCGCCCAGATCGGGGCCGATCCTGCAACGGCCCACTTTGTCGAATAGTCGAATCCGGGACACCGACATGCTGCAACTTCAGCCTGACGACTACAAGGTCAACCTCGAAGTGTT
Source organism: Verrucomicrobia bacterium UBA6982 (assembly GCA_002448475.1). GTDB lineage: Bacteria > Verrucomicrobiota > Kiritimatiellia > RFP12 > UBA3636 > UBA3636. The sequence continues at coordinate 5,014 of DJYI01000139.1, forward strand.
CGAGGGGCCGCTCGACCTGCTGCTATACCTCATTCGCAAGGACGAGGTGGACATCTACGACATCCCAATCGCCCGCATCGCCGACGAATACGCCGAATACTTGCGAGTGATGAAGATGCTCGATCTGAACCTCGCCGGCGAGTTCGTCGTGATGGCGGCCACGCTTTCATACATCAAAAGCCGGATGCTTCTGCCGCCGGAGACGCGCCCCGACGAAAACGCCGACGAGCCGGACGAAGGCAAGGATCCGCGCTGGGATCTGGTGCGCCAGCTTCTTGACTACAAACGCTTCAAGGACGCCGCCGGCGCTCTTCTTGAGCTGGAGCGCCGCCGCCAGAACATGTTCGCGACGTCCGGCGAGCCGCTCCTGCCCGAAAGCGCCATGGCCCAGGGCGAAGCGCGGAGTCTTGGCGACATCGGCATCTTCGACCTTGTAAAGGCGTTTCGCGATGTTCTCGACCGCGCGCCGGTGGAGCCCATCGGCGAAATCGAGCCGGTCAAATGGCGTGTGTCGGACAAAATAGACGAAATCCTCCGCGTTACATCTCGAAGCGGGCGCGTTGGGTTCTCCACGCTCTTCTCTCCGCAGTCTCCGCGCGGCGAGATCATCGTCACATTTCTCGCTCTGCTGGAACTTCTTCGCCTGCGCCAGATCGTCGCGGCGCAGGATGCCGCTTTCGGCGAAATCGTGCTTTCGCCATTCCCGGAGGACGGCGCCGCGCAGGATCCTTCGTCACCGCTTCCGCGTCCCGTCATCGGAGGAGCCGACCATGTGGAACAGTGAAACCGACCGAGACGTGGATCTGCGGGCCATTGTGGGCGCGCTTGTCCTAGGTGCGGATCATCCGCTCACTCCTGCCGAAATCCACAAGATCGTGGAGGACGTCGAACTCGCGCGCCGCGCGCAGGCGGAGGACGCGCCGGAGGTTTCCGACGCCGAGCTGGAGGCCGCGCAGGCGGAGGCGGACATCGCCGCCGGAAGAACTCTTTCGACAATCCCCAAGGCTGAGGCAGAGGCCGCCATCGCCGCCGCCCGCGCGGCTCGCGAGGCCCGCGAGAAGGAGGCGTCCTCGAAGCCCGCGTCCAAGGTCTGCCCGCCAGGCGAGATTCGCAAGGCGGCCGAGGACCTGCGCAAACGGCTCGCGTCGGCGGACATAGGCTTCGAACTTGTGGAGTCCGGCGGCGGCTGGCGCTTCATGAGCAGCGCCGCATGCGGCCCGTGGCTTCGGCAGATGTTCGGAAAGGGGCGCACGGCGGTTCTTTCGCGCCCGGCGGTGGAAACGCTCGCGATCGTCGCCTGGCGCCAGCCTGTGGCGCGTTCCGAGATCGAAAGCGTCCGCGGCGTGAACGCCGGGCATGTCATCAAGGCGCTGATGGAGATGGGGCTTGTCCGCATTGTCGGGCGCAGCGATCTGCCCGGGCGTCCGTTTCTTTTCGGGACTACTCCGGCTTTTCTCGAACATTTTGGCCTCAAGAGCCTTGACGATCTGGAGAAGATCGAGGGAGCGGAAAATCTTTCCCGGTCCGACGCCGACGACGGCGGCGCAGCGCGCCGTCCTGTCCAGCCAGAGCTTAAACTCACGGTGAAATGACATGAAGTCCCTTCGGTTTCCGCGATTGCGTCTTGTCGCAGTATTCTGCGCCATTGCAGCGGCGGCGCCTTCAAGCGCCGCCGACCCGTCCCTGCGCGCCGCCGCGTCGGTTCCCCCGGTTGCCGGATTGGCGCGGGCTCTGGGTGCGGGACGCTGGACGTGCGATTCGGTCGTGCGCACCGGGGCCGATCCGCACACGTGGGAGCCGTCTCCCCGCGACGTGGCTGCTCTGTCCGGGGCGCGTCTCTTTTTCGCGAGCGGAATGCCGTTTGAAAAAGTTCTGGCCGATAAGGTTTCGGCGCGAAATCACGATTTGTGCGTCGTGGAACTTGGTGAAGGGGGCGTGATTGAGAATGACCACGACGCCCATGGCTCACACGGCGCCCATGACTCGCACTCCGACCTTCATGGATGGCTTTCCCCGCATGAGCTGGCGGAATGGGCTGAGTCTGTCTCCGCGGCGTTCGCCGAACAGGATCCCGATGGAGCCAAAGCATACGCCAAAGCGCTGGCGGACACGAAGGCGGGTCTTGACGCGCTTGAGCGCGAATTGCGGCAGCGTCTTCCGAAGGGCATTGTCTTCGGCGCGGTCCATCCGGCCTACGGCGCCTTTGCCGAGGCGTTTGGCCTTGAGCAGGTCGCGCTTGAGACCGACGGACATGAACCGGGCCCGCGAGCGTTGGCGCGCGCGCGAAATCGGCTGCGCTCCCGAGGCGCGCGAGTCATACTCGTTCAGAACGACGCCGAGGCGCGCCTTTGTTCCTCCGTTGCCAGCGAGTGTTCCCTCCGCGTTGTCCGCGTCTCTCCGCTTTCTGACGATCCGCTTTCCGCGATTCGCGAAATAGCCGCGGCCGTCGCGCCCGACGGCGGCGGCGAGAAGTCTGTTCCGGGGCCTGCTTCACGATGAGTTCCGCGTCGCGGATGCGTCGCGGCGCCGGACTCGTTGGCGCCTTTACCATGGCGAGCCGCGTCCTTGGTCTGGCGCGCGAGATGCTCCAGTCTCGCATAATCGGCGCCGGGGCGGCGCAAAGCGCGTTCGTGTTCGCATTCATGCTGCCGAACCTGTCGCGGCGGCTTTTCGGCGAGGGCGCGCTGACGAGCGCGTTTTTGCCTGTCTTCAAGGCGAAGCTGGAATCCGGCCGACGTGACGAGGCGCTGCGTCTGGCGCGGACGGTTTCGACGATGGTCACGCTGCTTCTCGGCTCGGTCGTGCTGGTCGGCGTGGCCGGACTCACGGCTTTTCTCGCCGCGCGCGGTTCCGGCGCGTCGGAAGCTGGCGCGGCGTCCGCGAGGGTGTTTCTCATCTGCGACCTTGCGAGAATACTGCTGCCATACGCGGTTTTCATCTGCGGCGCGGCGTTCGGCATGGCGATGCTGAACGCGACGGGGCGCTTTTTCGCCTCGTCGTTCGTTCCGTGCCTCCTCAACGTTGTCTGGATCGCGGCGCTGGGCGCCCTTGCATTCGCCTCGGAGCTTTCCGCCGTCGCCAAAACCACCGTAGTCGCGTGGGCCGTCCTTGGCGCCGGAATGCTTCAGTCGGCCTTCATGCTTGCCGCGCTTCGCCGCGCGGGGATGCCACTGCGCCCGTCTCTGCGAGGATGGCGCGACGAATCCACGCGGCTTGTGTGGCGCAACACCGGCATCGCGGCCGTTGGCGCCGGAGCCGTCCAGATCAGCACAGCCCTTGATCAGGCCCTGGCTCAGATCGCCGCTCCGTGGGCCGCCGCCGCGCTCGCATACGCCGACAGGCTTTTTGAACTGCCGCTGGCCGTAGTCGGCACGGCATTCGGCACGGTGCTTCTGCCCACGCTTTCGGGGCATTTTGCCAAAGGCGACGTTGAAGGGGCCCGCGCGGCATTCGCCGACGCGGTGCGCGATCTTGTCGCGCTGCTCCTGCCGGCGGCGGCTGCCGTGGTGGTGCTGGCGCCGGATGTGGTCGCCGCGATTTACCAGGGTGGCGCTTTTGGCCGTGACGACGCCGTGCGCGTCTCGCGGGCCCTTGTCTGCTACGCTCCCGGTCTTGTCGTATTCGGGCTCAACAAGGCGCTTGTTCCTTGGTTTCACGCGCAGATGGACGTCCGCACCCCGGTTCGCGTGTCCCTCTGGATGGTCGGAGCCAACGCGGCGATGAACGTGGCGGCCGCATTCGCGCTTCCGGTTGAGTGGCGGCACTCGGGGATGGCCTGCGCGACGGTTGCCACGTCCGCCGCGACAACGGTCGTGCTTGCGCGCCTTGCGCGGCGGCGCAACGGTCCGATGGGCTGGCGTCCGCTCGTCCGCTCGTTGGCCCCATCCGCCCTGGCCGCGCTCGCCATGGCCTTAGCGTTGGCCGCCCTGCGGTTTTTTGCCTTTCCCGCACCTGCCGTGACGCCCGGCGAACGTTTTTGCAGACTAGCGGCCGAAATCGCGATCGGAGGAGCCGTGTGGGCCACGCTGTCGCCGCTTCCGCGGCGCCTGGCGGCGCGTCTTGCTCGGCGCTTCTTGCGGCGCTAGCGCCCCGCCGAGCCTACGCTCAAAGATCTTCGATGGCGTCGGCAAGAGCCGAAAGAGCAGCAAGAGCGGCCGCGCGGCGGATGGCGCGGCGCGACGCTCCCGGAGGCGGAGAGGGGAGGAGAAAGGCTTTTGCGGCGGTGGCGTCCCCAACGCTCGTAGCGATCCAAACCGTCCCAACTGGCTTTTCTGGCGTCGCCCCGCCTGGACCGGCGATTCCGGTAATGGCGAGCGCGGCCTGACAGTCAAGCGCGCGCCTGGCGCCAACGGCCATCGCGCGCGCCGTTTCGGCGCTTACGGCACCGAAGCGGCGAAGCGTTGCGGCCGGGACGAAAAGACAGCGCTGCTTGACGTCGTTGGCGTATGAGACGATCGCCCCGGCGAAGCAGTCCGAAACGCCGGGAAGCTCGGTGACAAGCGCCGCCACGAGACCGCCTGTGCATGATTCGGCGGTCCCGAAGCGGATTCCGCGTGCCGCGCACACGCGGTGCAGACGGCGCACGGCAACGGATGTCGAGTTCACTGCGCGGGAGCGGCCGGAGCCTCCTCGGGGGCTGTGGTTTCCGGCGAAGGCGCTTCAGCGGCCGCCGTTGACGCTTCGGCGGCATCGGCCTTGTCGCACTGCGGAGAGCAGGCGGAAGCGTCGCAGCCGGGACCACGGAACGCGCAGATCGCGGCGCGGATGCAGACCGCCGCCACGACTGCGGCGGCGAGAACGCCAAGCGCGACGGCGCGGCGCTTGGCGGGAGTGCCTTCCGCTCCCTCGGGATACGCCTTCGTGACCGTGAACTGGCGGCGAAGCCGACGCGTGAGGCGCATCGACTTGTTCACCGCCCAGCCGCATGCCTCGATGATCGGCCCCATGTCCTGACGCATCAGCTTGAGGACTCCGGCCAGCACGATCGGGCCGAACACCACCACGATGATTGCGAGCAGCGACAGCAGGCGGGCCGTCCATGACATGGCGGCGACAGACTTCGCGATGAACGCGAAGGCGGACCCCAAGGCGGCGATCGCGACCGACACTCCCATGAACATCCCGGCCGCACCGGCCGCGCCGCCCCCCTGCGCGGGCTGCGGCTGCGCCTCCTGAGCGGGAGCCTGGATCGGCGGCTTGCCATTTTCGACTGCCTCCACGGCTTCAATGCCGGATTTCTCGATCTTGGTCTGAGCGGCGGCCGAGAGATTTTCAATCCTGCCCATCACCGCCTTGGCGATATTCTGGAACGGCGAGAGAATCGCCTCCTTCAGGCTGATCGGCGCGTCGATGATCGAAGTTATTGTTGCGTCGTATTCGTGGCCGTCCAGGTCAAAGAACACGCCACGCTTTCCGACTTCCAGATTGCCGCGAGTTCCATCGGTCGCCGGAACCACCACGGAGAACGGCGGCGGACCTCCGACAGGCTCGACCTTGAGATACATCGTAAAGAGACCGCCATTCTTCGCGACGGCCGAGTGCGCGGCTGGGTCCGCCACTTCGATCGCAAGGTTGAACCAGCGTCCGTCGATGAGCAGACGTCCGCGCTCGAAAAGGGACGTGACGCCGGGGTGGTAGAACTCTCCGAGCGAGACGTAGTTGTCGAGGAAGCGCGGCATTCCGCGATGGAAGAGCAGCAGCTTTTCGAGGTCGGCGAAAGCGGCAACGCGTTTGGCGACCACTTCGTCCTCCTCCTGAAGCTTTGCGGCGCGGGCCGCGAAGTCGCCGTCGCGCCAGCCTGCGAGTTTCTCTCCCGGCAGGGCCTCGACGATGGCGCCCTTCTTTGAGTTCAGCCATGCCTCGTGCGGCGAGAGCGCGGCCTTTATCTTCTTCCATTCGGCGTGAGAGAGGGACTTGAGGCCCTCGGTTCCGAGAACGCGCTCAAACAGTCCTGTGCGCAGCGCTTCGACGACGTCGCGGCGCAGAGGGTTGAGATTCGGGCCGTCGAGCGGGAGCGACCCGTCCGGGAGCGGACGCGCAAGCGGCGCCGCCGATAGGGCGTCCGCGGCTGTGGAGGAAGCTGGGTCTGAGGCGAGGAACTTCTCGGCCCCTGCCGGATCGTAGCGCTGGAAGTCGGCAATCAGGAAGAACCGGTCCACGGCGTCCATGTGGCGCGCGTAGAGATTGTAGATTGCCGGGGTGTCCTCGCCGAACGGCATCGTGTCCCTGTTGTCGGGCGCCCCCCTGGACTTCCATTCAAGGAAGTCCTTGAGGGCGGCGGCGAATTCGGCGAGCTGCGCGGAGGTCACTCCCCTTGCGCCGGATATGTCGTCGGATCCTCCGGTCGCCGTTATCGCGGCCTCGATGTATTCGCGCAGGGCGTCGTCGTCGGCGGCGGCCGGCACGAGCACGCCGTCGCCATTAAGCGGCTTGCCGCGCAATTCGGACATGGCGGCGCGGACGTCGGAAAGGCGGATCTTTCCATCGCTGCGTCCCGCCTGCTCGTTGACGTAATCGGCCGTGACGAGCAGCCCGGGGCCGGCGGCAGAATCCCGGCGGACGGCGGAGAGCGAAATCTCCTCCGCGGGGTCGCCCACTCCGGACACGTCGGAGAGCGTGTCGAGCAGCCAGCGCAGCGCGGCGCGCACTTCGTCCGAGCGCATGCGTCCGTTGCCGTCCGAGTCGATGTAGCGCAGAAACGCCGGATCTTCGCGGAATGCGGAAGTCGGGGCGGAAACGGCGGCCCAGAAGGAGTCGTCGAGCGCGAGAACGTCGCTCAGCGCGCCTGGCGCCGAGAGGTCGAGGTGATATGCCTTGCCGAATTTTTCGAATTTCATGGCTGTTTGTTTGTTTGTGGGAAAGAGACGTCGTCGAAATGAAGGCGCGTTCTGTGGACTCCGCCGCGAGATTCGACCTCCAGATCCTTGAAGACCCAGCGGCCTTCGACTTTTTGCACCGCGCGAACCCAGAGGCGGCGCGTTTCGCGACCAGCAGAATCGAACTGCGCCGCCTGCAGCGCCACGAACTGCTCCGGGTCTATCCAGAGGCGCGCCCTGGCGCATGCGGCGGTGGGGGAGGGGGCGTCAACTTCAAGAATCGCGCAGTCGCGTCCCTTCACTCGTTCGGCGCCGACCAGGCGGGGGTTTTTCCACCAAAGGAAGTCCATGCACGCGTCGAACCACGAGATGTCGGTGCCTTCGATTGGGTCTGCCGGGGACGGCGCCGGCGCCGCGCCGTCGAGCCGTTCCAGCGCAAGTCCGCCGACGCCATCGCGAATGGCCCGGACGCGGGCGATTTCAACTCCCGAATCTTCTCCCAGACGAAAGACGAACGTGGCTGGCGAAACAGAGAAGTCGGCAAGAACGGAGAATTCAAACGCCTTCAGCGAAACGCCGTAGCGCTTGCGCATGTTGAGACGCCCGCCGAGCAGAACCTGATCCGTTGGCATGCGTGCGGCGCAGGCCGCCAGAAGCCCCGCGGCGTCGAGCGCCGGCGCAGAGGCCTCCGAACCGGCGGCTGGCGGAATGACTCCGGCTGACAGCGAGTCCGGTTCGGCTCCAAAGGCGGCGGCGACTCCGAGCGCGGCAATAATAGCCGCGGAGGAACAGCCGGACAGGCGCCGCTCCCATACTTTCGCGTATTTGATGAACGTGCCGTATGCCACAGTCTTGGCTATGACGAGGCCGGCCAGTCCGTCAAGGAAGCCGCGTTTGAGAAAATAGCAGCGCAGGAACCGGAACGGCGGGTGCAGCAGCATGCACGCGAAGATGCGCAGGAGCGAATGCCGGGTCATGCGCGCGTTCGCGGCGCTAATCGAGGAGAACCTGTTCATCGTGCGAAGCTGGTCCTCGATGTCGTCGTATGTGTAGTGCAGGAGCGGCGAGCGCAGATGGCGCACTTCCCCGTCCACGTCGATTCTCTCGTGCGGCTCTGTTCCGGCGCACCTGCTGCGGCTCTTTCGGAAAAGGCGAAGCTTGGCGTCCGGATACCAGTCTCCGTGGCGAATCCAGCGGTGCAGAAACCACACCATCCTTGGAAAGTCGAATCCGTCGATGCTGCTGGGAACGCCGTCATTCAGCGTCTTCAGGATCTCGTCGCGCAATCCTGGGGAAACGACCTCGTCCGCGTCTACGAACAGGATCCACTCTCCTCGGGCGAGATTGCGGGCGATGGACTTCTGGCCGATGTAGCCCATCCAGCGGTGCTGAAACACGCGGTCCGTGAACTCGCCGCAGATTTCGACAGTTCGGTCGGAGCTGAAGGAGTCCACGACGACGATTTCATCGGCGAATTTGACGCTTTCCAGACATCGGCGGATGTTTTCCTCCTCGTTGCCGGTTATGATGCAGGCGGAGAGGAAGGGGTGCGTGCGCTCAGACATGTCAGGCGTCCTCCCGTCCAAGCGCCAGAGAGGCTCTGCGCGCGGCTTCAAGGAACTGGCGAATGTCAGGCGTGAGGCGCGGCGGGAGTCCGAAGAGCGACAGCGCGGCCCGGAACAGAGCGTCGGCGTTGCCTGCGGCGACCGTGGCCGGATCGGTGCGCGTTAGGGAGTCGAACGCCGCGGCGAACTCCTCGAACGGAATCTGAACGAAGGTCCGCCGGGCGCGTGTGTCGCTGCCTGTTGGAATGCGGCAGGTGCGCCACTGTTCGGGTTCAACGCCCGCAGGCCAGTATGTCCTGCGTTTGAGGTGGACGGTGGTCCGAAGAGCTTTCGGAACTGCCTTGCGCAGAACTTTGAGTCGGTTGTCCGTGGCCTGCTTCATGTCCCATTCCTCGAGAACGCGCGCGAAGAGCAGCTCCTCGGTTATCGGCCCCTCGTCCTTCACTATGCGCGACATCTGCGCCTGGACGTATTGCAGTCCGTATGTGGCGTTGAAGTTTGACGGAGCCTTGGCGAATGAGCGGTCGCACGGGGCCGGAACGTAGGGTCTGACATTTTCGTCCGGGGCGGTTGCCGCCTCTTCGAGTTCGGCGGCGAGCGAGGCGCCTTCCGACGAGGAGGATGTCGGCGCGTCCGGAGCCGGCGCTGTCGTGCCGCCATCGGTTGCGGAGACTGACGGCACCGGAGTCGGCGCCGCTTCGGCCTTCCCGCCGGAAATCGCGGCGTCAACGGCCGAGAGCAGCTTCGCCTCGGCCTTTTCGCGGTCGAACCACCACTCCATGCACCAGCAGCGGGCGACGTGCCAGCCAAGCCCCTCCAGAACGCCGCGCCGTGATTCGTCGCGGTCTCGCGCCGAAGCCGCATCGCGATACATCGCGCCGTCGCATTCGACTGCCAGAATATGGGAGACTCCGTCTGGTGCGCGAACAGCCAGATCTACCTTGTAGCCACTGCATCCGACGTTTTCATCGACCTCGTAGCCGGATGTGCGCAGGAAGTCGGCGACTTCCGAGGCGAAGAGGTCGCGCCGCGGAGCGCCGCCTGGAGCCGCCGTTGCTTTGGCCGAGTCCGGCGCGGAGCCTGCGCCGCCGGCGGCGTAGGCCAGAAACTCGCGCAAATGGGCCGCTCCGAGGGCGGCTGTGCGCGACAGGTCGATCTGCGTGTGCTCGATGGACGTGAACACCACGATCTGCTCCTTGGCGCGCGTGACGGCAACGTTGAGGCGGCGCTCCCCGCCGGGTCTGTTGAGCGGGCCGAAGTTCATCGCAAACGTCCCGGAGGGATCAGGCGCGTAGCCTACGGAGAAGTATATCGCGTCGCGTTCGTCGCCCTGGACGTTTTCCAGGTTTTTGACGAAGAACGGCTCTGGCAGCGCGGGATCGAAGAATCGCTGGATTTCCGGATGGGCGGCCTGCGCGTCGTCGAGTAGGTCCTCGATGAGACTTTGCTGCGCCTGGCTGAACGTGACGACCCCGCATGTTTTGTTCGCGAAGGACGGATCGAGCATTCTCTCGACCACCGCGGCCGCGACTGCCTCCGCCTCCTTGCGGTTCGTGCGGGTGCCGGCTCTGTCGAAGGTGCCGCCTTCGACCTTGACGCGACTGACGCCCAGACCCTTGCCGGCTGCCGCCGCGCTTGGGAACGTGAAGAGTTTTCCGTCGTAGTAGCGCTGGTTCGAGAACGAGATCAGCGACTCGTGGCGCGAGCGGTAGTGCCACAGGAGCGCCTGCTCCGGAACTCCTGCGGCCTTGCATTCGTCAAGAATGCTGTCGAGATCCTCGGCCTCCTCCTCGTCCTGCGCGACATCCTGCTCCTCTGCCGAATCGGCCCCTTTCTGGAAGAACGATGTCGGCGGGAGCTGTTTCGGGTCGCCCACGATCACCGCCTGGCGTCCGCGCGCCAGCGCGCCAATGGCGTCCGGCACGGTGAGCTGGGAGGCCTCGTCGAACACAATCACGTCGAAGGTCCGCCCGCCCGGAGGGAGATACTGGGCCACGGAAAGCGGACTCATGAGAAGGCATGGCTTGAGCGCCGGCAACGCGCCGCCCAGCGCCTCCAGAAGCGCTCGTGGCGGCTTCTGCCGCGTTTTTTTGGCGACTTCGTGCGCGAGCATCGCAAAACGCGGCGCGAGGTCCCGCGACTTGCGGGCCTTGACAAGCGCGAGCGAGAGGCGCGCCAGCACCATGTCGCGCGAAAGCTTGGCCATGTCCTTGTCGCGGGCGCAGAAGCGCGCGACCATCGAGTCCTGTCCGCCGCCGAAGAACGAACGAAGCGGTTCGCTCGCGTCCAGCGCCCGTCGGGCGAACGCCTCGCACCAGCGCTTTCGCGTTGCGGATTCTGCGTCGTCCGGGGCGACGGCGCCGCTTTCGACGGCTTTGGCGAGCGGTTCCAGCCCCGCCTCCGCGCAGGCCGCTTCGGCCGCGCGGAACCGGCACCACGGTCGCAGGTCGCCAGGACGATCCAGAGCGGTGCGCGCGGCGGCAAGAACAGCGGCGGGTTCGGCGGCGGCATGTTCCGATGCGCCGGCCGAAGCCGTCGATCCTGCGGACGAGTCGCCTTCCGCGCCGGCCGCGACGACCGCGAACTTCGCCGCGGGGCCGCGCCATGTCTCCCATGCCTGAACGAGCCGGTGCGCGGCGTCGGAGGAGGGGAGGGCGGATGCGTCTGAAAGATCGGCGCGCAGTGTTGCTAGCCGGTCAACTAGGCCTGCCAGGGCGTCAGAGGGAATTTTCGGACTGACGACAGGGCGGGCGGCGGTGCATATTGCCTTGCGGATGGCGCGGCGGCGTAGCGGGCGCAGGAGGAAAAAGCGGTTGGGGATGTCGTCAAGCGCCGCGCGGAGAGCCTTGACGTCAAGTGACGCAGCCTTTTCCGGGTCGAGCGCCGGCCACTGCCGTTCGAACTCCGCAACTGCCGCTAGACCGCGCTCGCGAGCGCGCAGACGCGTTTCGATCTGCTGCCACGTGGCGGCGGGGTCGAAATCGGCGACTGCGGAAAGAAGCGACTCGGAGACCTGGACAAGAGGACGCGCGGCGGCGAGCAGGCGGTCGCTCCAGCCCGGCGTCCACTGTCTGGCGCCAATCGGAGCGAGCGCTTCAAAGGCGTCCGGGGGAACGTCTCGCGCGGCCTCGGCGAGGTTCTGCGCGAGGCGGGCGGCGCCCTCGTATGCGCCGTCGTCGCCGAAAGGCGGATTTTCGAGAGGGGCCATTCCCGCGGCGGCGGCTTCGTCGGCTCCATGGGAGAGCAGATAGGAGAAGGCTCGGTATGGCGTCAGGCCGCAGGGCGACTGCGCATGAAGGGCCTCGACGTAGGCGTCAAGCGCGCGGCGCGACGCTCGAAGGTCGTCCAGGGTGGCGTCCCACGCTTCGGGTGGCTTGCTTCCGGCGTATTCGAGAGCCTCGGAAAACTGGCGCAGGACATCGGTTTTGCCGGCCTTGTTCGAATGCAGCTCAAGGCAAAACGGAGAGAGTCCGACTTTTTTCAGACGGCGATGGACAACATCGAGAGCCGCGCGCTTCTCGGCTACGAAAAGGACGGACTTGCCGGCTGCCATGCAGCAGGCGATCAAGTTTGTGATCGTTTGCGACTTGCCGGTGCCCGGAGGGCCGTGCAGGACGAACGAGCGTCCGTTCACGGCGGCGAGAACGGCGGAAAGCTGCGAGGAGTCGGCGGCCACGGGGCATGGTGGCCATTTGGCGTCGGTCAAGGCGTCGGTCTGCGATGGTTCGACTGCCGGAACGCCGTCGTCAAACGCCCCTCCTCCTGCGATCAGGTGAGCGACGATCGGGGATTTGGCGAGGTCGTCCGCGCGCTCCGTGAGATCGCGCCACATGAGGAATTTGCCGAACGAAAACCGCCCGAGCCAGACCTCTGATTCTACTGACCATCCATCAAGGGGGGCAACGGCCTTGCGCCATGCCTCCATGACGGCCGGGACGTCCACGCCATGCTCGTCCTCGGGGAGCGGATCAACACCCTGCACTTCGACGTGGTGCTCGCGCCGGAGCATTTCAAGCAGCGTCGTGTTGGTGACTGAATCCTCGTCGGCGCGACGCAGGGAGAAGCCGTCCTTGCCTGGCAACTTTGCCAGATCGACCGGGCAGAGTATCAGCGGGGCGCGGTATGTCGGGGCCTTCGCCCCCGTGCCGTCCTTCCACTTGAGGACGCCCAGTGCTAGAAACACGGTGCGTGCGCCGCCCTCCTCAAGATCGGTTCGCCCCGCACGGCAGATGGACAGAACGCGCTTGCGCGAATCTCCGGCCGCCGAAGCCGCGTAGATCCGCCCCGAAGCGGCCTCCTTTGCGAAAAACGAGGGATCGCGTTCCGTCGCAAGCGCGCCCTGGGGCAGTTGCGGCAGTTCAAGGATCCTGTGGACCCTGCCGTCGGCCAACGCGTCCTCCACGCTGGACGGATCGGGGATGGACAGGCGGACTGCGGCGGGGCCTTCGCGGAAATTGAGCAGACGGTTGCGGCGGGAGAGGTCGAGCAGCATCGAACACCAGCGCGCGATGCGTGGCGGCGTCTGACGGGGGGCGGGGGATGACTCGTTCATGGCCGCCAACGATACCACACGCGCGCCCGCGAGGCAAATCCGGTCAGCCTTCCGGGGCGGAATCGGCGAGCGGAGGGGCGAGCATGACCTCCTCGCCGCCGTCAAGGCCCGACACGATATGGACGAAGCGATTGTTGTCCAGTCCCGTCTCAACGGCCCGGCGACGCGGTCCGCGCGGCGTTTTCACCCAGACGTATGCCGCGCCGCCGATGCGAACGACGCATTGGATCGGGACCGACACCGCGTCCTCGTATTCGGCGATTCTGATTTTCACGTGGCAGCCGAGGCCGTTCTTGAGCGCGCCGCGGCCGTCCGCAATGCTGATTTCGGCCGGATACTCCTTGATGTCCGGGTTCATCCAGCGGCGGGCCGTGTCCGGCATCGGGGCGATCTTGGTGAGAGTTCCGTCGAAGATCGCGTCCGGCACCGCGTCGCATGTGACTTCGACTGGCATTCCGGTCGTCACGCTCTTGAGCGCGCTTTCGCGGATGACGGCCGAGGCGATGAAAGTGTCTGCCGTTGGGAGTATGATCAGGTCCCGCCTTTCCCAGACTTCCACGCCCTCCTTGAGGGGTTCGGCGTTCTCCCAGGGGCGCTGTGTGCTGGTGGAGTAGATTACCTGCCCGTCCATCGGCGCCGTGATTCGCGCGTTGGCGATTTGCGTTTCGAGTTTTTCGAGCCGCTGCTTTTGCCGGGAGTATTCGCTCTCGCGGGCCCGGAGGGCGCTTTCCGCCTGAAGGATCGATGATGCGGCCTTGCGCCGGGTGCGCTCCAGGGCCGCCGTCTTCTGCCGCACGTCGCTTTCAAGTCTGGCAAGTTCGCGCTTGTGCGTGTATGTCTCCAGCAGCGACAGCGTCCCGCGCGCGGTGGCGAGCGCCAGTTCGCGGTGGCGCCACGAGAGTTCGTCGGTCTTGAGTTCGCTTGCTGAGAGAAAGTCCTCGGCATGGAGTTTTCTGGACCACTCGTATTTTTCCTTCGCCTGTTCCAGCTCCTGTTCCGCCAGAGTGACGTTTCCACGTGCTTCGTCGAGTTTGTTGGGGTATTCTCCCTTTTCGTATTTTTCGAGGTCTTCCTTGGCGAATGCGAGGTCGAGTTCGGCGAGTTCCACGTCGGACTCAGCCTGATTTCTGGCGATTTCAAGGTCCTCGCGCTTCATTTCAAGGGCCGAGGCCGCGTTCGTGACCACGATCTCCTGGTTCGCGCGCTCCTCGGAGGTCGTGGCGACGTCAAGTTCGACGAGCAGGTCGCCCTTCTTCACGATGGATCCTTCGGGAATGATGTAAATTATCGCGTGTCGCCCTTCGACCGCGCTTTTCAGGATGATCTGCTGGCTGGGCTTGATTTCGCCGTCCTCCGAGAGGTCGATGACGAGTCTGCCGCGCCGGGCGGTCGCGAACAGTTCTCCGTCCATCGCTGCGACTTCGCCGTCATGGGCGGCGTGACGAATCGCCGCCGTTGCGGCGATGGCGGCGGCGATGGCGACCGCGACTGCCGCAAAGGCCCTCTTTCTGGAGGGGAGGCGCGTTTTCCCGTTCATTCCGTGATGGCTCCTTGTGTTCCGGGGCCGACCGAATCCAGACCGATTGTCGAAAGGTCGGTTTCGGTCCAGACGCCGCCAACTGTAGCGTCAAGCGTCCCGATGTCGCGCTGGAGTGCGAGTTCCTGGCCCCGCCAGTTGGTTACCGCCTGGCAAAGGGCGTTTTGCGCCTTGACGAGCGCGGACTGGGCGTCAAGAAGATCCGTCATGTCAGCGCGCCCCGCCTCAAGCAGCAGGTCCTGATTGCGGACGCGCCGCGCGGCCAGTTCCACCGCTCGCGACTGGATTGCAAGCTGCTCGCGCGTCTGCGCAAGCTCGCGGATGTCCTGCCTGACAGTCGCCTTGAGTCCGTCCTCGGCTTTCTGATAGTCCCGGACGGCGCTTTCGAGCGCGACAAGCGCCGAGCGATATGCGTTGCCCTCCTCCCGGCGGTCGAGAGCGAGGTCGATCTTGAACGAGCCGGAGGCGGATCCGTCGCGCATCCTGAAACTGGTGTGGTCAACGCCCTGCGCGGCCATGGACGGCGTGGCCGCCGTCCCGACTTTTGCACTGCCTCCGATCGTGAACTCGGAGCGCAGCGCGTCCTCGGCCACGAGAAGGTGGCGCTGGGCGTCTTCCACGCGGTCGCGCGCGGTCATGACGTCCGAGCGGCGCTCGAAGGCCACGGCAAGCGCCCTGTCTGTGGCGTCCTGGTCGTTTTCAGATAGACTGGAGCCTTCCGCCTGACTGGCACTGTCCGGTTCCGAGAATCGCCCAACGAGCGTGTGCAGGTCATCCAGATCCTTCTCGCGCGGCTCCACTCGGGCGTCGGGCGGGAGTCCGATTCGCGTTTTGAACGTGTCAAGGGCCGTTTCGTATTTTTGGCACGCCGCGATCCAGTTGGCGCGGGCCGACAGTTCGCTCTGGTGGGCCTGGTCGAAGGCGGCCTTGGAGAGGCGGCTGGCGTCGGACATCCGGCGCGAGCGCCTTGCCGAATGGACGACCCGGCGATAATGGTCCACCTCGTTTCGGCGCGTCCGTCCCGCCAGCAGGAGCGAAAGATACGAGCGGGCCACATCGGTCACGAACTCGCGTTTGCGCTGCTCGAACTCGCGAACCGCGTAAACCAGATCCCGCTCCGCCTGCGTGAGCGATTCGCGGCGCACAAGCGACCCGGAGCCGCGAAGCAGCGGAATCGAGACGCTCAAGTCGGCCAGGGAACCCCACGCCGTCCTGCGCTTTCCGGATAGCATTCCGGCGATGTTGAATGCAAGAGAGGCGTCCGTAGAAACGCCGTTTTCAAATGTCCGCCGAATGCCCGGCTTGGCGCTTTCGCCGTGTGATGACGCTCGGGTCCCGTCTTCCGAGCGCGACGTCTCCGCAGATCCCGTTATCGCTCCGAGGAGCGTGGTGTGGAATTCGTGGCTGGCCACGTCAAGCGCCAGGGCGGCGGCGAAGAGCTTTTCCTTTGCGGCGCGGAAGTCGGGCGAATTGGCTGCGGCGATGCGAACTGCGTCTTGAAGTCCTATTTCCAGCGTGTTCGTCCCGGAAACCGCGAAGTCGGAGTCCGCGCCCTCCGCTCCCGGGCGCAGCCGGTCTTCGGCCTTCCAGTAGCGGTTGTCAGGCAGGTCGCGGATTCCGAGTGACGCGGGATCGAAAACCGGCAGCTCCTGCGCGGTGAGAAGTCGGCGGCGTAGCGTGTCGGATGGAGTTTCGACTTCCAGCGCTTCCTGCGCCGCGCCAGCTACGGCCCGCGCCGATTCGACGCGGCGAGCGGCAGCGCGATCCGCCTCGTCCCGCCACCCGGCGGCGGAGCGGCACCCTTCCAGCGCAATGACGAACGGAGCGGTTGCCGGCAACACGGCTGCGCGGAGAAGTCGGAAAAGTGCGTTCGAGAATTTGTTCCGGGAAAATGACATCGCGCCGGAGTAGAACACAACGCGCACTTTCGGTCAACCCGTTTTGGGAGCCGTTTTCATTAATTGTTGATTCGATTTAGATTTTTCTTGACTTGATTCGTGCGTAGTGCTAGTGTCCCGGCCCGTCGCCGCGCAAGCGGGGGCGTTTCGGAGTGTAGCGCAGACTGGTAGCGCGTTTGGTTCGGGACCAAAAGGTCAAGAGTTCAAATCTCTTCACTCCGACCATTTCAGACGCGGACGTGGCTGGTCCCACGTTCGTGTCTTTTTTTGCGCGTTGGGATTTGGCGCCAGCAATGGTCCGACGCTAAAACCCGGCTGCGCGGGTAGCGTCAGCGAAGTATGCGGACCTCGGGGGCAAGGCGAATGCCGCTGGAGGCTTCCACGCGCCGGGCCACGATCTCGAAGAGAGCCTCGATGTCCGACGCGGTCGCGCCGGGCCGCGTTGCCACGATGTTGCCGTGCCGTTCGCTCACGAATGCGCCGCCAACGGTCAGCCCCTTGCATCCCGCGCGCTCGGACAGCGCGCCGGCGGACGGGGACGGCGGCGGCGGGTTGCGGAAGGCGCTGCCGCATGAGCGCAGGCCGGTGAAGTCGAATCGCCGCGCGGCGGCGGCGTCCATTGCGGCCGCGACGGAGGCGGGTGTCGCGCGCGAGAGTCGCAGACGCGCCGACACGGCCACGTGCCCGGCCAGTCCCGGGCATTCGCGATAGCCGGGGTGCAGCGCGGCGCGGTCGAGCCGGACGTCCGCTCCGTCAGACATTCTAATCGCGCGAACGCTCTCCACGGCGTCGCAAAAGGCTCCGAGGCGCGTTCCGGCGTTCATTGCGACCCACCCTCCGATCCAGCCGGGGATGCCGGCCATGAATTCCAGTCCGGAGAATCCAAGCGCCCTGCAGTAGTCCAGAAGATGGGGGCCCGGATAGGCGGCGCCGACGTCGATGCGCTCGTTGTCGTATGGGGCGATGAATGAAAACTCCTCTCCGCGCAGTCGCAGCACCGGGGCGGTGCAGCCAGTGGCGGCGACGAGGGTGTTCGTTCCGGCTCCGACAATTTCCGGCTTCATTCCGTCCGCCCGCGCATTGGCCAGGGCGCTTCGCAGTTCCTCCATCGTTTCGACAATGCGTAGGCGCGGCACCGGTGGCGGCGGACATGGGCCGTATGCCGAAAGCGCGGGTCGTGGCGGCGGCTCGGATGCGGGCGTCACGGCGGCGAGGCGCGGGGCAAGACTGTTCACGTCGCCGGCTCCAACGACAAGGACCAGATCTCCCGGTCGAATGGTCTCGGCCAGATAGTCGAACGCCGAGTCGAGCGAATCGGCCAGGACAGGTGACGCAACCTGAGATTCACTGCGAAAAGCCGCGTATAGGTCGATGGAAGTTCCGCCCGCCACCGGATCTTCGCTTGCGGCGTAAACCGGGCATAGCACGAGTTCGTCAACGCCGGCGAACGCTGGCGGGAAGTCGCGCAGAAAGGTGCGAGTCCTCGTGTAGCGGTGGGGTTGGAATACGGCGACGATCCGTTTGTGAGGAACTCCACGCGCGGTTTCGACGAGTGCCGCTATTTCCGACGGGTGGTGCGAATAGTCGGAAACGACCTCGAACCCGCGGGGCGCGCCGATTCGCTCGAAGCGCCGGGCCGGGAGCGCTGCGTTTGCTTCAAGCGCGGAAGCGGCGGCTTGGGGGTCGATTCCAGCGCAGACCGCTGCGGCTATGGCGGCGGCGGCGTTGAGCGCGTTGTGGCGACCTGGCACTTTCAGGGACACGTGGACGCCAGGCTGGGAAAAGGCCTTCAGCGGGGGAGTGTGGAGAGTAAAGCTCTGGCCTCCGTTCGCCGTTGGCGCCCAGTCGCTGATGCGCCAGTCGGCATCGGGCGAAAAACCGAACGACACAAGCCGCTCGTGCCCGGAGCGCCTGGCAAGCGATGCCGCGCGCCGATGATCCGCGCAGAATACCACAGGTCCAGTCGTGCGCGCGACGGCCGTGCGGAACACATCTTCAAATTCCGCGACCGAGCGGAACCTGTCCACATGGTCCAGGTCGAGGTTTGTGAGAACCAGTAGGGCAGGGCGGTAGAGCGCGAGAGTTCCGTCCGACTCGTCGGCCTCGACGACGAGCGATGAATTGGTTCTTCCGGACGCGAAAGGGCCACCGGCCACGCCGCCAAGGTATGGTGAAGAGCCGCCAATGCACCAGGCGGTGTGTTCCGGGCGCAGCGCGCGAAGAATGGTGGCGAGAAAAGTGGCCGTGGTCGTTTTGCCGTGCGAGCCGCAAACGGCCATGGTCGGCATTGTTTCGGAAATCGCGGCAAGCGCTTCGCCTCGCGAAAAGACCGGAATTCCGGCGGCGCGGCAGGTCACGAGTTCAGGCGCGTCATCCCTGACGGCCGGAGTGCGGATTACGAGATCCGGATGACCGGACGCCACGTGAGCCGGATCATGAATCCCGAGGAAACTTATTCCAGCTTCTTCAAGCCAAGCGGCGAGCGGGCCGCGCTTTTCGTCGCAACCAGAAACATTCCACCCGCGAGAGTGAAGGAGCCATGCGACACCGGCCATGCCGACGCCGCAGACGCCGACGAAGTGCGCCTTGCGCGCTTCGCCGACGTCGGACGAGGGAAAGACGGACGGCATCAACCGCCCTTCGCGATTTTCGCCCAGCTGTCGCGCAGCGTGGCGGTGCGGTTGAACACCGGCGCGCCGGGTTTCGAGTCGATTGGATCCGGAAAGAAGTATCCCAGGCGCTCGAACTGCACTGCGCCATCGGCGGGGACCGCTGCGGCAAGCGCGGGTTCGCACAGAGCGGTTGCGTCTTTGCGGGACTCAGGGTTGAGCAGTTCCTTGAAGTCCCGGTCGGGATCGGCGTCTGGGTTTTCGACAGAGAAGAGTCGGTCGTAGAGCCGAACCGGAAGCGCGAGGGCCGTGGCGGCGTCCGCCCAGTGTATCGTTCCTCGGACGGCATGTCCATCTGGCGCGTTGCCGCCAAGCGAGGCCGGATCCCAGGTCCCTCGGATTTCCGTGACATTGCCGTTTTCATCCTCGGAAAAGCCCGTGCAGGTGAAGAGGCAGGCGTATTTGAGGCGGACCTCGCGTCCCGGGGAAAGTCTGTGGAACTTCTTCGGCGGATCCTTCATGAAGTCCGCGCGCTCGACCCAGAGTTCGCGTCCGAAGCGCACCTTGCGCGTGCCGGCGGCGGGATCCTCCGGGTTGTTCACGGCGTCGCATTCGTGGGTTTCGCCAGGGGCCATGTTCTCGATGACGAGCTTCACCGGATCGAGAACCGCCATGCGGCGCGGAGCGGATTTGTTGAGCTCGTCGCGAACAGCCGATTCAAGGATCCCCACGTCTGTGGTCGAGATGAACTTCGTGATTCCGACTCCCTCGCAGAAGGCGCGCACCGCGCGCGCCGGATAGCCGCGGCGGCGCAGGCCGCAGAGCGTCGGCATGCGGGGATCGTCCCATCCGGAGACGAGACCCTTCTCCACGAGTTCGGCGAGCTTGCGCTTGCTCATCACCGTGTAGGAAATGCCGAGACGCGAGAACTCGCGCTGGTGGGGGCGGATCTTGACGCCTCCGCGCTCGACGAGCATTCCCATTTCGTCCATGCGGTCCACAACCCAGTCGTAGAGCGGGCGGTGGACTTCAAACTCCAGAGTGCACATGGAGTGCGTTACGCCCTCCAGCGCGTCCTCGATCGGGTGGGCGAAGTCATACATCGGATAGATGCACCACTTTGTGCCGAGATGGTAGTGTGGCAGTCGGTTGATGCGGTAGAGGACGGGGTCGCGGAAATGGATGTTTGGCGACGCCATGTCAATCTTCGCGCGAAGACAGCATTCGCCGTCTTTGTACTTTCCGGCTTTCATGTCGCGAAGGCGCGCGAGGTTTTCCTCGGGCGGGGTGTCGCGCCACGGGCTTGGAATGCCTGGCTCGGTTGGAATTCCGCGGTGCTTCTTCCACTCCTCCTGGGACAGGAAGCACACGTAGGCGCGTCCGGTCTGCACAAGGCGCTCCGCGATCTCATACATCGTGTCGAAGTAGTCGGCTGCGCTGTAGAAATGCTCGCCCCAGTCGAAGCCGAGCCAGCGGATGTCCTCCTTGATGTTCTCGGCGAACTCGTCGCTCTCCTTCGTCGGGTTCGTGTCGTCGAGACGCAGGTGGCACTCTCCTCCGAATTTTTCGGCCATGCCGAAGTCGAGGCAAATCGCCTTGGCGTGACCGATGTGCAGGTAGCCGTTAGGCTCCGGGGGGAAGCGGGTGACCACCTTGCCGCCAGTGCGTCCGGCGGCTACGTCGTCCTCGATCCATTGCTCGAGAAAATGCTTCGGCGCGGCGGAAGGGGCGGCGCCGGTGTCGTTTTCGCTCATTGCGGCCTCAGTGCTTGAACGAGCGCTGGCCGGTGAAGACCATCGCCACGCCGTGTTCGTTGCAGCAGTCGATCACATCCCAGTCGCGCAGTGCGCCGCCGGGCTGGACGATCGCCGTCACTCCTTCGCGGATGCCGACCTCCGCGCCGTCGCGGAACGGGAAAAAGGCGTCGGAGACCATGGCGGAGCCGGATATGCCGCCGTGCTCGGCCTTCGACATCTCATCGACCTCGGCCTCCTTTTTCCTGCCGTCGTCATCGCCGAACTTGCCGCGCAGCTCGTTGTATGGCGTCTGCCATTTTTCCCACGCGAACCAGTCCGCGAGTTTGCGATACGCCTTGTCGCGAGCGATCTCCGCCACGCCGACGCGATCCTGTTCGCCGGTTCCGATGCCGACCGTGCAGCCGTCCTTGACGTAAAGGACGGAGTTGGAGGTGACGCCGGCCTCGACCAGCCAGCCGAACACGAGGTCGTCCATTTCCCGCGCTGTGGGCTGACGGGCAATCTTGTGGACGGAGCCGTCCTTGCGCGTCACCTCGGCTGGGAGGAAATCCGTCCCCTTGCGTGCGAGCGGCGAGAACGACCACTGCGCCACGATGCCGCCGTCGATGAGGCTCTTGAAATCGACGAAGCGTTTTGCGGCGAACTCGGAGAGTCGGGCCATGTTGCCTATGCGCATGACGCGCAGGTTCTTCTTTTGCGCGAAGATGTCCATCACCCCCGGCGCGAACTCAGGAGCCACGACTACCTCGGCGTAGTTCTCGGCGACGAGTTTCGCCGTCTCGATGTCGCATTCGCGATTCAGCGCTATGCAGCCGCCGAACGCGGCGAGGCGGTCCGCCTTGTTGGCTCGGTAGTATGCTTCCGCCAGAGAGGAGCCGAGCGCCACGCCGCACGGGTTGTTGTGCTTGACGATGATCGCGCAGGGTTTTTCCTGGAGGTAGCGCAGAATGTTGAGCGCGTTGTCCGCGTCGGTGAGGTTGGTTTTGCCTGGGTGCTTTCCCGACTGGAGGAGCTCGGGCTCGGAGGCAAGCGGATTGCCAGGATCGATGGCGCGAACGTCGCCAAGGGCAAGGTTCCCTCCGACTAGTTTGTAAACGGCCGCTTCCTGTCCGGGATTTTCGCCGTAGCGCAGTCCCTTTCGGACGCCGTCCACGACCCAGCCCACCTTTTCGTAGCGCAGCGTCTGACGCGAGTCGCCGTCTATGAACGAAATTTCCATCGCGGGCGTGAAATGGTCGTCCATGATGGTCTTGTATGCCTGTTTGAGATCCATTGTCGTTGTCACCCTGTGAGAGCTGAATGAAAAAGCTGTTTTCCGGCGGTGCTACGCCCTGCGGGCTTCGAGCGCCCTGACTATTTCGGGAACGACCTCGTTGAGGTCGCCGACGATTCCGATGTCGGCCACTTCGAAGATGGGTGCCGACGGGTCCTTGTTCACGGCCACGATCGTGTCCGAGCTCTGCATTCCGGCAAGGTGCTGGATGGCGCCGGAGATGCCGAGCGCGACGTAGAGTTTCGGGCATACGGTTTTGCCGGTCTGTCCCACCTGGTGAAGCGGGGAAATCCAGCCCGCGTCCACGGTGGCGCGCGAGGCGCCGACCGAGCCGCCGAGGGCGTCGGCGAGCTTGCGGACAAGGCCGAAGCCCTCCGGACCGCCGATGCCGCGTCCGCCTGACACTATGACCTTGGCCTCGGCAAGATTCGCGTCGTCGCCCGCCTCCTTCGTTGCCGACACGCGGTGCATCCGCTCCGGCACGTCCGATATGTCGATGCCCAGTCTCACGATCGTCCCGGACGCTCCATCCACCCTTGTGCGCTTGAAGACGTTGGCGCGCACCGTGGACATCTGCGGGCGATGGTTTTCGCAGGTGATCGTTGCCATGATGTTGCCGCCGAAGGCCGGGCGAGTTTGGAGGAGAATCTTCTTTTCGGAGTCGAACTCAAGCCCCGTGCAGTCGGCGGTCAGTCCCGTGTGCAGGGCGGCGGCGACCGTTGGGGCGAGCGAACGCCCGACGGACGTCGCGCCAAACAGGAGTATTTCGGGCTTTTGTTCGCGGACCGCGCGGCAGACCGCCTCGCCGAACCAGTCGTTCTGGCTGTAGGCGAAGCGCGGCGAATCGGCGACATAGACCTTGGAGGCTCCGTATGCGAAGAGTTCCGGCGCGAGCGCCTCTCCGTTTTCGGAAAGCAGAAGAGCGCATAGCGTGTAGCCGGACTGTGCCGCCAGTTCGCGGCCCTTTGAGAGAAGTTCGAGAGAGACGTTCTGCAGCGCTCCGTCGCGCTGCTCTGCGAAAACCCAGATTTCGTTCATTTCGGCGGGGCCCTAGACGAGATGTTTTGCTGCGAGGCGCTCAACGAGCGCTTCGGCGACCTGCGACGGCGTTCCTTCAAGCCGTTCGCGTCCAGTTTTCACCGGCGGTGCGAAGACCTTGGTAACGCGCGTTGGGGAGCCCTTGAGGCCGATAAGTTCGGGATCCGGCGCCAAGTCCGCAAAGCCCCAGACGGGGATTTGGGCCTTCTTTGCGGCCATTTTGCTTTTGAGCGAACCAATGCGCAGTTCGCCGGCCTCCTTGACTACAGTGAGAGCGCACGGGCGGTCGATTTCCCACTCCTCGTATCCGTCCTCAGTCGTGCGGATAACCTTGAACGCCTTGTCGCCAAGCGCTTCAACGCTCTTGGCGTAGGTGAGGACCGGAAGTCCGAGCTGCCAGGCGATTCCAGGCCCGACCTGCGCGGTGTCTCCGTCCGTCGCCTGCTTGCCGAAGAGGACGAGATCGACAGGGCCGAGCTTTTTGATCGCCAGGGCGAGCGTGTAGCCAGTCGCCCATGTGTCCGCGCCGCCAAATTCGCGGCCGGAGACCAGGACGCCGTCAGTTGCGCCGCGCGCAAGGCATTCGCGAATTGCGGCCTCGGCTTGCGGCGGCCCCATCGAAACCACTGTGACGGTGGTGCCGGGAATGGCGTCCTTCAGCTTGAGCGCCACTTCGAGAGCGTTTTCGTCGAACGGATTGACTACGGATGGAACCCCGGCGCGGTTGAGACGGTTCGTGGCCCGGTCGATGGTGACCTTGTCCGAATCGGGAACCTGCTTTATGCAAACGACTATTTTCATGCGGACTGCGCGTTGCGCGCCGACTCTGGCGCGCGTTGCGCGCCGGATGTTACCAGAACCCCCCCGCGCGGACAAGACCGCGTTTTCTTCGCCGGTTTCGGGCACCTTGACGCATCTGGGTTCCGGCTAGGAAATGAAGGATTTTGCAAGAATCGGAAGTCCAGGGTCGCGAGCCCCGAATGTCGCGGCGATGTCGCGCCCTCGCGCCTCGGCGCGAACGACTGCGGCGGCATCGCCTGGAGTGGCGGCGAAACGCGCCGGAGCGCCGCGGGACGCCAGCGCGGCGACGAAGTCCTCGGAACGGACGGATCTGTCGGCTGTGCCGCCGGCGTCGAAGACAGGAAGCAGCAGAAGTCGGTCGTCCGGTCGCAACGTTGCCGTGAACATTTCAAGCAGATCGTCCCACATCGCGCGCAGAGGCCCGTATCCGTGCGGTCGCCACACGGCAAACAGCCTTTCGGAGCGTTTGCGCAGGGCGAGCAGGGAGGCGCGGAGCTTCTCAGTGTTGTGCGCATAGTCGTCAACTGCGCGGAGTCCGTCCGCTCGCCGTCCCACAAGTTGCATTCGCCGCGCAAGGCCGCGGAACGTGGCGAGCGCGGGCGCGAGCGACTCGCGCGCGGCTCCCAGCGCAATGGCCATGCGGCAAGCCGCCGATGCGTTTTCGGCGTTGTAGGCTCCTGGAAGCGGGACGGCGATCCGCATGCCGTCGAGCGAAAACGACACGCTCCATTCGCCCTCGACAACGTCATGCGCCGGATTCTCTCCGCGCGCATCGACGACCGGCCCACGAACGCGCGACGCGAATTCGTCGAAAAGCGCGTGGGTTTCAGCAATCGGAAAATGGTCCGCCGACTCATTGAGAATTATTGCGGCGGCGGGAGAAAAGGCGAGAAACTGGCGGTTGCTTTCGTCCGCCTCCGCGACCCATGGACCGTTCCCGGCAAGGACCGCTCCGGTGCGCCCCGGCCGCATCCAATTCACGCACGGTGCGCCGTTCACCACGCGCGGATCCATGCCGCAGCAGCGGAGCAGGTGCCCGAGCATGGCTGTCGTTGTGGATTTGCCGCTGGTTCCGGCGACCGCCACGAGTCGCCGTCCATCGAAGAGCCGTGCAAGTTCGTCGGCGCGGCGGCTTGATGGGATGTTGGCGCGACGGGCGGCGGCTAGATCAGGATTGTCGTCCTCCACCGCAACGCTTGCGACGACGCGGGCGGTAATGCCCGGTCGAATTCCGGAGCCGTCCTGCGGGAAGAATTCGACTCCTTGTGAGCGCAGGGCCTGAAGCGCCGGAACCGGCGCGGAGGAATCGAGAAATCGGTCCGAGCCGCTCACCGCCTCGCCGCAGTCGAGCAGAGCCTCGGCGAGCGCGGACATTCCGGTGCCCGCGGCTCCCACAAGATGGATGACGTTTGGTGGCATCGCGAAAGCCTGGGAGAAGAGGGTGGGGGAGAGTAGGTTTCGCTTACAGAAGACCCGACGGCGGGAGGGGACCGACAAGCGGGCGCGCCCAGGAGATGAATGCGGGAGTGACGTCGTTGCCCGACTTGGCAATGAAGGCGTCAGGCATCGAGCGCGTGTTTTTGGCGACTTTTTCCACGGGAACAGCTACAAATTCCACTGCGTATGCTCGGCCCTGGCGGCGGCGGATCGAAATGGATGCCGCTTCCGCCGGAGCGCCGGCCGCGGCGCGGGCGAGGGCGTAGCGGACAGCTTCGGCTCCGACCGCGCGCGCCTCTGCGCTGTCGCTTTCGCTCGCCATGCCGGGAAAAGTGCGCTGAAGGTAGCCGAATGTGTCGGCGCGGACGCGTTTGATTCCGGTCTTTTCCTTCACAAGATGCGCAAGCCAGTCGCCGAGGGACCCGCTGCCAGAGAGCTGGAGGTTGCCGTGAGAGTCGCGCTCGTTGGAGAACTTCGACGCAACCAGAACCCCGCGGGAGTCTCGAATTCCCTCGCTGGCGGCCACGACGCAGCGGCCTAGTCTGGAATAGACGGCTTTTACGTCGGAGACGAACTTCTGCGGCGAAAACGCCCTCTCCGGCAGATACACGAGGTGAGGGCCGGAATCGCGCCCCGTGCGAGCCAGCGCGGAGGCGGCTGTGAGGAACCCGGCGTCGCGCCCCATGACGATGTCAATTTTTACCCCTCCGAGCGCTCGGTTGTCTAGATCGTCGCCGCGCAGGGCGCAGGCCACGAAGCGGGCTGCCGAGCCATAGCCTGGAGTGTGGTCGTTCTCGAGCAGGTCGCAGTCTATCGTCTTTGGCACGTGCACCACGCGCAGTGGTGCGCCAGCCTTTGCGGCATGCGCCGCAACGATGCGCGCGGCATCGGCGGAATCGTTGCCTCCGATGTATAGGAACAGCCCAACCTTGCGCCGCAGCAGCGCTTCAAGAATTCTGGCGCAGTCCTCCTCGGTTGGCTTGTGTCGGCATGAGCCGAGCGCCGCAGACGGAGTGGCGGCCACTGTTTCGAGCCGTTCGGGGGTGACGCGGCGAAGGTCGATCCAGTCGTCGGAAAGAACGCCGTCAATGCCATGGCGAGCGCCGAGAATGCGTCCGACCGAGGCGCCTGCGTCACGTGCGGCGGCGACGGCGCCGACAAGCGACTGGTTGATGACCATTGTTGGGCCGCCGGACTGGGCGATTGCGAGATTCGGAAGATTTTTCACGGTTGATTCGAGTTGTCGGCGCGCCCCGGGGCGTTGAGCAAAACCGCCCAGTCGTGCCGGGAACGCATCGTAACAGACCGCCCCCAACCGTGCAACGAAAAGGAGAGCGAATGGTTTGGCCAAAACCTGTCCATAGTTTGCTGACTAAACACACATGATTCTGTGCATTTAGTTCGGTGGACTACGTTGAAATAGTCCATTTGTGTTTTTTTCACAAACTACTTGCATTCCGTCCTGTCTTATGGTAGTGTCCCCGCATCTAGGATACGCCCATGCTGATTGAAGCCACATTCGAAAACCTCCTTTCCTTTGACAAGCCCACCACCTTCTCCATGGTGGCCGGCAAGATCACGAAGCAACACAAGGACCATGTCAGAAAAGTCGCCGGAACATCTGTGTTGCGAGGGGCCATTCTGTATGGCGCCAACGCCGCCGGAAAGACGAATGTGATCAAAGCCTTGGCTCTGTTTAACCAAATGCTCTTGACAGGGGATTGCGGAGCGTTTTTAGGAAACAGGTTTCTCTTGTCGGCAAAGCCTCGTTCTGACATGATGTGCGAACTTGTCGTCAGCAATGCAGAACATGTTTTCCGTTATCATGCCACAACGGACGGAAAGGCTATTCGCAAGGAATCGCTTTGGTTGATTTCCCCCACAGGCGATGAACTGCTCTTCGACCGATCCAACATCGGTGTCCGGCGCGGTCCAATGCTAGACGATCCATGGTACCAATGGCGGACCGTTCAGGACAAAACTCCCTATCTTTCAAAACTCGTTTCCGACGGACTTTTTGAACATCGCAGGCAAATTCCGAATTCTGACATCCTGATTGAAGCCGTCATGGCATTGCGGTTCGTAGTCCCGCTGTCCTTCGTTGCCAGCGTCTCAATTGTTCCGATGTTCATCGTAGGCGGTGCCGGAAGATTCAAGGACTTCCTGAAAGATTTACTCGTCAAAGCCGATGCCGGTATCACAGGCGTGACAGGCATTCCCCTATCCAAGAAGACATTGGAAAGCCTGCCGCTTGCGACCGCCATGTCGCGACCTGACATGGATATTCTTATGGGCAGCACGTCCGAGCTTTCCTACGGCTTTTCCTTCAACGGTAAATACATAGTCCTGTCACGCTCAAAATCGGGATTCAAGGGCGAAGAGATTCAACTCCAGCATGGGTTGACGACATTTCCTCCAGAGGCGGAATCCGAGGGGACGCGTCGACTTGTCGAATACGCACCGCTTTTTCTGTTCCTTCGGGAAACGCCTGCGGCATATCTCGTCGACGAATTCGACAGCCATCTGCACCCCGCTCTTTCGAAGTTTCTGCTTGAAACGGTGTTTGCAACAGCCCATCCGGAAGCCCAGTTCATCGTTACCGCTCACGACACGACGCTGATGACGCACGACCTTTGGCGGACGGATGAAATCTGGTTCTCCGAAAAAAGGCAGGACGGTTCGACAGATCTTTACTCGATGTACAACTTCACGCCGCGATTCGACAAGAACCTCGAAAAGGGCTACCGACAGGGACTCTACGGCGCGGTTCCCTTTCCGGGTGGAGAATGGCGCAGATGAAATCGAGTGCCTCACCGGCGGATCGGCCTCGCATCACCGCCACGGTCTACCTCTTCCACGAAGGGGCGACGGAACTCCGCTATTTCCAGGACCTCGCCCGAAATCGCTCCGTGCGCATCGTCCGCCGGGAGAGGAACGCCGCTCCGCTCAAGCTTCTTGAAAGCGCGGTCCGGTTCGTCAACCAGAACTGCCGGGCGATTGCGAGAACGACGCCCGATCCGCATGTCTGGGTTGTCTTCGACGACGATGAGAAACCCGACATCCGCGACGCCGCCGATTGGTTCGTTCGAAACCGCACCTCGATTCCTGACGCCTTCCGCGAGCGCTTCCACGTCGGCTACATGAAACCCTGCATCGAATTGTGGGGCATGCTCTGCCATCCGAACGGTCGGACTGCCTTCCGCCGTGCCCGCACCCACGTCGAGATGCAACGCGAACTGCGCCGCGTCATGCCATCCTACGACCACGACGCCAATCCCTACTTCGACGTAAAGACGATGACTACACTTCCGTTCGCCTGCAAAACAGCCGAAAGCTGGGAACATACATCCGGTCCTTTTCCCCAATGCATCAACACCTCCTTCTTCGCTGGCATTTACCAGCTTGTTAGAATCATATCGTGAACGTAGCTTGCAAAAGTAAACGCACCTGATTTGGTGCGTTTACTTTTGCAAACGATGTCAGGAAAAACGGGATAAGCCTGATCAAAAATTATCTTGAACGCCAATTCCGGTGATGGTAGAATCCCCGCCGTTGAAGCGATGCTGGAACCTTGTTCCGGCGAATTTTCGTCAGTCTATTTGCGTTTGCGGTCGCACTTTCGAACACACGAGGGCATACATGTCAAGGTTTCTTGATCCAAAGGCGGACGTCACGTTCAAGAAGGTGTTTGGCGAGCACGGGAATCTCGTCATCAGCCTTCTAAACGCCATGCTTCCCCTCGACGAAGGCAAGCAGGTCGAATCCATCGAGTATCTTCCTCCGGAGCAGGTTCCCCGGACTCCAACTGGCAGGAATTCCATCGTTGACGTCCGTTGCGAGGAGACAGGCGGGCGCAAGTTCATAGTCGAAATGCAAATGGAGTGGACGCCGGAATTCCAGCAGCGCGTCCTCTTCAACGCCTCCAAGGCATACGTCCGGCAGATGCGCAAGGGCTCGAAATACCACCTGCTTCAGCCGGTCTATTCGCTCAACTTCATAAACGACATATTCGCCCCCGACCTGCCCGGCTACTATCATTACTACCACCTCGTCCACTATCTTCATTCCGACAAGGTGCTTGACGGACTTCATCTCGTGTTCGTTGAACTGCCGAAGTTCAAGGCAAAAAGCCTCGCTGAGAAGAAGATGCAGGTTCTGTGGCTGCGTTTTCTGACGGAAATCGACGAAAACACCAGAAAAGTCGCCAAGGAACTTCGAGACAATCCGCAAGTCAGCGAGGCCCTGGACATCGTCGAGGAGTCCGCTTTCAACGACGAGGATCTGGCCGCCTACAACGGGTTCTGGGACCGCGTGAGCCGGGAGGCCACGAAAAAGGCGAACATGGACCGTGCGTTTGCCGAGCGAGACGCCGCCGTGGCAAATCTCAACGCTGCCGTGGCAAAGCTAGACGCCGCCGTGGCCGACCGCGACGCCGCCGTGGCAAAGGCGGATGCCGCCGCCGCGAAAGCCGATGCCGCAATAACTAAATTGCTACAGACAGCGCGAAAGCTTAAATCGCGTGGTTTTTCCGACAAAGACATCGCCGCCATCACGGGCCTTGACGCCGCCACAATCTCAAATCTGTCCAACCTCCATATCCCACAATGAACTTTCTTCTAAAACAGATCGTCACCGCCTTTCCAGCTGCATTCGCCCATTTTTGTTCCGTTCACCCGTAGGGGCCACTCCTTACTCCCCACGCTTCTCCCTCGTCACTTGCTACGGCTGCAACGTCCTCCACGTCAGCCTAACCTGTCTGGATTTGACACTTTCACCGTCTCAGTGAATCCTACCGACTGGATCAATCACCATACCGCCGGCACCTCGCTCCGTAGCCGCGAGCGACGGATGCGGATGTTCGCCGACGCAATCTCGGCGGTAGGGCTTCGCGGTGCGACGATTCTCGACGTCGGCGGAACGCGCGCCTACTGGGAAAACTGGGCGCACATGCTCCCGCCCGGCGCCGTCGCTCGGATCGATGTCGTGAACCTGCCGGGACAGATGGGCGATCTTGCGGGTCGGACGCTCGAAATCGCAGGACTCCCTGTTCGCTTCATTGCTGCGAACTTACTCGACGGCCAATTCCACGCCCTCGACGCGCGCTACGACGTCGTCCACTGCATTTCCGTTATTGAGCACGTCGGCGACGCCGCCGCGCAGCGCACCTTCGCGGACGCCCTCCGCCGCCTCGGCGACCGTCTCTGGGTCCAGACCCCGGCCAAGGAGTTTCCCCTCGAAGCGCACTTCCGCCTCCCCTTCTTCGCCTGGTGGCCCCTCCCCCTTCGTGCCTTCTTCAACTGGCGCTTCCGCCTTGGCGTCATGCCCCGCCACCGCTCCTGGCCCGAGGCCGTCGCCTTCTGCCGCTCCACCCGCCTCCTCACCCGCCGCGCCTTCTCCCGACTCTTCCCCTCCTGCAGCCTCTGGACCGAGCGCGTCCTCCTCCTCCCCAAGTGCTACGTCGCATCGTCCATTGCCCCATCCGCCCGAATCTGCTAGAATCACGCCCCGTGACGCCAATTTCCACCAGCAAGTTCACGTTTTCCGACCCTTATCGGGAGGGATGCATCCATGTCGACTCGCGCCACCCCTTCTCCGGCGCCCGCGTCATCCTCGTCGCCGCCGGCTTCTCCCCCAAGACCCGCAATCTCGTCCGCCCGAAAAGCGAGACCATGGCATGCCCCTGCGACATTCCGGCTTCGCCCTGCGGATGCTCCATGGTGCCAAGTCTGATCGAATAAACTGCATGTCAACATCCCGACCATCATTCTGTTGCTCTTGCGGCGCTTGTGCCTACCTTTCAGGCAATCCAACGGCGCGCATGGTTCCGTCCCGCGAAGGACCGCGCCCCTGCGTCGACGACTCCTCGCAAGGGGCGCTCGACCATTCGGTCTGTCCGGGCGTCGGCATCGACTATCCGCGCCTCTATGAGGTACACTACGGCCGCCATCCCGACAACTGGCTCACCGGCATCGTCCAAAAGGTCCGTACAGGCCATGCCGCCGATCCGACAATCCGCCTCGCCGGCGCATCGGGCGGCGTCTTGACGCGCGTGCTCCAGTATCTGCTCGAGACCGGGCGCATCGACGGCGCCGTTGTCGCCAAACAGGGTATCCCGTCCCCGATGGAGGCCTCCGCCGTCATTGCGACGACGCCGCAGGAGGTGCTGGACTGCGCCGGTTCTGTTTACATTCAGGTTCCGATGATTCCAGCCCTCGCCCGGTTCGAGCCCGGCAAGCGCTATGCGTTTGTCGGCACGCCGGAACAGACAGCCGTCCTCCGAGAGCTCCAGCGCCGCGGAGATGCACGTGCCCGGCAGGTCGCGTTCGTCCTCGGCCCTTACACGGGCACGGCCCTCTCCCCTCGCGCCCTCGAATACTATCTTCGGTCCAACAAGGTCGCGAAGGAGGATCCCGTAACGTCGGTGCAATGGCGCGCGGGCAAATGGCCCGGGTATCTGGAGATTCAGACGAAATCCGGCGTCATCCTCCGCTCGCCGAAGGTCTACTACAACTTCCTCATCCCGTTCTTCGTCACCGACACGTCACTCCTCTCGCGCGACTTCTGCAACGAGTTCGCCGACCTCGCCGTCGGCGACGCCTGGTCGCCGAAGTTCGAGAACGCCGGCGAGGGCGGCGTTTCGGTCGTCGTGACGCGCACCCCGGAGATGGAGACGGTCATTGCCGAAATGTGCAACAAGGGCCTTCTCGCGCTTGAAGAGGCCGATCCCGCAAAAGCGGGCGACATGCACGGCCACATGCTCGACTTCAAGAAACGCGGCGGCTACCTCCGCGGTCGAATGCGTCGCTTCTTCGGCCGCCCAGCGCCGGACTACGGATACCGTCCCGCGCGCATCGCCTTCCCGCGCCGCGCCGTCGAGCTCATCATCTCCTCGGTCTTCTTCCTCTGCCGCTCCGCCCCGGCCCGGTGGATTGTCTGCCGGATTCCCGAACGCATCCTCGGCCCCTTCTTCAACTGGATGAGGCTCCGTTGGAAGGCACTCTCCCGCCCAACCAAGCGCAAAGGGCTGGCCCAGTACGACGTGATCATCACATCCCGCTAGCGCCCGCCGCCACCCTTCACATTTCACCCTTCACTCTCCACGCTTGTGACCGCAGACTTTCGCCATCTTCTCTCCGATTTCCTCCCGCGCATTCTCTCGCAGTGCTGCCGGGATGCGAACAGCCCCGCCTTCGGATGCTTCGACCGAAACTTCTGGCACTACCGAATGCGGGATTTCGCCTCGATCATCCTCCAACAGGGCGGCTACACGGTCCTGCAGGCCCAACGGGCGCTTCCGGGCGGCCCGCTCACGGAGTCGTTCGCCCGTTCGATCGCCGCCGGAGCCTGCCGATTCTGGAACCGCCGCGCCGCTCGCCACGGCGCCTTTGAGGAATACTATCCCTGGGAACAGGGCTATCCTCCACTCGCCTTCTCTTCCCTCGCCGTCGCCAAGATGGTCGCCGCCGGCGTCTGCGCCGCCGGGGACGTCGACCGCGGTCTCCGAAAGGCCGCGCGCCAACTTGCCGCCCGTTTCGAGCCAAAGGCCGCGAATCAGCAGGTCGCCGGCCTCGCCGCGCTCGCGTGGATTCGAAAAATCCGCCCCGACCTCGTTTCCGACCGCGCCTTCGCCCGCCAGAAAAAGCGCACGCTCACCCTGCAGACGGACGAAGGATGGTTCTGGGAATACGACGGTCCCGACGCCGGCTACCTTTCCGTCACGATCGACTGCCTCTGGGACCTTTTCGACGCCACCGGCGACGCGGATTTCCGCACCTCTGCCGACCGCGCTCTCGCATTCCTCCATCGGGTAATCGCCGTGCCCGGTCGTGCCCCCGGTATGCTCAACGCCCGCAACACCGACTATGTCGTTCCCTACGGCATTGCCCGCTACCTTAATAACGGAACCGACATCCAGCGTCGCCTCGCCGGGCAGCTCCTCGCCGCGCTCTACGCCGATCTCCCGTCGCCAGCCCATTTCTTCCGCGCCGTCGACGACCGCTATCTCTGCCACTACATCGGCCACTCCATCGCCAGAGCCATCCTGGAGCTGGAAAAAGCCGAACGCTCCGCCCCTGATTCGGCCGCGCCCGAAGCGCCAGCCCGCGAAGCCTTCGACCTCCCCCTCGCCGGCTACGTCTTCCGACCGGGCTTTGACGGCGCCCCCGACCTCTTCCTCGCGCTCAAGAAGGGCGGCTGCCTCCGCGCCTCCCTCGGCGACGCCTCCGCGCTCGACTTCGGCTGGATTGTCAAGACCGGCAGGAAACAGTTCGTCACGCACTGGTGGAGCCGCGACTGGACCCTCTCCTCCGACGGCGCCTCGTGGACCATTCGCGGCCCGCTCGCCCCGCACAAGGAGCTCGACTCGACGCCCTTCAAGCACTTCGGCCTCCGCATCGTCTCGTTCCTCTTCGGCAAATCCGTCATCGGACTCCTCAAAAACGTCCTCATCTTCAAGAAGACGAAGAGCCCCTACGCCTTTGAACGCACCGTTTTCCTCGACGGAGGTGCCGTCCGGATCGAGGACCGCATCGACGGCCTGACCGGTTCCGAAACCGTCCTTCCCGCGCCCCGCGCCTCCAAGCGCCATGTCGCCTCCGCCGACAGTTTCCACGCCGAGGACGTCGCCCTCTCCCACAGTTTCGCCGCAAAGAGGGAAACCCGCATGGAGAACGGATCTTTCACCGTATCCACCGCTCTTTCTCGCAATCTTTGATTTTATGTCCGCTCCCGTCTTCTTCCGCACACGAGATGACTACCATGAGTTTGGCAAGTGACATTTCAATCAATAATGGACAGCCAATGGGAGGCCCTTCCCAGCTGGATGCCACGAGTCGGGATGTCAACACACACATTTTTGGAATTGATATACTACGAATCGTAGCCATGCTAATGGTCATTTCCCTGCACATTCTTGAACATGGTAGAGCCTTTGACAGTCTAGGATCAAGCAATTGGGTCAACAAGCTTGCGCGATGTTTTCGCGCCGAACACTTGTGTGCCGTAGACTTGTTTATGGCGACTACCGGATGGCTCCTAGTAAAGAAACCGTTTCGTCTCAAAAGATTGTCCGAACTAGCAATTCAAGTTTTCTCCATTTCACTAATCATCCGGATTGTTGCTCTTGTTTTTTTTGAACAAAGGGTTTCGTGGTTGTCATTTTTCGCGGATTCCTGGTATTGGAATTGTTACATAACCATTATCCTGCTCTCCCCTATTATCAATATCGGATTGCAAGGACTCCATTCCGCATGGAAGAAACAATCCGGATGGATTCTTCTCGCATGTCTTGCCGCATCAATCTATCTCTTACCATTCAAAGTGGAAAAATCATCCCCAGGATACAGTGTTGTTTGGATGCTGGTATGCTATCTGTTTGGCGCTTGGAGTCGACTGTCTATTGGGATTATTCGGAATTCTGCTACTCGTTGGACCATTGAAGCCATCGCCTTGTTGCTCCCCATTCTTGCCGTAGGAATTTCATATGGGCTCCTACTGATTGGAGTGAAGGCGTTTTCCCTCGCCGAGCACTATCATTCCCCACTGATTTTAGGATGTGCCCTTTGTCATTTGCTTTTTTTCACAAGCATTCCAATCACTCGGCTTCCGAAGTTACTCCGTTTGGCAGCAGACGTCTCATTTGGTGTCTACCTGATACATGAGAACCCTATTGCTCGAGTCTGGTACCTGAACGATCGGTTCAGTTGCCTTGAAACAAGCTCGTTCTTGGATTTCGTTGTTTGTATCTGGACTGCTGCGATAATCATCTATCTGTGCTGTGCTGTTTTGGAATTAATTCGGTTTCTCCTTTTCAAACTGTTAGGGCGGACATTATCTGCGCTCAAGCAATCCTTCCAACCAACAAATCGCTGCTTGCAAACCAACTGAAGTCTGAGAATGTTCACCTCGGACCACATCTAGAAGAAGTTATGCAGACCCATGTCATAATGCGCCTTCCCGCCCTCCTCCGCAAACTCTTTCTCTTCCTCGCCGTGGGACTCCCGGCGTTTCTCGTCGCATTCCCGCTCAACTTTCTCCTCGTCGACCGGTGCGGACTCCCGAAGGCGCTCGCCTACGCGTTCGTCCTCGTCGTCCAGGTCAACATCAACTTCCCGCTCTGCCGCTGGCTCGTCTTCGACCCGGCTCCTGAAAAGTCCGTCTGGCAGCAATATGCCGAGTTCATGGGAGCCGTCGCCTTCTTCCGAGGACTCGACTGGCTCTTCTACACGTTCTGCGTCGAAGCATTCCGATTCCCCCTTGTCATCGCGGGCAAAGACTGCTATTATCTCGCCTACCAGCTTGCCAACGTCGTCATCTTCTCCCTCGCCAAGTTCGTCTTCTGCCGCCGCGCCATCGAAGGAAGCCGCCCATGAAGCTCTTCATCCAGATCCCCTGCCTCAACGAAGAGGCCACGCTTCCGCAGACGCTCGCCGACCTGCCGAAGCAGATCGACGGCATCGACGAGATCGAGGTGATGGTCGTCGATGACGGCTCGACCGACCGCACTGTCGAGGTCGCACGCGAATGCGGCATAAAGCATATCGTATCCCATGGCAGCAACCGCGGCCTCGCCGCCGCGTTCTCCTCCGGCCGAGACTACGCTCTCGCCCACGGGGCAGACATCCTCGTCAACACCGACGCCGACAACCAGTACTGCGGCGCCGACATCGCCAAACTCGTCGTCCCGGTCCTTGAAAACAAGGCCGACATCGTCGTCGGATGCCGCCCCATCGTCGACAATCCGGAATTCTCCCGCGTCAAGAAGCTCCTTCAGCTCTGCGGCAGCTGGGCGCTTCGCCGCATC
This sequence comes from Verrucomicrobia bacterium UBA6982, assembly GCA_002448475.1. Classification (GTDB taxonomy): domain Bacteria; phylum Verrucomicrobiota; class Kiritimatiellia; order RFP12; family UBA3636; genus UBA3636. The sequence goes on from DJYI01000139.1 coordinate 41,097, forward strand.
TCCAAGACGACCGTCCGCGATGCCCCCTCCGGCTTCCGCGCCTTCTCCCGGAACGCCCTCTCCCGCATCTTCCTGCACTCCCGGTTCTCCTACTGCATGGAGACGCTCATCCAGGCGGGTACGACCGGCATGCGCGTTTCCTCGGTCGACATCCGCGTGAATCCCAAGACGCGCGACTCGCGCCTCTTCAAGTCCATTCCCCAGTATCTGCGCAAGACCGGCGGCACGATGCTCTCGATGTTCGTCCTCTACCGGCCCGGCGCGTTCTTTTCGCTGCTCTCCGCACCGTTCTTCCTCCTCGCCGCAATCCTGGGCTTCCGCTTCCTCCTCCTCGTCTACGCATTTCCCGCCCCCGCCCGCACCCATCTGCCATCACTCATTCTCCTCGCCATCTCCGCCTTCGCCGGTCTGCTCTGCCTCCTTCTCGCCGTCCTCGGCTCCCTCCTCGGCGCCAACCGCCGCCTCGCCGAGGAACAGATATACCTTCTCCGGAAAAAGCCATGAGACTCCGTTTCAACACCGCAGGCCCCTGCATCCCCGGACGGCACTACATGCTTCCGGCGCTGGATCGACTTCCCGAGGTCCGCCGCCTCGTCGAGGACGAGGACTACTTCGTCGTCCACGCCCCGCGCCAGACCGGCAAGACCACGGCGCTCAACGCCCTCGTCGATGAAATCAACGCCGCGGGCGACAAGGTTGCGCTCTACTGCTCCCTGGAAACGCTCCAGAATGCGGCCGACCCCGCCCACAGCGCCGAGGCCATCTGCGGGCTGCTTCTCTTCAACGCCCGCCAGACGCTTCCCGACCTGTTTCCCCAGCCCCCGAAGGATGACCGTGTCCGGGAATCGGGCGGTCTGTATGCGGCGGAGACCATTGCCGTCCGCGAGACGCTTTCCTCCATGGCCCGACAAGCCGCGAAGCCGCTCGTCGTGTTCTTCGACGAGGCGGACTGCCTCGCCGGGCAGGTGCTCGTCTCCTTCCTTCGCCAGCTTCGCGACGGATATGTCAACCGGACCCGCATTCCCTTTCCCGCATCCATCGCGCTTGTCGGCATGCTCGACGTGCGGGACTACAAGGCCCAGATTCGCCCCGACGGCGAGTCGCTCGGACAGATCAGCCCGTTCAACATCATCGCGGAAGACATCCTGCTTCGCTCCTTCACCGACGCGGAAGTCCGGGCCCTCTACGCGCAGCACACCGAGGCGACGGGCCAGACCTTTGCGCCCGACGCCGTCGACAAGGCGATGGACCTGACGCGCGGCCAGCCCTGGCTCGTCAACGCCCTCGCCCGGGAATGCGTGGAAAAGATCCACCGGCTCGACTACTCCGCCCCGATCACGGCCGAGGATGTCGAAACGGCGAAGGAGTCCATCATCCGCCGCCGCGACACGCACGTGGACAGCCTCATGGAGCGCCTTCGCGAACCACGGGTGCGGCGCATCGTCGAACCGGTCATCCTTGGGGAAGACCGCGTCGCGTCCGTGAACGACGAAGACTACCGCTTCGTCCTCGACCTGGGGCTGCTGCGCGAAGATCGGGGTGCGCTCGTGCCTGCGAACCGGATGTACGCGGAAATCATCGGACGCTATCTCACCCGCGACGTGCAGACGGACATGTTGCAGTCCGTTCCGCAGACACCCTGGGCCACGCCGGACGGACTGGACATGCCCGGCCTCATGGCGGCATTCCAGGCGTTCTGGCGCGAAAACAGCGGTGCCGACAAGAGGGTCTGCGATTACCGGGAGGCGACCCCTCATCTGATGCTCATGGCGTTCCTGCAGCGCGTTTTGAACGGCGGAGGGCGCATCGTGCGCGAGATGGCCCTCGGTTCGCGCCGGCTCGACCTCTGCGTCGAATACCGAGGCCGCCGCTACGCCGTCGAGGTCAAGACCTCGAAGAACTTCGCGGGGGAGAAATCGTATGCCCAGCTCGCCGGCTACCTCGACACCCTCGGCCTCCCGGAGGGCTGGATGGCCGTGTTCGACACCGGTTCCGACAAGCCGTGGAACGAAAAGCTGTACCGCCGCGATGTCCCCTTCGCGGGAAAGACAATTCATATCGTGGGGCTATAAGCCAAACACGAAATTGATCACAACCGTGAACGCTCCTTCGCACTCTGCCGTCGCTTTTCATCGGAATTCGAGTCTCGAACTCCTCCGAATCCTCTGCATCCTGCTGATCCTCGCCAATCACTATTCGGTTCTCGGCGGCATTCCGGCACGGGGTTGGCGGGAACTGACATGGGGATACTTCTTCGTCCAGTCCATTGGCATGTTCGGTCGAACCGCTTGTTCCGTTTTCGTCCTAATCTCGGGATACTACCTTTCGACGGGAGTCAAACCTGGCCATTGGAAGAAAGTCATCCCGCTTGCTGCGGAAGCCGTTTTCTATTCTTCCGTCGCCTTCTTCGTTCTATGCGCGCTTGGGTTTCGGATGTTCTCGCCGAAAGGGCTCATCCTTGCGTTTGTTCCGTTTTTCGGGCGCAACATCTGGTTTGTGACGAACTATCTCGTCTTCTGGCTCGCCATCCCGTTTTTGAACCCGATGGTCGCCTCATTGACAAAACGCCAGCACGAAGGGATTCTCGCGTTCTTCGGGGTGTTCTGGTGCATTCTGCCGACGTTCTCGAGCAAAGCGCTTTCCTTCGGGTGGACCTTCGGAGAACTGGATTTCTTTCTCGTCATGTATCTCGTCGGCGCCTACCTGCGCCGGTTCTCCCCCCATGAACGCTACCGGAACCGCTGGAACGGCTTTGCCGCGCTCCTGTTCTTCGTCCTCATGATCCTGTCCGTGGCTGGAATGGACTTGCTCGGACTATGGCTTAGGAAGGATGCACTCGTCTCCCATGCCGTCCATTTCCTTTCGTTCTATTCCGTCCTTTCCGTCCCTCTCGCCGTGTTCTCGTTCTGTTTTTTCTCCCGGCTCTCGTTTTTGAACCACACCGTTGACCGGATCGCGAAATCGGTTCTCGGCATCTACCTTCTCCACATGCAGCTCACACATCTCGATGGCAGAAGATATCCCCGAATGCCCTTCATGTCGACGACCCGTATCTCCACGCCTTCGCCAAAATCTCCCTGCTGTTTTTCTTCTGTCTTGCCGTTGATTTGTGTCGCCATTATACCGTGGGACATTTGGGACGAATTCTCTTGCGCAAGTTTCGATTGGCCTGACTATTTCCCGCAACAACCGACATGGACAACTCCCACGACAACAGAATAGACTTCTGGGCAGAAACCTGGATCGGAGCCGTAGTGCTGATCCTCCTCTCCTGTTCGTTCTTCAGCATCTTTTCCCATCTTCGCTTCGGCGCCTGGATCGGCGGCGGCGCCGCCATTCTTTGGACCGCTCTCCGCATCCGCCGCGCTGGCCGTTCCGTCTTCTCCGTTCCCCGCTTCCACGGAATCGGCTGGGGCATTCCGGTTCTGTTCGCGCTTTGCCTCATTTCGCTCCTGGCCGGACCGCACTGCTTCCTCGACACCTACAGCTACCGCCTTCCGCAGATGTTCTTCTGGCTACAGGAGGGCCATCCATGGTCCGTGCCTGGGGTGGACATGCGCATCAACCAGATGCCCCACGTCTGGCCGATGCTCTCCGCCGCCTTCTACCTTCCCCTCGGCGAACGGGCCCTCGCGCTGCCCAACTTCATCGGACTGCTGTTTCTGTCCGCCCTGTTCCGCAAATGGGCCGCCCCAGCCGATGGCCCGAACCCGAAGTCCGACGCCATCGCCCTCGTCTTCCTCTCCGCGCCCATCTTCCTGATGGGAGCCTCGACGAACGACAATGTCGTCTGCTGCTGCGCCTTTCTCGCTCTTTCGTACCACTTTGCGGCCCGTCCCGAGACCTCTCTGAGGACCGTCGCCCTCTCCGCTCTCTCCTTTGCGCTCGCCTGCGGCATCAAGCCCCAGTATCTCGCCCTCGCCCCGGTCTGGGCCGCCTGGTTTTTCTTCGCCCCCTCCCGTCCGTGGCGGACGATCCGGCTCCGGCCGCTCCTCCTACTCGTCCCGCTGCTCGTCCTCTGCTCACCTGTCCCGACCCTCGCCGTCAACCGGATCTGCTGGGGTAGTTTCACGCACCCCCGCGTGGAGGAGCGGAACGAGTCCGGGGAAAAGACGATCGCCGTCCCGTCGGAATCCGAAGCGGACGAGGCTGCGGCGACCGACGGCGAACGGGCAAAACCGTCTGGTGACCGCTTCCGCGGTGAACACGCCTTTTTCACGCTTGGCACGCAACTCTTCGCCCCCCCCTTCAACCCGCTCTTCGGGATCATGAACCGATGGGTCCAGTCCGGAGGCGATTTCGTCTCGCGGCAGTTCAAGAGAAACGGCATTCGGTTCCAGCCGCTCGTCATTCCCGAAGTGGCCTCGCTGGAACTGTTCGTTTCCTTCGCGCTCGTCCTCGGCTTGGCGCTCGCTCTCCGGCACCAGGAATTCCATCCGGGATTTGTCCTCCCCGTCTTCGCCTTGACAGTTCTAGCTGTCATCTACACCAAAGGTGGCACCCTCGGCCGTTCCTTCTCCGGATTCTTTCTCCTCTTGTTCCCGGTAGCGATTCCTGCCCTCGCCCGGCTGCCGCGACGCCTCCTCTCCGCCTACTCCGGACTCTGCCTTCTCATTGGAGTCGCCGTCGTCGTCACCGACCCGTCGCGTCCGTTGCTTCCTCTCCGTTTCCTTTCCACAAAACTCGCCAACCGCCCCGCGGTCGCCGCGAAACTCGCCGACTACTCCCACTTCTCCGAGCGACAATTCGCCACCCGTGCCCTTCTGGCCGACATCCCAGCGACCGTAAAAAAAATTGGCATCATCCTGGAGAAAAACTCCCCCTTCGCCGAAATCTGGCTTCAACGCCCCGGGGTTCACGTCGTTCCCTATGCAGCTCTTCCCGCCCCATCCCGACTCGTCCGTGACGACATCCGCTTTCTCTTCTTCAAGGCTTCTCATTCCTCGTCCCAGGGAGAACTGACGGACGCCCCCCTCTCCGCCAATTCAGGCATCAAGCTCTTTGCGACCCTCCCCTATGTCTCCTTCACGCACAAAGGGCCTGAACCATGGCATGTGCTGTATCGAGACCCATGAAACCTGCCAAACGAAACAATGAAACCAAAATTCACCCGCCCCTTTGTTTTTTCAATGGCGCTTCTTGTTGTTTGCGGCGTCCTGTTGTCTCTTTCAAGCTTCCGTGTTTCCGATTCGTTGCTCTGCTTTTCAATTCGCGCCGAACAGTTTTTCCATTTGCCATCAAACCGGGCTCCCGCCGGATTTCAGTTTTTGAGATTGCTCCGCGCTTCCATTTTTGCGATTCTGTCATGTCTTGTATTTTGGGCAACCCGCAAATCTTTGAATGAATCCGGACAAACATGCAACTGGCTGGCCAGAGCCATCATTTGCCTAGGTTTTTTCTTGCGATTTGATCTTTGGGCAACCAAGGACTTCTGGTGCGACACATGGGCGTTGAAGACCGCCATCCAAACGCATTCCGCACTTGAAATCCTGACCGGGCGGTTGGGATTCAACCAGGCGGCGCCTGTCGGTTTTTCGTTGCTCGAAAAGGCCGTTGGCGTTGTTTCCGGTTATTCCGGAACGGCGATGACTCTTCCGCTGTTGCTGGCCGGATGCGCGTCATTGGCGGCCTTGTCCCGCGTAACGGAGCGGTGCGGTTCGGTGCGCTGCAAAATGGTGTCGCTGGTCATGCTTTTCGTTTTTGCCGTGAACCCTTCTTTCGTGTATTACAGTGCGGAACTCAAGCCGTATGGCTTTGATCTGCTTGTTTCGGCACTCGCAGTCTTGCTTGTGATCGATTTCCAGAATGGAGAATCGAGCTGGAAGAAACTTGTCTGTTTTTCAGCTTTTGCGCCGTGGTTCTCCTTGCCTTCGTTTTTCGTCCTTTTTTCCCTTTATGCCGCATTGGCCTTTTTTTTCTTCTCGGATCACGCGCGGATTCGATGTCTGGTTCTCTGTGCGGCCATTTCAGGGGCATTGGCGATATTCCCGCTAATCCATGCATTCGCGACCATGCCGGCGGCCATGGACAATGTCCAAGACTTGTTCGCTCCGGTCACATGGTCCAAAGGAGCTCTTCTATGGTGGACGGGGCGGCTTCTTCATTTTTTCCGCGGTCCGGCATATTTCGGTTTCACCTCATGGAGCCTGTTCTCTCCTTTTGCATTGCTGTCATTGATTCCCCTTGGATTGTTTTCGCTCGGGGTGTGGCAGCGAAGACGAGACCCCCTGGTTTGGATGTCGTTGCTTTGCATCGCTTTCACCTTTTTCGCATCGGCCTGTCACTATTGGAAGATCAATCCGGGTACAAGTTTGACCGGCGGACGCCTTATTCTCTTTTTGACTCCGTTCGCGTATCTGCCGCTTGCTAGCGGGTTGCACTGGATGGCCACGAAGAATAAAGCCGCCGGAGCCGCGACATGCGCTTTTGCCTTGGTTTCGGCTTGCTTGTGGTTTTTCCAGCAGACACCCATTTCCTGTCCCATGAACGACATAGCTACACGGGTTACCGTTCAACGAAAGCCGGGAGATATTATTCTTTGCGACGAAATCATGCTGCTTGCTCTCATTTCCGAAAACGCCGAGCGGACAATCAAGGCGTCTGAGGACATCTTGATGGTGTATTCCAGCCCGTCATATGATGACGTCGAGTTCGCCAGTCTGGACCATTATCTGCCACGACATCGAAGAAAACTGGATTCTGAACGAGAACACGTAGTTTCCCAAATGCTGTCTTTTTTTTCGGAGGGCGGGCATGCCAGTCTGCTCGTCTACCCGACGCACAAACGAAGTGCCGATATGGCGAATGGCCTTTCTGTGAACTTTTCGAACGACATAATTGATGCAGTAATCCGCCCATGGGTCGCATTTGTCCGCCTTTAACCCCATTGCCATGATCACAAACCACGCGATGACTCCCGACAGAACCAATATGAAGGCGCCACGCATTTTGTGTTTCGGCGCCCATCCGTTTCCGACATCAATGCGCCCCGTCGGCTCTTACTTCGACGCCAGGCTTCTTTTCCGCATGACAGGCGGGAATCTCGGTAATTGCATAATTGGCGAATACGCTCGTAAAACGATTCGCGGACAGTTCACTGACATAACACATTTTCCAGGCCACCTTCCTTTCTCGGCTGAAGAAGCCAACGAGAGGTTCGATCATGTCTTGATTGTGGCCGCAAACTGGTTCACCTGCAATTGGCTGTCCGATTTTTCAAAAGAGATCAATTGGTTCCACAACCTTCGAATTCCCGTGACCGTCGTAGGCCTTGGGCAACAGTTGCCAAATGGAGCGGTCTCCCGCGATGATCGTATTCGTTTCGCGAAATCCGTCCCGGATAGTTTCGTTCGGTTGCTACGCGTCTGGCTCGACCATGGTCCGTCGATTGCCGTCAGAGGAGAGATCTCCCGCGAACTGCTTGCCCATGTCGGAATCCGTGCGGTCATCCCGACCGGTTGCCCAACTTGGTTCGTCAACGGCGGCAACCAGCCGGATATCGTCACAAAGGACCATCTCGACCCCCACACCCGCATCGCTATCCATGGAACCCTTCGGACAGCGGGAGAGATCTTTCGTCTTTCTTCGTCCCACCAGAACGCCGTTTATGTTATTCAATCGGAAATTCCATTCGTTCCGTTTTCGGGAAGGCACCCGCCTTCGGGCTGGCGGCTTCCCCTGTTTCTTCGCCACGCTTCCGGCCTGAAGCCGTCTATGATGTCCGGACGCGATCCGCTGTTTGTCCACTTCTCCCAACTTTCGGACTGGGAGGGTTTTCTTCGGTCCTGCGCATTCTCTTTCGGAAGAAGAATCCACGGAACAATTTGCGCCATCAAAAACGGCATCCCGGCCGTCATCGTACGGCACGACCAGAGAATCGCTGAGTTCGTCGATCTCTTCCGAATCCCTTCCGTGTCCTCCTCCGACCTGCAACGGCCCGAGTTCTCGTTGTCTTCGGCATACCAACATGCCGACTTCTCGGACATGAACCGCGCCTATCCCTCGCTTTTGGATCAGTATCAGACTTTCCTTCGGTCCCATGGTCTTTCGCCGGCATGTAGAACCATTCGGCAAGACCAAAAATCGGAAATCGACTATCCGGCGTTCAGATCCTTCGAGACAAACGTCTTTGAATGGAAATGGGAGCTGGGGCTAGTGAGGCAAAAAATCAGAAAGCGATTGTGGAGATGAGAAACACTTGACACGATGATCTATACCCCCAAGTCCTTCTTGTAATTGATATCAACATCTTTGCGAACACGATGAAAACAGGAATCACATTCGGGACATTCGACGTCTTCCACTACGGACATCTTCGAATACTGGAACGATCGCGCGAACTCTGCGACCGGCTGGTCGTCGGCATCTCCAGTGATGAACTCAATTTCTCGAAAAAAGGGAGAATGCCGTACTACAGCTTTGACGAAAGGTCCCGCATCGTCGGTGCTCTCAAATGCGTCGACGAAGTGTTCAAGGAAGAATCTCTTGAACTCAAGGCAGAATACATCAAGCGGTTCAAAGCCGACGTCCTCGTTATGGGCGACGATTGGAAAGGCAAGTTTGACTGGGTCATACCCTTGACAGGCTGCGCGGTTTTCTATCTTCCGCGGACACCTGCAATTTCAACAACGGCCATTGTCGAAAAAATCCGAAATTGACCTGAAACTCCCCACTCCAGACCACGGTAGCGCCACCTGCGGATTCTGTGTAACAACTCAAGTCACGCTGATTTAGGCGGCAGACCGTCTCACCCTGAACAAACGACGAATCCACGCCACGGCGAATCGCCGTTCTTCGTTGTCAAGAACAAACAGTATCGACCCGGTAGCAAGGCTAGTCGTTGTCGCGAGGCCAACTGCCAAAATACGCCAGACGGACGCCGGCGCCGCGCCCTGCACGGCGAATCCGGCGAGAAAGGCGAGGACGACGACGGCAAGGAGCGGAGCCACGATCCGGAAACACCAATGCCGCAGGGACATCCCGCAAAGCCGCCAGCCGAAGATGGCCCGTTCCAGCGAGAGCAGCGAGTAGCTGATGACGAACGACAGCCCGATGCCGAGAGCCCCCCAACCCGCCTTGACGAACGCATAGACGAAGACGAGCGTCGACAGGGATGTGATGCCCAGGACGAAATTGAAAAGCCCGATCCGACCCTTTGCGGCAACCATCAGATGCTGTCCGATTCCGAGCTTGTGGCAGATCAACGCACACAGCAGGCAACGGCAGAGCGTCGCCGTCCCGTCGGGCGGCGTCTCGAGCCAGATGCGGAGAACCTCATCGATCTCCACCACGAGCGGAACCGCGAAAAGGGCAGTGAGGAGCACGGCGAACTTTCCACTCCGGAACGCCAGGGCAACGGCGCTGCCGCTATTCTTCGCCCCTTCGGCCGTCGTAACGGCCGGAGCCATCGCGCCGAGAAGCGCAGAGGTGAACGACCCCGTATGTGCCGAAATGTGCAATGTGATGCTGTAGGACGCATTCATCGCGGGTCCGAAGAAACGGTTGATGATAAACGCGGTTCCGTTCTTGCGAGCGATGTCCCCTCCGCAGCTGAACAACTCCCAGAACGCGTATCGGAAAAGGGGTAGGATCCGCGCGCGGTCGAACATCATGGACGGTCGAACTCGACAATCGCCGAATGTCCGCCAAGCGCGAAACATCTGGGCGAGCTGGACTGCGATTCCCGGAATCACCAGCATCATCGAATAGCAGACGAGTCGGTCTCCCTGCACGAAGAGCAGGCGGTACGCAAGCCCCAGCAGGAGCAGCGCCTGAAAAACACCCCAAAAGGCCAGTTCAGAAATGAGCTGTTGCGCCTTGTACATTGAGATGAATGGCACCGATGCAACCGTGCAGAACAAGCTTGCCATCGACAATCGAAACACCCAAATGCATGCATCAACTCGATCAGGCGGAATCACGAACCAATGGCGGATGGCATAGGAGCCGACCGGATAGCCGATAGCGACTAGGACCGCAGGCAGGATGAGATGGATCGAGAGTGCCGCGTTGAACCACCGCTGAACATCTTCGCATTCCTCACGCCAGCTTTTTACGCCCGACTTGCCGATCGCATATGCGAGAAACCGCGAGACAGCCAACCCTAGTACATTGTTGAAAACGGAAACGAAAGCGATGAAACTTCCGACAAGCGCGAAAAGCCCCAAATCGCGCTCTCCGAGCGCACGAAACACCCATCTGCTCGTAAAGAGAGCGACAAACAGGACGAAAACGGATCGCCCATAAGTCGTAATTGTGTTGACAATGATTCGCCGCGTTGCTGTCATCGATGTTCGATTGTATGTCTGTTCACACGCATTTGGGATGAAATGGCCACAGATACTCTTTCAGCAATCAACTCGAGATGACGCCCAGATTCAATCATTCGAGAAAAAACAAGGAGCTCATCGCGAATTCCCTCTCCGTCGAGAGGATAAAAGTACCGACGATTGTCAGCCGGATTTTCAAACCGAATTTCAAAATAGTCCGTCTTCCACCATGGTGCCGGCACCACTATGTACCCTTTCGTTCCGGCAATGACCAGTTCTCCTTCCGACTTGACGCCTTTCGCCACTGTGGCCGACCCAACAGCCGTAGGGTAAACGAAATCCACTTTTGAAAACACATCGAAATCTTTCGTGCCAGACGCAAGAAAAGAAGTTTCACATCTGTCTTTCCAATCTGTCCCAAGAATTTGGAAAATGGGAAGCAATGCCGTTGGCCCCCATGCCGTACGACTGTTCCATTGTGAACCAGCCATCGTCTTGATTCCACTCGGCATCAAACTTGTACAGGTTGCAGAAACGGACACGACACTGCCGATCTTCCCGGATTTTAAGAGTAGCAGCAACCTGTTATATGCTGTCGAATACGCCGTTTTGATTGCGTCCATTAGCACCAGTCCGCTTTCCTTTGCCAAAGCGAACAACCTTTGGCAAGACATTTCGTCCAGGGCAACGGGCGACTCAACAAGGACATGCTTTCCTTTGCGAAAAGCCTGCTCAATGCAAACAGCATGATGCCGAGGATGATTTGCCAAATAGATGGCATCACAATTATCGAGCACTTGTTGATAGTCTTGAACAAGTTGAACACCGTCCTTTTGCGCCGCATTGACAATGTCATTGTGACTTGTTAGCGCAACCGAAACGGACAATCCGTCAACGAAAGAACTCTCCGCAAATAGTTTGGCTACTATATTTCCGTCTCCGATGAGACCAAGCCGACAAGACTGCCGTTTTTCTCGAATTACCGTAGAAGAAACCCCTTCCGTTCTCGGAAGATAAATCACGTCGCAGTATTCTTTCAAGTAGTCGAATTTGCCAGTCCAATCAGAGCCTAAAACGAAGATATCAATTCCAAGTCGTCGAATGTCATCGATTTTTTGTCCCTCGTATTCTTCTACCAGAATTTCATCGGCGAGGCCAAGACGTTGAACGCCCTCAATGCGTTCCACAAGGGACTGCCGCGCATTGATTTTTCCGCGAGTCCGATCATAATTGTCGGAAGTCACTCCAACAATGAGGTAGTCGCCAAGAGCCTTTGCCCGTTCCAACAGCCGTCTATGGCCATAATGAAGAAGGTCGAATGTTCCGTATGTGATTACTTTTTTCATGTGTTTACTACCTTCCTCCGAACAGGACGGCGGATGTTTTCGGCATGGTTCTTTTCAACAGTTCCGCAATGGCGAGGGAAACGGCGAACGCGAAGACGGCGACACCCAGATACGCCACCGTGCTTCTTCCGGGATGCAAATACGCCTTGACGGGGAGAAGAACGAATTTGTGGACAAGGTAAACGCCGAACGAACTGGAAACAAGCCACTCGGGCCATCGACTGTCGCCCATCAGGCCCCAAACGCCGTACAGGGTGAACGGAACGCACAGGAAGCCGAGATGCTCCGCCGCCGGAAGCCCCTTCAAGACGAAGAATGCCCTGAATACAGCCAGACCGATTCCGACAGTCAGCGAAACGACAGGGGGGGGGGGCTGAAATCCACGATTCCTTTCTGTAGCGCAAGGCCGAGCGAAAAAAAAGAACAGGCCCAGCACAGGAAAGATTCCGACTCGGGCGAATTCTTCCCATTGCCCCGCGTTCGGCAACGGCCAAAACGGACAGACCGCAGCATAAACGACGAACAAAAGCAGCAGAAACCATCCTCGGAATTTCTTCAGGCACCAGACGAATGCCGGAGACAAGACCACCAGGATGAACAGCGCCCGTACATACCACAGCGGAGTCAGATAGGGGCATCGAGTGGGCCACAGACCGATTTGCCTCAACGTCGGAAACGTGAACGACACGGTTCTTCCGTGGAGGAGCGAATGGGCGTTCTTCCAGAGGAAATTCTCCAGCCAGAACAGCGCATTCCAGAGGACAAAGGGAACGAGAAGCGTTCGGACACGTTTGCCTACGGCTTTCCGGTATCCCTTCCCTTGCAGACTACGCCCCACCATGTAGCCGGACACGGTGAAGAAGAACGGGACTGCGATCTGCGTCACGCCGTTTTCAAGGATTTCCTCCAGCCACCAGCCGGTCGTTCCGCGCCCGAAATGCGGACGGCAATGGATGATCACCACGAGGAATGCGCATAAAATCCCCATGTTCCTGATTTTGCGGCTCGCCGCCTCGGTCAATGTTCCGCGTTCATTCATTCCTAACATATCCCAAAACGGCCTTCAAGGCGTTGACGAGCGAATCATAATCCGCCTCTGTAAGGCATCCCATGTGTCCGACTCGGAACACTTTGTCTTTCAAATCCCCGCCGTTGGGGCAAATCCAGATGCCGTGTTCGTTCTTGAGTTTGAGGAAGATGTCGAATGCGGACATGCCGTTCGTAGGGTGGAGCGGCGTCACGGCGTTGCTCAGTCTTTCGCTGACGATTTCAAGAGGCAGGTCCGCGATCTTCGAACGGAAGTATACCGCCATCCTCTTCGCTTTTGCGACCTCTGCGGCGACACCACCTGCCGCATCAATCGCCTTCAACCGCGCATGGATCTGCAACAGCGTCCCGACGGCGGGCGTGAACGGCGTCTGCCCCCTCACTTGATTCGCAAGAGCGTCTTTCAGGTCGAAGTAAAGGCACTTCGGGTCGTTCCTGGTGACCCGTTCCAGTGCGCGTGGAGAAAGGACGATGACGCTCACCCCCGGAGGACACGCTAGGGCCTTCTGCGATCCGGTAATCATGACGTCCGCGCCCAGCGCCGCCATGTCGAAGTCGTCGCACAGGAACGAGCTGATGTTGTCGACGATCAAAAGCAGGTCGTTTTCCTTGCAAAAATCAGAAATCAGACGCATGTCGTAGTGTACGCCCGTGCTGGTCTCGTGCTTGTTGACCAAAAAGGCCGAATAGGCGCTTTTGCCTTCTCCGCGCCTCCGCGTCTCCGCGTTGGACAAATCGTCTATTGTCAGCGCTTTTCCGGTCTCCAGTTTGATTTCGTCGTGCGGGATGCCGTGGATTTCGCAGATTTTGCAAAAACGGGCGCCAAAACTCCCGCCATTGACGACCAAAGCCCGGTCCTCCGGCGTGAGCAGGTTCATCGCGGCCGCTTCCATGGAGGCCGTGCCGGACCCCGTGATGAAGACAGCCCGCGACCCTTCGGGGGCGCCGGCGAACTTCAGCATCAGCCGTTCGTTTTCCAGCATGACGGAGGAAAACTCCGCCGTTCGGAAATAGGGAACCTGTTCGGCCCCGATGGCAAGGACTTCTCCCGGAGACTGGACCGGACCGACGGTGAAATTGATCATGGCTTCGATTCCTCTGCAAGGGCTGCGGAAACCTTCTTTTCCAGGTCGCGATAGACGGACAGGCAGAACGGACCGTCCTCGGCCATGTCCGTGAACACTTCGAGCAGCACCGCGCCTTCCGGTCCTCGGGCGAATTCGGGAAGAACCTTCGAAAGGCTCTTTTCGTCCGTCGCCGAAAGATATTTGAAACCGCATTCTTCCGCCCAGGCCCTGGCTGATCGGCCGTGACGGCATCCGATGTGGCGGTCTACCGTCGGCAGGGAATGGCTTGCTGGCGGGATGTGGAATTCCGCCGCCCCGCGGTTGTTGACCAGGAAAATCCTCACGTCTTTCGCGCGTTCCCGGATGGCCAGGGCGTTCATTCCGTAGAAGAAACTGAGATCGCCGATAACGAGAAACGCCCGCCTTCCGCCGGCCACCGCCTGCCCAAGGAACGTTGGCAGGCATCCGTCGATGCCGAATGCGTTGATGTTTCCTGCGACGCGAACTCCTTCGGCCAGCGGGAAAAACTGCATCAGCCGAACGGCGTTGAGAATGCTCACATGGACGAGCGATTCCGGTGGAATCATGCTGGCCAGCGCCCCGACGGCGTAAAACTGCCCGTAGGGAAGCGGTGGCAGGACAGCGGCTTTTTCAAGGCGCTTCCAAAGTTTCAGGTAGCCACCCTCCCGCTTTCCGGTGGAGAGTTCGGACATCCGTTCGAGGAACGTTTCGACCTGGCACTCGAAAACCGCCGTCTGGCTCTTGAACACGTCACGGACAACGCCTTCCGGATCGATCGACCAATGCTCGAACTCTCCGCGGTGAGCCTTGAAAAGGTCCTTGATCCTTTCCTGGAAATTGGTGCCGAACGTGATGACGATGTCCGGAAGGACTTCTGCGAAGGTTTTTGACTTCAACCCCTTGCACACCGCCTCCGCCATGACGAACGTTTCCGTGCGGATGTTTGCGAAATGGTCCCCGAGAACAGGGGCGCGGAACCGTTTGCAGAAAGCTGACAGAGCGCGTTTTTCCGAAGCCGTCCAGCGGTCGCAGGCGCCGGCGATGACGAGGATGCGGCGCGCTTTTTCCAGGCGCTTCGCGAAATGGTTCCACGTCCGGCCGTCGTTTTCCCCAACCCAATCCACGAACCGATAGTGTATAGCTTTTCTCCCCTGCCCATCCGCGTTCCACATGGCGTTGGTGTCGCCGACCAGCGGAAGGTTGACATGGACGGGGCCTGGGCGGTGTCTCCGAAGTTCGACAAGGGCTTCGCTCAGCAATCGGGAAAAGTGCCAGACGTCATCTGTGTCTTTCAGGACGGGCAGACTCACGCTTTTTTTTGTGACAGACGCAAAAACGGCGGGTTGGTCGATCTTTTGCGTTTCCAGCTGATGGAGGACGTAGGGACTTCGGTCCGCCGTGATCGCCAAGACGGGAACATGGGCGAAAAAGGCTTCCGTCATGCCGGACAGGTAGTTTGATGCGGCCGTTCCGCTCGTGCAGGACAACCCGACAGGTTCGCCCAGTTCCTGAGCCAGCCCCAGTGCGAAGAAGGCTGCGCTGCGTTCATCCACCACGGAATGGCAGACGAAAAACGGATCGGACTCGACCGCCGTCACGAACGGGATGTTCCGCATGCCCGGAGACAGCACCAGATGGCGGACCCGGTAGTGCTTCAACGCTGAAACGAGGATGTCGATGGCAAGGGTGTTTGATGTCATGGAGAAGACCTTTCAAGTATTGCCAAAGGTAAAACGGCAATCGTCCTGCGTAAGATTACCGCAGCCGGCCGTCACGTAAAGGATGGATCCAAGGACCATTCTGCCAAGCGACGATACGAGAACGACGGCGAGGTTCGCAACCTCGCTCTCCGCAATCAAGCGACCGCCCGGCATGCGAGGACGCGCAAATGATTTTCCTTTATTCGGTCCGAGAAAGGCTTCCGTCGCGGTGGGGCCAGGGGCGATGCCGTTCACGACGATTCCATATGGAGCAAGTGTTTTCGCCATTCCAGGAACCAAGCCGCGCAATGCCCACTTCGCGAGATTGTAGGGGGAGTTTGCGGGACGCAGACTCGACGAAGAGCAGACGACGAGAATGTTTCGGTTCCCGCACTCGTCGTTCCGCGATATCCAGTCCTCTGCCGCACACTGAGAGAGAAAGTAGGCTCCGCGGAGGTTTGTTTCCATCACTTCGTCGAAATCTTCCGGCAATGTGCTGCCAAATCTGGCAAAATTGAGACTGCCGGCGTTGTTCACCAAAATGTCAATCCCGCGAAGGCCGCAACACGGGAGCGCATTCGCTTCCCTCCACTTGTCGCGAAACGACTCGACGCTTTTCATCTCCAATGCAATGCCGCAAACTCTATCTTCGGATGCGGATGTAGCACATTGCGCAAGTTCATCGACGCGCCGATTCACGGCGTCACGGTTTCTTCCAGTAATGATGACGTTTCCGCCAGCCGACAATATGGCCTTTGCGGTCGCGAGACCGATTCCTCTGGTTCCACCCGTGATCAAAGCGGTTCGCCCCGCCAGCAAATCGGAACGGAACGGTGAAATGCCATCGCCTTCAGGGAGGGGAATCGGCATCTGTTCCATCTCGTTCTCCGGGTTCATCGTGTCCGAGTCCATGTTCAAAGGCGGTTGAGTGATTCGGAAAGAAAAGCCCGGGACTCATTTCGGACGGCTTCGATCCGCCCGCAGACTTCGGCAAAATCCGTCGGCGATTCGTACGCAAAGCCCGTTTCCGCTCTCGGGATGCCGATCCAATCGGCGAGTTCCTCCATTTTCGTATCGCACTGCTCCCGCGTGAAAACGGAGAACGGTCGCCGGTAGTGGATGGCGAAAATCATTCCGTGGTAGGAATTCGTCACCACGAACTCCGCTTCGCGCACCAGCCCGAGAAACTCTTCCACGCCGGCGTCGTATCGCATCTCATGCCCCATTTCGGCATGCGACGCCCGGATGCTGATTTCCACGACCCGCCAGCCGTTCCGTTTTGCCAGATCCGACGCGAATGCCGTCATGCGCGGATCGTCACGGCGGGAATAAAGCAACAGGAATGGTTCCTTCTTGTTTGGGGATTTCGCGATCAAGTCATAATCGGACCGGGCCAAAAGCAGCGTGGGATCGCACACGCGCCGGACGGGCACCTCCGTCGCCGTGCGGACCCGGTCCATCAAAGTCGTTTCCCGCAGACCGATTGCTTTGAAATTCCGCATTCTGGCGTCGAGAACGGGCAGCTGGTCCGGGCGGAAATGAGGTGTTCCGAAACTCGGCGCATAGGCGACGGACCGCCCCTGCATCACGGCGTAATTGGCGTAGTATCCGTCGTCCATTCCGAACTCGTCCGGGCAGAAAATCGTGTCGCTCCCGCAAACGAAACCATCAAGGCCCTCACGTTTCATGCAGTCGCCGAAATTCGCGGAGGTATATACGCCGACGGAACGAGGGCAGCATTCCCGGTAGAATCGGTCGAACTTGCCATAATTGACACGGATCGCCGGCATGGACGCCTCGACCATCCGGCGCGAGGCGTCATCCTTGTCCCACATGTTCCGGAACGGATCGAGCGGGTTCTTGTCCTTGAGGATGTCGGGGCAGTAATCGATCAGGACGGGTTTGTTTCCCGTCTTTTCGATGGAACGACAAAGCGCCCAGCTCTGCAACGCCGATCCGTAGTTGGTGAAGTTGCAGTGGATGTTGTAGCTGATGACACCTAAACGTTTCATCGGATGTAGCGATCACTTTTCGCCAATTGTGTGGGTCCGAACTTCCAAGCCACGGCTTTGCAATCGCGATGTTTCGGAATGCGTTGTTCAACAGGGGGAAGCCTCATATAATTTCCAAAACAAATCCGGAGCGTCTCCTCGACTTGAACTGGAACGGGCGCCAGTCGTCCAGCGAATGGAATGAATCGCTGTTCAGAAAAAGCTGATGTGGGAAAGAAATCTGGAATCTCGTCAATGCGCAACCCAAAAGCGCCGCAAAAACGACTCTGCCCAAACGGGACAGACCGGGCGATTCGTTCGGAAATACGGCAACGGTCACCAAGAGAATCAAAACCCGGGAAGAAGATTCCCGCGCATGCACCAATCAATCGGACAAGCCGGTGTCGTAATCCCTTTCCTTTTCCATGTGCCAAAAACGAGATTCGCGCACGAAGCATCCTGCGAAGAAACTTCCGTCGAGTTCGGGACAAACTGGAATCAGGGTAGCCATCCAAAGGAAAAACATCCACGTAAATCCCATGAGGCAGAGTGTGTCCAAGGCGTTGCTCAACCCGGGAAATCACGCTCCGATCCGTTTCTTGCACTTTTCCGTAGATCTCTGGCATCTCGGGCGTATTCTTCCAATCGATCCACTTCATGTCAGCCGGAAGTTCCTTCTCCGCAATGCAAACAAACCGATCATAGTCTCCCCTCGGCATATGGATGTCCAAATCGTCATCCCAAGGAATAAAGCCTCCATGTCGAATTGCGCCAAGCGCAGAACCATACGCAAGAAAGAACTGAATCCCATGACGGGAGGCGATTTCCGCAATGGCATCGTAGACTCGAAGCATCGCCTCCCAATGGTCGCGAAGGCCGGGGAAAGAAATCGGTTGAAATGAATCAGACACATATGTCACATCAGTGTTCCTTTCCAGCAATAATCTTTCTCACGTTGCGCGCGAAATCACGAGCGAAGACAACTGCTGTGCGATGCGCAAACTGCCGAACGAGACATTCGTCATGGGCCAAACTGAGATTAGCAAAAAACGACGAAACACCCACCGCATTCGTCGCCCAAGAACGTTCCGAGATCGCGAGGGCCCGGGCGTTACGGCGCATCTCCGTAATACGTTCTGGATCGCAGGCCAAGGATTCCATTGTCTCGGCCAGATGATCCTCGTCAACACTACACATGGGCCAATAGTAACCATCACAACGTGGCTCGTGACTGGCAACACGGACGCACACGCCACTGTCTTCGTCAGGAAATTCATTCATTGGAGGCTCATCTGGAACAACAACCGGAAGACCGCATGACAATGCCTCGCAGACGGTAAGTCCGATTCCGTCAAGGCGGCTGGGATAGACATAGACATCGCCCAGATGATAGGCGCCTGGTGCTGGTATCGTTTCTTTCAGAAGTGTCAGACGTCCTGAGAAAAGAAGTTGCTCGACGATTTCGCGCAAATTCGGAAAAGCCGAAAGAATGTCCTTCTGGGCGTGGACAACAAGTTTTGCGGGAGCCCTAACATGGAAAAATGCCCGCAACAGCAAGTCTGTTCCCTTCCGTTTGGGAGAAAAACCTGCACTGTGAAAAAAAGTCACCACGCCTGATTCGACGAGCGCCGGCCAGCAGCTGGACGGCTTGAAGAGTTCAACATTCGTCCCCCAAGGAATATAAAGACACTGCGGATGCCAGCCGAAAACGGAAGCGTGCCTTTTGGTATTGCAGATCAGTCCGTCGTAAATCGCGAAATCGCGAACCGTGTACTTCGTGTAGTAGTCCACATAGGCAACGGTTTTCACCCCCAACCGGGTACAGAGTGCCGCCGGCCAAAGCGTCCTTTGCTCGTTGAAGAGAACCGCGGACACCCCGGTTTCCCGAAGCCAACGCCGGAAGTCCCGGGGGGAAATGCCGGACCGGTCCGCGTCGGCGGAACGCGCAGCCCAATGGATGCGCGGCCCGTCCCAGTTCGGATCGCCGACGGCAAACGCCTCCCCGCCGCGGGCGAAAACGAAAACCTCGTGCCCCGCCCGCTCGAGCACATCACGGTATTGACGCGACACATAGGCCGCACCTCGCTCAAACCAAGTCGTGACGATGCCGATTCTCATGAAAGGACTTCTGTAGCTCCAAATAAGTGCGACTCCACCGCATCGACAATCCGGACTGCTGCTCGACCATCGCCGTATGGATTCGCAACGCCGGACATGCGCCGGTATTCATCCAAATCGGACAAAAGTCGTTCGACACCGGAAACAATCAAGTCCTCCTCCGTTCCGACCAGCCGACTCGTCCCGGCTGTAACCGCTTCGGGACGTTCAGTCGTTCTGCGCATAACGAGAACCGGTTTTCCGAGACTCGGCGCTTCCTCTTGAACGCCGCCCGAGTCAGTCAAGACAAGGAAAGAACGTTTCATCAAGGCCACAAACGCCAGATACGGCTGTGGTGGAATCAAATGGACGTTCGAGCGATTGCAACCTACAATGTCGAAAACCGGCTTCTGGACGTTGGGGTTAAGATGGACAGGATAGACGAAGTGGACGCCTGGGTTGTCGGTTGCGAGACGAACAAGCGCATTGCAGATGTGTAAAAAACCTTCACCAAAACTTTCTCGACGGTGGCCTGTGACTAATACCATCCTTTCCTTGCCCAAAAACCAATCCGAATCAGAAATCCCCTCAATGACAGGTGGAGCCTTTTCGACCGTGGAATTTGCGAAAAAAAGAGCATCGATCACCGTGTTCCCCGTCACCATCACCGCGTTCGGGTCTATTCCTTCACGGAGAAGATTGGCGTATGCGCTATCCGTTGGTGCAAAGTGAAGCGTTGAAAGACGCGTCGTAAGTACGCGGTTCGCCTCTTCAGGCCATGGGGCGTATAGATTGCCAGTACGAAGGCCAGCCTCAACATGACCAACGGGAATTCGATGGTAAAATGCAACCAGAGATGCTGCGAAAACAGTAGTTGTATCCCCCTGTACGAGAACAAAATCCGGCCTCTCGGAAGTAAAGTAACGATCAATCGACTCAATCAGACGCGCAGTTAAACCTGACAAAGTCTGATCAGCCATCATGAGATCAAGATCCGCATCCGGCAGAATATCGAAAACCGGCAGAACCTGATCAAGCATCTGTCTGTGCTGCCCAGTTACGCAAACGGAGCCTTCTAGTCGATCACGCTTCCGCAATTCGAGAACAACGGGAGCTAGTTTGATTGCTTCCGGTCGCGTCCCGAACACAACGGAAACTTTCTTTTTGGAACTAGACATGTCTGAAAATCCTTTCGTAAAACCTGAAATGGGCGGCAGCAACAACAGAGGGAGACATGTATGAACGAATTCTACTTCGAGCCTCTTCCGCCACAGACATATTGTAGGATTCAGCAAAGACTGAGATCAACACTCGGGCTATGGCGGCGGCATCCCGTTGTGGGACAACAGTCGCGTTTCCAAATCGTCGGGCGTTCTCGGCAAGGGCAGTTCCTTCTGCGACGACACCATGGCACCCACGCATGAGTCCTTCAATCAACTGGTTGCCAAACATCTCTTCAAGCGAGGGAGCAACGATAACGCGACAATGATCAAGAATAGAAAACAATTCTCGCGAGGAAACTCGCCCGTGCAAAAACAAGGAGTCTCCAAGTACCAAACGCAGATCCCGAAGGCACCTACCAGCGGCTCCCTGTGCATTATTCTCGGAAGGATTCCCCATGACGTGCAATTGCAAGTCTGGAATAACCCTAATCACATTTCGCAAAGCATCAACAAGATACTTTACTCCCTTGCGTTCGTCCATTGTCCCCACATATGCAACCGCATGGCCGGATCGCGGCACGAGGGGTCCGTCGAGCCTGGGTTCGTAGGTGTTCGGGATCAGCGTCAGGTCCAGATGCGGATACTGCCTTGCAAGGGCTTCTTTCACATATTCGCTTTTTGCCACGACGAAGCGAGTTTTCCGAAGGACCATGTCCTCACCCCAGCGCAGGAATCGCTCGTTCCAAGTCGGCGCGCGGCCAAGTGCCGGGAGAATCTGGAAAAATAGCCCCTGAGCCGTGATGCAAAAGGGGAGCCCGGAGCGAATCGCCGCATGTCCGTAGGCGGCTTCTGTACCATGAGCATGAACCACGGTAGGAGCTAGTATTCGAACGAGACGAGCCATGCGCCAGGCATCAAGCGCATAAAACGTAAACTGGCGATAAGGATGAAAGGAGCGGAGGAAATGAACAGGAATCCCCTCGATTTCGCAGTCAAAATCGCAAGTAGCCTTGTGGGCTTGAGATATGATCGAGACATCTATCCCAGCCGCTTTCTGCGCAAGGGCGTGATTCAAGACCCACCGACCAGGATGTTGCTTAACTTGCTTACTCCTAATGTCGTCAGGAACTGGGACACTCCCTAGATGGACAATTTTCATAAGGCGGCATCCCTGTTTTGTCGCTGATACCCGCGAACAACAGCAATCATCAAGGCATAACTCGGATACCACGACATTAATGTTTTGGAAGAGTGACCTGATGTATAGGAAAACAATACTGAAACCAAACAAGACATCGCCAAATATATGCAAAACGACGGCAAATAAACCCCCGTGGTTACAATTTTACAGGCCCGAATCGCATACAAAACCATGTGAGCGGTAAAAACAAACCACAGCAACATGCAAGGCAATCCGAAATCGGCGGCGTAGGCATACCAAGTGCTATGCCAGTTTCCCGAAGTGCCATGCCCTTCCCCTGCGACTGTTTCAAGATGGGTGGACAGTCGCCAAACCGTTTCCTCAGTATCCATGGAAAATCCCTTTCGGCCCAACCATGGATTTTTGCGTATAACGCTCCTGGCATATTCGCGCAATTCCATTCTGAACAGGTCGGACATCCCTCCATATTCTTCTGATGCCTTGTATTTTGGGAATACAACAGCAAGGGCACGAGTTGCAGATTTTGGAAGCATGTAAAGATGCCCATCACCAGCAACTGCGCACAAAATCACAACCGCTCCGAACAACGCCATGCAACACGTGATGAATTTGTCTTTCCCCCTAATGAACGACGCAAAAAACGGAACTACGAGAATCGTTCCAAACGCCCTTCGCTTGCCAGAAAGAATGGCAAGCGCCGCCGTAAGAATGACAAAGAACAATTTCGGCAACGAATTCAGAATTGTCAAAAGAGGATACCGGGAAAAGACCAAAGTATAAAGCGTTGCACACGGAACAAGCCAATATCTCACTCTCAGACCATCCCCTGTCAACGCGGAATCATCATTATCCACTTCGTCTAAACCTATGAAATTCCGGCACAATGAAAAAAGAACGCCGTAGAAGGTCAAAAAAAACAACATTTTGGCATCGCGTTCAGTAAAACGTCTAGATGCCAAAGCAAAAAACGCAAGGAACCCGAGCAATATCTGGAGATAGAACCGGCTTCCTATTGTTGAACTGCCGAGAATTGCAAGTCCGGGAGGATTCAAGCAAAATACGAAAAGCATCCAGCAAAAAGGTGGTATTACCCAGAATGTGTCTTTGTCAATGGAAACGGAAGAATCACGATGGAGCCCGACTCTGATGAAATGAACACAGGAAACGGAAAGGCACGCCAATTCATTTCTGCTGAAGGGTATTCCGGAAATTGAAGGGGCGAAGAACAAAATGAGCGGATATAAAAGCCAATACTTGTCGTTTAAGGCCAGAACAATCCAGGTGAAAACGACAAACGCGGCAGTGATCTTCAAATTAGTTGAAGACCCCGACATTGCAGACTTCACGGCGAAAAGCGCGAAAACCACTAGTGCCATTCCGAACACCAGTCGCTGAATTCGCTGCTTGTAGGCTGCGGAAGGATTGGTCATTGGTTCTTGTACAAAATTGCCTATGCCGATTTACGGTCTCATGACCTCAAGGCGCTCTGAATACTATGTCATTGCTGTCCTTTTGTCCAGAATTTTCTATTTGACTTTTCGTGCACGTCATTCTAGCATCGGTCATGTGCTGCCTTACCCATCATCAAAAGAATCTTCGATCGCCACGCAAATGAAGCCCAGCGAAATTGTTCATCGGGGAAGTCCCGCTTCCCTTGCGGTTCTCGTCAACACCTGCGACAAGTTCGAAGACTGCTGGAGACCATTCTTTGTCCTCTGGAATAAATTCGGTCTGAAAACGATCAACCACACGGTCTATCTGAACACGGAGCGCAAATCGTTCGACTCGATGGGTGGTTCCATCCACTCCCTGCGAGTCTGCGATACCAACGACTGGACCGGACCGAAGCCACCGACCTGGAGTTGGTGTCTCGAAAAGGCTCTCGACTCCATTCCGGAGGATTTCGTCCTCTATCTGCAGGAAGACTACTTTCTGACCGCTCCGGTCAACGAGGCCAGGCTAGCAGACCTTCTGCGCTGGATGGCCGCTCATCCCGACGCAGGTTGCGTCCGCATCGACTGCGCCGGCAAGTCCACGCCTGGCCCTGAACCCGGTCTTCGGACCTGTGATCCGAAGTGGTGGTATTTCGTGACCTGCCAAGCCGCAGTCTGGCGCAAGGATGTCCTGCGCGGACTTATTCGCGAGCATGAGGACGCTTGGCAGTTCGAACGGTGGGCGTCGAAACGCGCGCGAATGATCGGATGCCACTTTTTCGCACTTGAGCCAGAGAGTGGCCTCTGGCCCGCCCAATATCTGAAGACGGGGGTCATTCAAGGGAAATGGTTTGAACCCGTAGTGCCGCTCTTCCGGAAGCACGGCATCGCGATGGATTTCTCGCAACGCGGGTTCTACGAGGGTAAATACGGGCGGAGAAACGGCCGTCCTTTCGCATGGCTATTGGCCTTTCTTCTCTATAACGCCAAGGCCTTTGTCTTTCGATACTTTTTGCCATGGTCCAGCTTCCGCGAAATTGTCGAATTGCGCTTCCATTCGACGATTCCGTCAACGCCACCCCATAATCCAAAGACAGACCAAAGGTTCGCCTAGTATCTATTGCCTGCATGGAAATCAAACACTCGTTCCGGCTCGCCTGGCTTGATGACATCAAGGGATTCGCCATGCTATGCGTGGTGATCCAACACGCCTTTTTGAATCCGCCATGGGGTCGTTACTTGTTTCTTGGATCAGTCCCTATATTTTTCGTCGCTGCCGGGTTCACGACTACGTCTATGACCTCCGAACAGATTTCAAGAAAAGCAAAACGACTGCTCGTTCCGTACTTCGTATATGCGGTCGGCCTTGGACTGATCGCCCTCGGTGCTACCTGCTGGAAAAACGGCTCGGGTGCGGACTTCGGCCACCGCATCCTTCTTCTGCTTTCCGGCATTGCTTATGGAAGACATTCTGTATTCAGAGACGGCAGCGGAATCGGGCTGAATCACTTTGGGATCGCGCCATTATGGTTTCTCCCGGCTCTTTTTCTTTCGTTTGTCCTGTTGTTCCTCTTCGACAAGTTGCCGAAGTGTCTGCAATTCCCGTATACGATAGGGCTTCTTGCCGGAACGATCCTCGCAACCCGATTACAAATCTATTTGCCATGGAGCATTGATCTAGCGCCGATCGGAATGTTTCTCCTTGCAACCGGTCGGTTTTTGCGAAAGACGACTGCTCCAATTCAAACAGGATTTCCTTTTGTCGATTGTTTTGTATGGCCAGCTTGGGCGTTTCTCGCTCGCACAAATGGTTTTCCGGTTTCGTTTTTCAATGGACAGTTTGGCTCGCATGGAATGGCAAGCCTCGCCGCTTACGTATTGTTAGCCGTCACTGAATTTGTCCTTCTCGCCAGACTCCTGAACAACACCCACGGAGGGAAGCTTTTCTTTGTTCCGTTTAGGGCACTCGGGAAGAATTCTCTCGTCTTTCTATGTTTTCAGCTGTTCATCATCAACGCTTGCGAACTGGCATTGGGGAACTCGCCGGGGAGTAACATTTCTGTCGGTTTGATCAAAAGTTTGGTCACTATTGTATTCTGCTTGCTCGCTGCGCGTTTGATATTTAGACTTGGAAAAACCGTCCCTTTCTTCAAATTGCTGGGATAATAGCATGAAATCGACCAAAACAACATCATATCGGATCGCCGCTTTCGATGTCTTGCGAAGCATTGCTCTCTTCGGCATTGTCGCCGTTCATGTCTGCTATTCCTTTCCAGACAATTCGTTCCGCCGCGCCGGGCAGCAACTGGGAGGAACCTTCAACGCTGTATTTCTTCTGTTGTCTGCTCTTTTGACGGGGTTGGCGAACAAACACATCAAGGAGTCCCCCGCTCGTTTTCTCGCCCGTCGAGCCTTGCGAGTGGGAATTCCGCTTTGGATTTTTCTTGTGTTTTTTTTCGTTGCCGCCATTGCTTGGACAGACACTACGATCCCGGCTGCAAAGGCCGTGGCCGAGTTCGCATTCCTTGGTTGGCCCGTGAAACTCCCTGGCCTAGGGCATCTTTGGTTTGTAACGCTCATTCTTCTTTGCTATGCACTAGTCGTTATCCTCGACCACAACCCGGCCCTCTTTGATGGGGCTCGGAAGGAAGGCTTCATCTTCCTTGCGACCATTACAACATCGTTGCTATTCGACCAGTGGAATATCCCAGCAGTACAAGCCCCGCTTTATCTGTTTTTTTTCGGTTTCATCTGGAAACACGCGACTGCCATCTTCTCGCTTGCAAAACGATCCATGACCAGAACCGCGTCTGCGATAATCGCGACGGCGGCATTCGTTACTTTGCAAATTGGCAGCGCCATAGCATTCCAGCGCGGCTTATGGGACAAATCGCAGATGGGAGCGTATGTTCTGGGGTTGGTCGCGGGAATGTCCTGGATCATTTTCGTAATTGGCCTATTGGAACGGGCTTCCATTCCACACATCGTTACGAAACTGTTCTCGACAATCGCGATTATTAGCTATGAGGCATATCTTGTCCACAACCCGTTCACGCGAATTCCGTTTCCGATCCACAAATCGTTGGGTCTCGACTCGTTCCTGGCCCGCTATTTATTCGTCCTAATCGTCTCTCTGTTACTGGCCGGAGCCTTGCATGAAATCGCCACCTACACTCGCACCATCCTTTCAAGGTGGCAAAATCATGCCGGACCTTCACGATTCCCATGAAAAGACACTTTGGCCAGAAGACCATAATAGCACCTTGCCTTTTTCTCCCACGTAAAATTTCTTTGAACATGTGAAACGGCCGATTTTGACATTTCCGAACGCAAACCCGGTTCACACAATCTTCGGAATGACTCCGCCATCTTCTCCACGACCTGTTCCTTAGGCCCAACGGATATCCGAAATCCAGCCGATTCCGGCACTTGCGTTGCTGGCCCACCCCAGTCCAAACATACAACAGGGAGTCCCGCCGCCATTCCTTCCAGACATGCCCAACCGCCAGAATCGTGCATACTTGGATGAACCAAAACGTCAGCGGAATGCAAATGGCGAAGTGCCACATCACGCGGAAGATTTCCGAGAATGCGAACATGATCGGAAACACCAAGCTTTTTGCAGAGCATCTGCAACTTGGCTCGCTCCGGTCCATCGCCAATCAATTCAAGTTCAGAATCATTGATGCCAGCTCGGGCGAACGCCTCGACAGCCAAAGCGTACCCTTTCCAGGCAACTAGTCGTCCCAAGCAAATAAAGCGAAGTCCCTTGTGAAAAACCTTTCCTGCGTCAAGACGCCGGATGTCGGCATTGGACAACGCGGACTCACCCAAGATGAAAACTTGTGATGAACTGCCACGCACCACACTGCATCTATCAGCAGACACTTTTGTCGTGGCTAGAACAATAGAAGCATTCTTCAGTGTCCCCCTTGTTCCGGGAGTCCATTCCGAGAAAAATCGGACCAATCCGCGAATTGTTTCAAAAAGACGACCTCGTATCGGCAGACAATTCCGAAGCTGTTTGGGGGTGAACTCAGCACCGCCGACGGGACCAAGCACATACGGTATCCCGGAATTTGCAAGGCAACTACGTCCCCAATACCTTACAAATGTCACGTGTTGGGCGGCATCAAACCTTTCCAGCTCATGCAAACGACGGACCTCCTTGCCGGCCATCGCTTGCCAGAACTGGTAGTGGAGCCTGATTTTCCACTCTGTCGGATTTCTCCACACATAGCGTGCAAAAGGAACTTCAAAAAAATGGAAACGGAGATTGTCCGCAACACGGCCAGCTTTGATTTCCTCTTCTATGTTCGAACGGCATTCCGATTGGGTAAGAACATGAACTTCGCAGAAAGCCGCCAACGCATTGGCAACGTTCCAACCTACGCCCGGCTCGGAACCGCGTCCTGGCCCACAGGCATAACTGGACAAAAGGATCTTCAAGCGTTTCGTCATGGTATTGATGGCCCGTGTGACGGATCTTGATCTTGCACGTCAGACGGGAACGATGAAACGGCATCATCTTTCCACCAAGCTCGAAAAGCGTGGTCGGTGATTCTCTTCTCCGGAGGAGGAGGAGTCATGTAATCGCCGTAAACAGAAGTCAGATACTCCTTCCACCCTGACATGACGCATCGGGACTCTCCTTCAAAGGGAACTGTTGCCCATCCCGCATAAATGGAACTCGGAAAAATCTCCCGAATCCCGTACCCCCAAACTGCACAACCAACGAATGGTGCTCCTTCAAACGATGTTTGGGACGCTTTCCTGCTGAACAACGGAAGAATCAACCGACTTGGAAGACGACGCACGGCCAACGGAATCAATTTGAAGGGGAGACAAAGCGAGAGAAACAACTGGCGCCGAAAGGACCGTTTTTTGTTGAATGGAGAGCAGTTCTGAAAAACAAGACACCCCCAAACCACTTTTTTCATCCGAATGATTCGGCGAGGCGTTTCGTTATTGTCGGGAAACCCGTCCAAGGGGAAAACATCAAGGAAAACACCAAGTTGCAAATGTCGATATGAATCTTCGATCAAGACGGTTCTTTCATCGCAGACTTTCGCAAAGGGGTAACAATACTTGCTGTCATTCTCATGGCAATGGAGCGCATAGCGGTCAGAACGGAACTCACGGCAAAACCGTTCGTAATCGGGGCGTGGCATTGCAATGTCAATATCGTCATCCCAAGGAATAAAACCTTTGTGTCGGATTGCCCCGAGAAGGGTTCCACCATACAGCGTGTAACGAAGTCCGTTTTTGACGCAGAAGGCATGAACCTCGGAAAGGATGCCTTTCTCAATGTTCTGAATCTCTTGTGTGGAGGAAATCGTCTTCATGTTCGTCATTAGCTCAAGTAGAGTTTGCCCTCGGTGAAAACACGACTGACAATCAGACAATGTCGCCATCGTCGTCCTATGCGCGCCAGAATGCGATAAACGATACGCTCCCTTTTTTGAAGAAACCGAGGAAGTGGATAGTACGATCTTCGAATCTGATCATATTCGGCCCATCTGGTTTCTCTATACACGGTTGAAACGTTCGAGTCGTGAATCGCGAATGCTCCGATTACGCCGGGCACAAAGTGAAACCTATAACCGGCTTTCGCAAGCCGACAGTAGTATTCGCCGTCCATGATGACCTTATAGGACGGATCAAGATAGTGTCCGGAATCAATCGC
This sequence comes from Verrucomicrobia bacterium UBA6982, assembly GCA_002448475.1. Taxonomy (GTDB): domain Bacteria; phylum Verrucomicrobiota; class Kiritimatiellia; order RFP12; family UBA3636; genus UBA3636. The sequence goes on from DJYI01000139.1 coordinate 70,078, forward strand.
TCGACGGCGCCAAAAAGACGAACAGGAAGCAATCGTAACAGACGAAACGGCCATGACAAAAAACGAGAACCTATGGGAATGCTTGACGCGAATCGGGCACCCATCTTCCGAAACGAAAAGAAAGTCGCCGTAAACAAAATCGGCCTTGGGGTGCTTTTCGAGGAAGTCGGCGACGAGGGAGAACTTGCCGGGAAGATAGTATTCGTCCGCGTTGAGCCAGGCGACAACGTCGCCCGTGGCGCGGCGAAGGCCCTTGTTGATCGCGTCGGTCTGGCCCTTGTCGGGCTCGGAAACGTAGGAAAAGGAATAGCGGCCGTCCTTCGCGGCCGGCTGCGCCGCCGCGGAGGTGGCCCAATCCTTGAGGATCTGGACGGAGTCGTCGGTCGAGCCACCGTCTATGACGATGTGCTCAATCGCCGGTGCCCCCGGCGCGTCCGCCTGCGCGAGCACGCTTTCGAGCGCCTTCCTCAGGAAGCGCCCGTAATTGTAGTTCGGTGTAACGATGGAGAATTTCATTGCTCGGGAGCCCCCGCCGACACGGGCGATTCGTCCGCGCCGCAAGGGATGGGGTTTCCGTCCAGCTCCCGCTGGGCGGCGAAAGCGATACGTTGGGCATCCAAGGCGTCGAAGAGGTGTTCGACGGACATTTCGTGATAAGGGGAATACAGGAGAAGGATCGTTTCAAGAGGGGCGAACGCTTCAATCTCGCGAAACGAAAGCCCTGTCTTCCACTGGTATTGGGCAAGAGCCCATCCGGCCCAGAACTCCCGGCTCCGACCGACGACTCCCTTCGGTTTCTCGCGGCGGAATGGGACGCCTGCGTCATCGAGGATTTCCGCCGCGAGCTCCCATCCTGACTTTCCGCTCACGGTTCCGCTGAGTCCGTTTCCGAAGTCGTCCGAAACGTGCGAGGAAAGAAAGAGACGCCAGAAGTCCCGAAGCTCCATGCCGAAGAGATAGACCGCGCTCTCCAGCATCGATCCGAGGGCGAGCGAAGCGTCGGAGAGGTACAAGTCACTGTAGGCGGGGATCATCCGGACGAATCCTTTCCTGAAGAATGTTGAGCATGTAGAGTCCGTCCGGATCGAACGGCTGGGCTCGCATCTCGCGGAACTCCCGCCGCGCGTCCGCGTCGCGCCGTTCCCGGGAATCGAGATAATCGGAGCGGCTTGCCGGTTCCGCCGAAACGAAGGAAAGAGCGCCGAACGCCTTCCGGCTCTTCGCGACGACTTGCAAACCGAGATTGCCGAGCCGGATCGCCCGCGAAAGGTTGGCATAGGAGAGGGCGCCTGAAAGAAACGTGCGCGCAAAGGAAAAGTAGCTGTCGTCCGCACGATAGCCGACGATGACATCGGCTTTTGAGTAATCGGGCAGGAACGTCGAAAGAAGATAGTCTCGCGCAGCGGAGGCGATGTCTCCATCGATGTCGAACGTGCGGTTCTCGAGCAGAACGGCGAGCCAGTGCAACACTGTGAACGACCCATCGGCCAGGTTCAAAACGTTCAATAGGGACAGGTCGAGTTCGTATTGATTGACGAACCCGTCGTGGAGAGGGGTGACGCTCCACTCGCCGGCAAGAGAACGATCCTCGGTGCAGTAGAACCCAAGCCCGTAGTCGTTGCTTCGCTTGCCGAAGCCGAACACGGGCCTTTCAACAACACTCTCGGAACCGTGGAATATCGTCATTCGGAGGCTCCAAGGGAAACCTCCCTGGACGACGTCCACAGGCCGTGGAGGTTGCAGTAGGCTGTGGCGTGGAGGGTGCCGGGGACGGTGAGGGAGACGCGGAAGCGGGCGGAGGGCGCGGTGGCGGCGGGGCCGGGCGCGTCGGAGAGGGAGGCGCCGTGCGCCGAGAAGTCCGCGCGGCCCAGCTCGATCGAGGTGCTGGCGCCTTCGGGGACGAAATGAAGCGCGATCCAGACGATGTGGTGCTGCACCGTGTTCGGATGCGCGATCTCCTTGCCGACGTCGACCTCGACGTCGAAGGGGACGCCGGGCTTCACGGACGCCGGGGCGGAGATGACGGGGACGTGCTTTTCCGCCTTCCAATCGGCGGTCTTGACGGTGGAGGAAAGCGTGTTCATTTTTGGATTGTCACCCCTCGTCGGAGCATTTGCCGCCCCGGCGGCGGCAGGGGGTAGAGGTTGATGGTCGGATGCGTCAAAGGGATGGCGGAATTCTAGCATACTTGAAAAAAAGTTGCAACCGGCGGTCGGCCCCTGCCGAACAGCGGGCCGCCCGGCGGTCGGCCCCCATCAAGCGTCGTCGTTCACTTGGGCGAGAACACTTTCAAGCGCATTCCGGAGGAAGCGCCCGTAGCTGTAGTTCGGAGTGACGATGGAGAATCTCATTGCGCTGCGGTCTTGACGGTGGAGGAGAGGGTGCTCATGGCGCGCATTCTAGCAGGGAAGGAGGCCCGGCGGCGCAACCGGGGGCGGATCGAGAAGTCACGGGCGGAGGGTCGAGAGGGGGCAGACGAGGATACCGTCCTCGGGACGGCGGTAGGCGATGTCGCCTTCGGCGACGACAATCATGCGGAAGGCCGGAGGGGGCATGCGGGTCGTGTCGATCTTGGATGCTAGGGATGTAAGGGCGGCGACGCCCTTGGCGATCAGGGAGTCGCCGCCCGTCTTGATCTCGATCAGGCCGTAGTGCCCGTTTTCGAGGCGCAGCACGGCGTCGCACTCCAAGCCGCTTTTGTCATGGTAGTGGCACAGCGTACCGCCGAGGGCGTCGGCGCAGGTTCGCAGGTCGCGGATGGCCATGGTCTCGAAGAACAGGCCGAAGGTCGGCATGTCGTTCATGAGTTCGGCCGGGCCCACGCCGAGCGCTGCGGCGGCGATCGAAGGATCGGAGAAATAGCGCGTGTCCGTCGTCCGGATCGGCGTCTTGCAGCGCAGGTTCGGACACCAGGCCTCGAGATCGTCCGTCGCGAAGATCTTCCGCAGTGCCTTCAGGTAGGCGTACACGGTGTCCTCCGTCAGGGTGTCGACGTCATTGGCCTTCATGTCATCGCGGATGGCGGCCGCGGACGACTGCGTTCCCTGGAGCCGGGCCAGGCTACGCATAAGGCGCCGGACCCGGCCGGGATCGCGCAGGGTGCCGTCGACCCGCGAAACGTCGCTGTCGCAGATTGCCGCGAAATACTCCTTCGCCGGGCCGCGCGCGGCGCTCCCGGACAAGCCGAGCGCGCCCGGCCATCCCCCTCGGCACAGCAGTTCGCAAATGTCCTCGAGATGCCGATCGTTCTTCGCGCCGGTCGGATCCTCTCCGGCAAACAGACCGGAGAAGGAAACCGAGCCCGTGGACTCGCCGCTCTCCCAAAGGCTCATGGGGCGCATGGACAAGCGAGCGATGCGGCCCGTTCCCGTATGGCGGAGGGTCCGGTTCTTTTCGTCCGCTTCGTCCACCGCCGGCGGAACGGCGCTGCCCGTCAGGATGAACATGCCCCGCCCGCCCTCGTCGACGGCAAACCGGACGGCGTCCCAGAGAAGCGGCACTTCCTGCCACTCGTCCAGAAGATGGGGCGAAGCGCCCTCCAACACCTTGTCGGGGCGGGCCTCCGCCAGAATCCGGTCGGTCCTTCCCTTGACCGGATCGCCGAAACAGACCTCGCTTTTCGCGATTTGCCGGGCCGTTGTCGTCTTCCCGCACCATTTCGGACCCTGCACGAGAACGGCACCCATGTACGACAACTTTTCCGCGAGAAGAATGTCCGCAACGCGTTTTCTGTAGGTTTCCGCTTTCACAAGGGTGGATTCTGGGTCATTTTCCTGAATTTGTCAAGCCATTCGGTAATTTGGCGAATTTTCGTTAGGCAATCTGGCGCCATTCCGTTAGGCAATCTGGCGCCATTCCGTTAGGTAATTTGGCGACGTTTCGTTAGGTAATTTGGCGACAGATGGGCGGGCTTTTTTCCTAATCCACCGCGAGCGCCGAGGCGCTTGTCCACAGGCCGTGGAGGTTGCAGTAGGCTGTGGCGTGAAGGGTGCCTGGGGCGGAGATGCAGACGCGGAAGCGGGCGGAGGGCGCGGTGGCGGCGGGGCCGGACGCGTCGGAGAGGGAGGCGCCGTGCGCCGAGAAGTCCGCGCGGCCGAGCTCGATCGAGGTGCTGGTGCCTTCGGGGACGAAATGAAGCGCAATCCAGACGATGTGGTGCTGTGCCGTGTTCGGATGCGGAATCTCCTTGCCGACGTCGACCTCGACGTCGAAGGGGACGCCGGGCTTCACTGACGCCGTGGCGGAGATGACGGGGACGTGCTTTTCCGCCTTCCAGTCGGCGGTCTTGACGGTGGAGGAAAGTGTGTTCATTTTTGGATTGCCACCGCTACGCTCGGCGTGACATTCGCCGCCCCGGCGGCTGAAAGGTGTAGAGGTTGATGGTCGGATGCGTCAAAGGGATGGCGGAATTCTAGCATACTTGAAAAAAGTTGCAACCGGCGGTCGGCCCCTGCCGAACAGCGGGCCGCCCGGCGGTCGGCCACTACCGAACTAGAGGGAGCCGCTTTGATACGGTGCAGCGGACCATGGTGGGGGAGAGATCGAACTTCGGTGGTGGGTTGCCGTTGTCTGCCAAATGCTGGCGGGCGAGACCGATGCCGCGTCCAAATTGCTGGACGTATCCCCAGGTCTTGAGAATGGTGGCTAGGTTCGGGTTGCGATAGTCGGCATAGCCGGGAACGCCGAAGGTCTCCGACGTGACGGTTCCATACGGTCCGCCGGGGTTGGAAATTTCCACGCGATCGTCAAACCAGTCCACGCGGACCGGCGCATTGGTGTGTTCATAGGTCCGATGCAGGACGGCGTTGTAGAGCAATTGCTGCAGGGCGACCATCGGATAGTCGGGCCGAACAATATGCGTCGGACCGGATTCCACGTCCCACGCGATGCGGTTGTGGGCCGCCATTTTCGCCTCTGCGGTCTGAAGCATGGCCTTGAGCGGGCCGCGGCAGTCCAGTTCGTCAACGACCGGTGCCGCGCGATCCGTCCCGGAGAAGCGGAGGAACTGGACCCTGGCTCCGGGGAGATGCCATTGGGGATCCTTTCCCAGGGCCAGCAACCCGGAAAGCGTTGGTCGCGTATCCTCCGGCGAAACGATCATCCGGCAGGAGGCAAGTTTCTCTTCGTAGCTGCGGCCGTTCGCGGAGAGGATCTCCGGCGCAAACGCTACCGGGAGAAACTCGTCCTCGAACGCCGCACGGGAGAGGTCGGCCAACGAGGCCGCCACAACCGGACAGAGGTCGAACGGAAGGTTCTTCCAACGCCTTTTCTCGGTGAGCGTCCGCTCCTCCTGAACTGTGGCGACGCCACGACGCGGCCCGATCCGAATCCATGTGCGCCCGTCGAACTTCACGGGCGGAATGTCCGACGGCTCGACAACGACAACGACCATCTCGGCACCGAGAAGAATCCGTTTCTCGACAAGGATCGACGGAGACGGTAGAATGCGACCATCGGTCTTCATGTCCGAAACGTCGCGCAAAAGCTCGTCCGTCACGGCCAAGCCGGACGGCGAACCGTCGTCGTTCGCTCCGATGAAGAGGACGCCGGGGTGATTGTGGCCCGGGAGGTCGTTCGCAAACGCGCATACCGCCTCCCGCGCCTTTGTCGCGACATCGCGCGAGAAGGAAGACTTCCTCTCGGCGGCGTCGGACTCAAGGTCCCTGAGACGGGCCAGCAGTTCTGCGTCGGACAGTGAACTCATGCGGGGCGGATAATAGCAGAAGTGGGCGCTACTGCCAAGAAAGGCGACAGTTTTCGACGAAGGCTCGGGCGGAGCGGATCGGATCCGGGATGTCGCGGGAAAACACAGACGCCTCCAGAATGCGCTCAAATTCGGGGCGAAGATCAAGTTCGGCGACGGCGGACTGGAAGTCCTCGGAAGAAACGGGCGCGACGGAATCCGACTCCGGAACTGCGCCGAGCGCTTGGCGCGCGGCGCCTGCGGCGAGTGCCACGGCCTTGCGCAGCGCGGCCTGGCCTTCCCCCGCGAACCCGCCGCCAACAAGAAGTTCTCCCATTTTGAGGAGGCGTTCGGTTTCGGAGTCGGCCCTTCTGGCAGCCGCGACGCGGCGCGCGGCCGCAGCCTTGGCCGCATCGGCCGGTTCGCGGACAAACACCGGCTTCGCGACATCGGAGCGGAACTGGATGACTCCCAAATCGCGGAGCCGTTCGATGATCGCCCAGGTTTCCGGGGAGACAATCTCCACAGCAGAGTCAGGCAGCGCCGTTCCGTGGGTTCCGGCGATCCGTCGGGCCGCCTCGGTCTGGTCGATTCCGGAGCCGACGAAGACGGCGGCGGTCGGCGCACGGTCGGCGGCGTCCCCGGAACGGCCGAGCAGGAGGCGCTCGACGCCGGGACATTCCGCCGCGATTTCCGCGCGAAGCCGCTCGTCCGGCGGGATGACCGGCTCGGTTCGAGGCGAAGGATCGGGGCGGACCTTGACAGCATCGCCCATCACGGAGGCAAGGCGCTGCATGAAGGCGCTTTCCTTCCTGCGTCCCTTAGCCTCCTCGGCGTCAAGTCGCTCGAAGTCGGCGGCGTCGCCCTGCGCGTCAAGAACGAAATCGGCCAGCCCCTGCTTGAAATCTAGCGTCTGGAGCATACGCTCCTCTATCGTTCCGGCGGCGACCATGTTCACGACAAGGACATCGCGCTTCTGGTGCTTGCGCCAGGCGCGGGCAATCCGCTGTTCGAGGCGGGCCGGATTCCACGGAAGATCGAGGTTTACGACAACGCTCGCTACCTGAAGGTTCAGGCCCACGCCGCCGGACTCCGAGGCGAGGAACACCCGGCACTTCGGATCCTCCTTGAAGCGACGAATTTCCTCCCGGCGGCGCCTCTGCGGAATCTGGCCGGTGTGGAGAGCGAAGCCGATGTCCTTCGCCTCGAGCCTGGCGGCGAGCAGATCAAGCATGCGGGTCCATTCGGAGAACACAATGACCTTGCGAGAAGGTTCGTCGGCGAAGATGTCGTCAAGGACCTCCTCGAATTCGTCCAGTTTTGGCGAGTCGCGGATTTCGGGATCCATGATATAGCAGGAATCGCAAAGCATTCTCATCATCGCAAGTTCCCTCTGGAGACGCTCCTGCTCCTTCGGGGAAAGCGGACGCTTCCTGCTTAGCGCGTAAAGGGTCGCGACCTCGTGCAGGTGCTCGTCGTAGCGACGCGACTGCTCCGGCGTCATCGAAGTCTTGTAGGTTTTCGACATGCGGCCTGGAAGTTCGTCCTCGACTGCTGACTTGCGACGGCGTAAAAGGATGCCCGAAACCGCGTCATGGAGTTCCGCGAGATCCTTCATGCCCGTGTTGTGGCCATCTTTGTCAAAGGAGTAGAAGCGCCTGTTGAAGCGAAAGAGACTGCCGAAAAGGGTAGGATCGACGAATTCGACCAGAGAATAGAGCTCGTCAATGCGGTTCTCCAGCGGCGTGCCGGTCAGGACGAAGGCGTATGGGGAGGACAGGGCCTTCAAGTTGCGGGCGGTCTTTGTCTTCCAGTTCTTGATGCGCTGGGCCTCGTCGAGAATGACAAGGTCGGGCTTCAACGTGTCGTTGATCTCCTTCCAGTCGCGGATTGCCTGCTCGTAGTTCGCGACAAGAAAGAACGCCGCCGTTTTCGCGTAACGTTCGAGACGTGCGGCGCGAGCGCCGAAGAGCAGTTCGACCGTCGCATCGGAAAAGAGCCGGATCTGATCGTCCCATTCGCCTTTGAGAGAGGCCGGCACGATTACGAGAACATGGCGGACATCGGCGGCCTCGCGAAGAAGAAGCGCCGCCGCGATCGCCTGAACGGTCTTGCCGAGGCCCATTTCGTCGGCAAGGATGGCGCGCCCCTTGCGGGCGAGATGCAAGGCGCCGTCCTGCTGATATGGGAAGAGAGATTTCTTCAGGAACGGCCAGCGGGTGTCGGTGCCCTGATCGTCGCGGAATTCGTCGACGGCTCGAACGAGCGCCTCGCGGCGTGTCAGGTCCGCCAGGTGGCGTCGAATTTCATGCGAAACGCGAACAGAACCTGGACGGACGGCATTCAACCTGTCGCAGGCGCGGAGAAAAACGTCCAGACCGGCGGCGGAGGCGTCGCGGAGCGTCCCGTCGGCGGCGCAATGGCGCGCCAGGGCGCGCCGCGTCTCCGGCGGCAGGGTAGGGGACAGGATGAGAACCGGGACATGCCGTGGGCGGCGTATGAACACCTCTGCGGCTGTCGATTGGCGGGACTTTCCGCACTTGCGCGCGGCAACCTTCAGGACACGTTCGATGTGCTTGCATGTGCCGAGACCGTTCTTGACGAAATCCGGGCAATTGCATGTATTGATCGGTTCGTCAAGCGAGCGCAGTTCGACTCTGTAGGCGGCGGTTCGGTGATCTGCGGCCGGGTGAGACACCTCGTAGATGCCAAACCCGCCGGACACGTCGACGGCCCTGACCTTCATGGGCTCGGCCGCCGCCCGTTCCCGCCGCTTGCGTATTTCCTCCGCGTCCGTAGTCGCCCAGCTATCGAGCTTGGGCACCTTGGCGCGGGAGGGCGATGCTCCGTTTTTCAGTTGCTGTGTCTTCATTGTCTGTGGCCGATTATTGACAATTGCGGTCTAAGCGCAAGGAAAATCGTGAATCTGGGTGGGATAAAAAAAGCGTAGTTGCGAATTTTACGTATCGAACTTTACGCAACGCAAAAGAAGTGCTAGTATTCGGCCTCATGAAACCGAACAACCCCTTTCTTGTGCGCGGATACGCCGGTCCGGAATGGTTCTGTGATCGCGAGAACGAAACAGCAAAACTCGTTTCGGCGTTTGAAAACGACCGTGACGTGACTCTTGTGGCCCCTCGGCGATACGGGAAAACAGGACTTATCAGGAACGCTTTCCAATGTCTAGACGATCAGATTCCCAAAATTTACATTGATGTGTTCCAAACACGAACTCTGGCCGACTTCACGGCTCTGTTTGCTTCCGCCGTGGCCGATGCAATGGACACAAAGTTCGAGCGGGCGGTTGCCGCCGCAGCGTCCTTTTTCAGGAGCTGTCGTCCATCGATTACCGTTGGACCTGACGGAAATCCAAAGATTTCGTTCGACATTTCTCCTTCGCGGACTGAAGAGACGCTTTCCGAAGCATTCGCCTATTTGGCAAAACGCGACAAACGCGCCATTATCGCCATTGATGAATTTCAACAGGTGCTGGACTATCCCGGCCAGAGCGCCGAAGCGCTTCTGCGATCACAAATTCAGTTTGTTCCGCACATTCGTTTCGTCTTTGCCGGATCACGCCAACATCTCATGCGAGAAATGTTTCTGTCGCCCAAGCACCCGTTCTATCAAAGCACTGACATCCTTTCCCTGAAGCCAATTGACAAAGACATCTATTATTCCTTCGCGGCCCGACACTTCCGCGCCGGGGCAATGAAACTGGAGAAATCAGCGTTTGATGCCATCTATGACCGATTCGACGGAGTGACCTGGTACCTGCAAATGGTTCTTAATCGTTTATGGGAGGGTCGTCGGGATGTCATGGGTCCCGATGCCGTGGAACCGGTCATTTCGGAAATCATAGAATCGAGATCTATGGAATACCATGATCTTCTCCTCTCCCAGACGTCGGCTTCTCAAGCTGTTTTGCGCGCCATGGCGGCGGAAAAAATCGTGGCGGAACCGACGTCCGGCCAGTTCGTGGCGCATTGTGGACTCCGTGCGACATCCACCGTTGCGTCCGCATTAAAGTCGCTTCGAGATCGAGATCTCGCATATCACACACCTAGGGGATGGATTGTCTATGACCGCTTTTTTGGAGAATGGCTGTCTCGGTTCGCTCCCCGCCTCCGCCAATGAAGCGGAGGACGATTCCATGAGATCATGTGGAAGGAGTGGCGCCGCACGAAGCGTAGATTGCCAGCAGGCGCGCCAGGTTGCGGTCCGGGCGGCAGTCCGAGGTCTCGAAGGCGGCGCGGGCGGCAGTGCCCATGCGACGAAGTTCGGCGGTGTCGGCGAGGAGGGAGCGAAGGGAGGAGGCGAGCGCGGCGGGGTCGCCGGAGGGGAATAGCCGACCCGTAACGCCGTCCTCGACGATTGTGCTCTGCGACACGGAATCAGAAACAAGAGCAGGAACGCCATTTGACATGGCTTCAAGAACCGTCGTCGAGAACTGTTCGTAACAGCGCGACGGGAGAACGAGCAACTGCGCGACGGCGAGCTCGCGGAGGGCGTCTTCGCGGGGAAGGGGACCGAGGAAGCGGACGGAGTCTACGATGCCGAGGGAGGAGGCAAGGGCGCGAAGGGATTCATCCTCCGGGCCGGAGCCGACGATGGAAAGGCAACAAGGGTGACGTGGAATGCCGTTGCACAGCAGCGCCCAGGCGCGGAGGAGGACGTCGACGCCCTTTTCCGGGGAAAGACGACCAAGATAGATTACATGGGCGGCGGGCCCGCCTTCGCTTTTAGCATGCCGCTTTTCGCATGCCGCTTGCGTCGTGATATTTGTGGCGGTCGGTATTGTCGCAGCAACTGCGTTCGGCTTCACGACGATTTTACTCGCCGGCAGACCCGCCTGGATGAATTTCTCGCGGGCGAATTCCGTCAGGGCGATGTAACGCGTCACCTTGCGGCGCCAGGTGCCGAGCAGGCGATGGACGATGAGCATCGCGGCCAGCGTGACGGACTGGGAAAGCGAGCCGCGGTAGCAGCGGCGACAAACGCCGCGCAGCGGCGAACGTCCAAGACAGCTTTCGCAGATCCGGCCGCCGCGGAAAAGGTAGCCGTTCAGGCAAGTTAGACGGTAGTTGTGGAGTGTCTGGACGACAGGCACGCCTTCTCTGGCGGCGGCGTAGTAGATCGACGGCGAAATCAGCGGAAAGGTATTGTGGCAGTGAACGACGTCCGGCTTTTCGCGTCGAATGAGTTCCCGGACCTCGCGAAACGTCCGTTGGTTCCATATAGTTCGGATCGCCAGCGAAATTTTCGCTGCCAGTCCTCCGTTGTCATGTATGTCGGCGTTTGTCTTCTCGTAGCGGACGACCTTGTGCCCGGCATCTTCGAGCATCCGGCACTCGGATTCGAAGACGCTGTCCTCGCCACCGCGAATGCGATATCGGTTGTGGGCCACGAGAATCTTCATGGGACAAACGAACGAGCCAGATTCAGTGTTGGCGAGGAGATTTCGTTGTAATGCGGCGGGCTGGAGTCCGCCGCTTCTTTCATTGACTACCGACTCACCCGAGACACGGAAACCGAGGCTGGGTGGCCGTTGAGGTCGAACGAACCTGTCGCTGCGTCTCCTGCCCCCACCGTAGAGTTGGAGACGGCAAGCTCGATGGCCAGAACCTCGCCCTTCACAAAATCGGCGTTGGACGAAATCGCGGCGGCGGCCTCGGCGTCGGTCTCCACGGAAAGACTGATGCGGTCGGAAACGTCAAATCCTGACTCCTTGCGCAGAGTCTGCACATGTGAGACGAGCTCGCGAGCAATGCCTTCCGCCACGAGGTCGGGCGTAAGGGCGGTGTCAAGCGCGACGGTGAGGTCGCCGTCGTTGGCGACGGTGAGGCCTTCGTTCTCGGTGCGCTGGACCAGCACGTCCTCGGGGAGGAGGGTGATTTCCTCGCCGGGGCCGTCGAGGTGCAAAACCACCCCTTCGCCGGCCTGGAGCCTGGCGATGTCCGCGGCGGAAAGCGCGGCAATGGCGGCGGCGGCGGCTTTCATGCGCGGGCCGAGCTTCTTGCCGAGGACCTTGAAGTTGGCCTTGGCCGAAAGAGTGACGAAGCGCGATTCGTCGGAGGCGAACTCGACGGCCTTGACGTCGAGTTCCTCGGCGATGACTGGCGCCATCGGCGCGAGCGCCTCGGCGAAGCCGGGCGCGGCGCAGGCGACGACGGCGCGGGCGAGCGGCTGGCGGACCTTGAGGCCCTTCTGCTTGCGCAGGTTGTGGCCGAGCGCGACGGCGCGCTGCGCGGCGGCCATGCGCGATTCGAGCGCGACGTCGCGCGCGGCGGCGTTCGCCTTGGGGAAGGCGCACAGGTGCACCGACTCGGGCATTCCGGCGCCGCGAAGGTTGCGGTAGATCTCCTCGGCGATGAACGGCGTGAATGGGGCTGCGACCTTGCAGAGCTGCACCAGAACGTAGCGCAGCGTGCGGTAGGCGTGGCGCTTGTCCGCGTCGTCCTCCGACTTCCAGAAGCGCCGGCGCGAGCGGCGGATATACCAGTTGGTGAGGTTCTCGACGAACGCGACGAACGGGCGCACGGACTTCTGCAGGTCGTAGCGGTCCATCGCGGCGGTGACGTCGGCGACGAGCGTCTCGAGCGAGGAGACGATCCAGCGGTCGAGCTCGCTCGGGGAGTCGGGCGTCTCGAGACTCTCCTCGTGCCAGCCGTCGACGTTGGCGTAGGTGACGAAGAACGAATAGGCGTTCCACCACGGGATCAGGAGGTCGCGCAGGATCTGGCGCACGCCGGCCTCGCTGAAGCGCAGGTTCTCGGCGCGTACCACGGCCGAGTTGATCATGTAGAGGCGCACCGCGTCGGCCCCGCAGGAGGAGACGAGCTCCATCGGGTCGGGGTAGTTCTTGAGGTGCTTGCTCATCTTCTTGCCGTCCTCGGCGAGGACGAGCCCGTTCACGACGACGTGCTTGTAGGGAGACCGGTCGAAGAGGAGCGTGCCGAGAACCATGAGAGAGTAGAACCAGCCGCGCGTCTGGTCGAGCCCCTCGGCGATGAAGTCCGCCGGGAAGCGCTTGAGGAAGGCCTCCTTGTCGGGGAACGCGAACGGGTAGTGGACCTGCGCGTATGGCATCGATCCGGACTCGAACCAGCAGTCGAGCACCTCGGGCGTGCGGTGGTAGGTCTTGCCGTCGCGGCGGATGACGATCTTGTCCACGAAGTGCTTGTGCAGGTCCGTGACCTTCTCGCCGGAGAGGGCCTCGAGCTCGGCGACGGAGCCGACGCAGATCAGGTCGTTCTCGTCCTCGTCGTTCACCCAGATCGGGATGCACGAGCCCCAGAAGCGGTTGCGCGAGACGTTCCAGTCGCGCGCGCCCTCGAGCCAGTTCTCGAAGCGCTTTTCGCCGACGTATTCCGGCATCCACGCGACTGGCGCGTTGTTCTTCGCGAAGCGCTCGTGCAGGTCCTCCACGCGGATGTACCAGGCGGGGATCGCGCGGTAGATCAGCGGCGTGTCAGTGCGCTCGCAGAACGGGTAGGAGTGCGTGATCGTGGCCTGGTGGACGAGCTTGCCCTCGGCCTTGAGGCGCTTGATGATGTCCTTGTCGCATTCCTTGCAGAAGCGCCCGGCGTATTCGGGCACCGTGTCCGTGAACTTGCAGTCCGCGTCGAGCGGGTCGGCCCACGCCTCGACGCCGTTCTCGCGGCAGACGCGGAAGTCGTCCTCGCCGTAGGCGGGGGCGATGTGGACGAGACCCACGCCGTCGTCCGTCGTAACGTAGTCGTCGTTGAGCACTCGGAACGCGCCGCGGGTGCGTTCGGCCTCGAAGTAGGGGAAGAGCGGTTCGTAGGTCCAGCCCTTGAGCGCGTCGCCCTTGAAGCGCGCGACGACCTCGACCTGCTCCGCCGGCTTCCTGAAGACGGCGGGCAGACGCGCCTCGGCCATCACGTAGCACGGGCGCGCCTCGTCCGTGAGGTCGCGCACGACTACGTAGTCGATCTTCGCGCCGGCGCAGACCGCGAGGTTCTCGGGGAGCGTCCAGGGCGTCGTCGTCCAGATCAGCAGGTAGGTCGTGCCCCACGCGGAGTCCGCGCCGGAGAGGACCTTGAGGCGGCAGGTGACCGTGGGGTCCTGCACGTCCTTGTAGTTGGAGGAGGCCTCTGAGTTGGAGAGTGGGGTGTTGAGGGCCCAGGAGTAGGGGACGATGCGGCGGGAGCGGTAGACGCGGCCCTGGTCGAAGATCTGCTTGAAGACCCACCAGACCGTCTCCATGAAGGAGGGCTCCATCGTCTTGTAGTCGTGGTCGAAGTCAACCCAGCGACCCATGCGCGTGACGGTCTGCCGCCACTCGGAGACGTAGCGCAGGACCATGGAGCGGCACTGCTCGTTGAACTTGTCCACGCCGAAGTCGCGGATGCCGGCGGCGCCGTCGATGCCGAGTGCCTTCTGGGCGAGGGCCTCGATGGGGAGCCCGTGCGTATCCCAGCCAAAGCGGCGCTCGACGTGCCTGCCGCGCATTGTCTGGTAGCGCGGGATGATGTCCTTGATCGTGCCGGCGAGAAGGTGGCCGTAGTGCGGGAGGCCGGTGGCGAAGGGGGGGCCGTCGAAGAAGACGAACTCCTCGCCGCCCTCAGTCTGAGCGAGGGACTTTTTGAACGTGTCGTTCTCCTTCCAGAAGGAGAGGACGCCCTTTTCCAGAGCGTCGAAATCGACCTTGTTTGAAACCGGGGTGAACATGGGACTGATCTCGCGATAAAATGCTTTCGTGTCGGAAAAAAGAGGGCGGCGGACCGCTGTCCGCCGCCCGATTGGATTGGGTGCCGATTACTGAATTACTCGGCGGCGGACTCGGCGGCGGGAGCCGCCGCCGTAATGTCGGCGGCAGGCGCGGCGGGAGCAGACGCTTCAGGCGCTTTGGCGGCGGGCGCGGCGGGAGCAGCCGCTTCAGGAGCATCGGCGGCGGGTGCGGCGGGCGCGGCGGGAGCAGCCGCTTCAGGCGCTTCGGCGACAGGCGAGGCGGGTGCGGCGGGCGCGGCCGCTTCAGGCGCATCGGCGGCGGGTTCATCCGCGAGCGCGGCCTGAACTTCAGCGTCTGACGGCGCGGCTTCGGCGGCATCGGAACCAGCCTCGGCCTGCTGTGAGACGGGCGCGGGGATGCGGTCAACCACGGAGGCAGAAACACCCTTTGGCTTCAGAATGGCCAGAACCGTCGTGTTGGCGAGGAAAACGAAGGCCAGAATGACCGTCGTGCGCGTAAGGACGTTGCCCATCTGGCCGCCGAACACGGACTCGGCGGCACCGCCGCCGAAGGAAAGGCCTACGCCCTGGCCCTTCGAGCGCTGGATCAAAATGACGCCGATCAGCATGAGGCAGACAACGGCCTCCAGCGCCATCAGCAACCTGATGATAACGTCAACCATGGCTTTAGGCCTCCGCGCCGGCCTTCACGAGGGCGAGGAAATCGGGGGCCTTCAGAGAGGCGCCGCCGATGAGACCGCCGTTGATGTCGGGCTTGGCGAGCAGTTCGGGAGCGTTGGCCGGCTTCATGGAGCCGCCGTAGAGGATGCGGATCGAATCGGCGGCGTCGCCGTAGAGATCCTTGAGGATCGCGCGGATCTGCGCGTGGACTTCCTGCGCCATGTCGGGCGTGGCCGTCTTGCCAGTGCCGATCGCCCAGACGGGCTCGTAGGCGATGACGACCCTGGAAGTGTCGGAGATGCCTTCAAGCGCCTTGCGCGTCTGACGGTCGATCACGGAGGCTGTTTCACCGGCCTCGCGCTCGGCGAGAGTCTCGCCAACGCAAATAACAGCGACGAGCCCGGCCGAAATGGCCGCAGCCGCGCGCTTGTTCACGGTTTCGTCGGTTTCGCCGAAATACTGGCGACGCTCGCTGTGGCCCACCAGAGCGTGCGTTACGCCGGCGTCCTTGAGCATGGCGGTGGAAACTTCGCCCGTGAAGGCGCCGCTTTCGGCCCAGTGGACGTTTTCCGCGCCGACTTCGATGGCGGAGCCCTTGGCGGCCGCGACGACCGCGGGGATCGTCAGGTAAGGGGGGAATACGAGGATTTCGGGAAGATTTCCGGAAGGAAGGCCGGCAAGGACCTCGCCGACGAGCGTAGCGCCCTCGGCCGAGGTTTTGTTCATTTTCCAGTTGCCTGCAATGAGAATGCGACGGGACATGGCTGCTTTTCTGCGTTGTTGTTGTTCCGCGGCGGACTTGCGCAGGAACGCGCCGACCGCACACGGACTCGTGAAGTGCGGCGGATGATGCCGCAAAAGCCTGTGAAAGTCAAGAATTTCGCGATGAGTTCCCGAGGTTGACCGGATTGGCCGCGCAGTCTATGATCCCCGCACATCGCAATTGCCTGAAAGGAAAAATCGCAATGCCGCTCGCAACAATGAAGGAAATGCTCCTCCAGGCCCGCTCGGAAAAGCGGGCCGTCGGGGCGTTCAACGTAACGAACTACGAAACCGCCGCCGCCGTGTTCAAGGCGGCCGAGGCCGAGGGGAGACCGGTGATCGTGCAGCTCTACATGCGGCTCTTTGACACTGGAAAGGCGCGCGACCTGGCGCCGACCCTTCGCGCCATGGCCGCGCGCTCGCCGGTTCCCGTGGCGCTCCATCTGGATCACGGCTCCACGGTGAAGCAGGCGGAGGACGCCCTTGCGTGGGGCTACACCTCCGTGATGTATGACGGCTCGCGCGACCCATACCCGGAAAACGTCAAGTGGACGCGCCATGTCGCCCAATACGCCCACGCACTCGGCGCCACTTGCGAGGGCGAGATCGGGCACGTCGCGCAAGGCGACGAAACCGCGCTCACCGACGTCGAGGAGGCCGTTTCGTTCGCGAAGGACACAGGCGTGGACGCTCTGGCCGTTTCGATCGGTACCGCGCATGGCTACTACAAGGCCGAGCCAAAGCTTGACATCCCGCGCTGCGCCGCCATCGCCGAAGCTCTTCCGGACGTGCCGCTCGTGCTGCACGGAGGCAGCGGCACCCCTCTTGGCGACGTCCGCCGCGCGATCGAGTGCGGAATCGCGAAGGTGAACATCGCGACCGAATTCCTCGACACCTACATCAAATCGACGCTCAGGACATACCAGGACCTGAACGGCGGATTCGTTCCGCCCGACAAGCTTGCCGACCCGATCATCGACGCCTGCGCCGCGCATGTGCGCCGCCTGATCCGCTTCTTCTCCGGTCTGGACTAAAGTTCCGGTATCCGGCCCGCCGTCTGGCTTTTGCCGACGGCGGGTTCCGGCGCAGATCGACGGTCTCTTCCAGAATAACGGATTGCGGAGTTCGCAGTGTATCTCCAGGCGCTAGAAATCAACGGCTTCAAGAGTTTCGCCAACAAGACCAGACTCGTGTTCGAGCCTGGAATCACGGCCATTGTAGGCCCTAACGGATGCGGCAAGAGCAATGTCTCTGACGCCATTCGCTGGGTTCTCGGCGAGCAGCGCGCCTCCGCCCTTCGCGGCGGGGCCATGACGGATGTCATCTTCAACGGCACCGACGACCACAAGCCTCTGGGAATGGCGGAGGTCTCGATAACATTTGCCGACTGCTCCGGCGCGCTCGGGCTGGAATACGAGGAAGTGACCGTGACGCGCCGCGTGTTCCGCACCGGCGAAGGCCAGTATTTCATTAACAAGACCCCGTGCCGTCTGCGCGACATTCAGCGCCTGTTCATGGACACAGGCATCGGCACCACGTCGTATTCCGTGATGGCGCAGGGGCAGATCGACGCGATTCTCTCGTCCCGACCCGAGGACCGCCGCGCGATCTTCGAGGAGGCTTCCGGAATCACTCGCTTCCGCGCCGACAGACGCGAGGCCATTCGCAAGCTGGACGCCACGGACCAGAATCTCGCCCGACTTGCAGACGTCATCGCGGAGCTGCGACGCCAGATAGCCTCTCTCCAGCGTCAAGCCTCACGCGCCCGCCGCTACAAGGAACTGCAGACGCAGCTGCGCAAGATCGACCTCTATCTCGCATCGTTGCGCCTCGCGGATCTAAACGCCCGCGGCCGCTCGCTGGCAGAGGCTTTCGAGGCGGCGCAGTCCGAGGGGGCGACGCTTCGCGACGCCGTGGAGAAGGCGGAGGCGGGACTCGAAGAACTCCGCCGCGCCGTCGCGGAGGCCGAGCAGGGAATTTCTGCTGCGGTCGAAACAGCGGCATCAGCCCACAACGCGCGAGCGCAAGCCGACGAGAAACTGCGCGGCGGGGCGCTTCGGATAGCCGAAAACAGGGCCTGGAAGGAGCGAGACGAGGAGGAGCTGCGCCAAACTGAGGCCGTGAAGGCCGCTCAGGAGAAACTTCACGCCGAAGTGCTCTCGCGCCTGGCTCCGCTCGACGAAGCCCTCGCCGCCGCGCAAGCCGCCCTAGACGAGGCGCGCTCCCGCTTCGATTCGCTCCACGGCGATTCCGATGAGGCCCGCGCGGCGTTGCAGCGGCTGCGCGACCAATCAGTTGAGCTGGAGCGCGCCAACGCGCGACTCCAGAACGAACTCAGCGCCGCCGAGGCCGCCGATCGGGAATCCATCCTGCGCCACGAGCGGCTCTCCGCCGAAAAGACGCGTCTTGAAGCGTCCGTCAAGGAGCTTTCCGCTCGGCTTGACGACGTTTCAGGCGAAGTGGAGACGCTTCAGGGGCTTGCGGAGTCGCACTCCGACGCCGCGCTGGCGGCCGAGCGCAAACTCGCCTCGGCGCGGGCCGGACTTGACGAGGCACGGGCAACGGCCTCCTCTGTTCGCGCGGATCTGGCAGCCTGCCAGGCCCGCCTCAAACTTCTTGAGGAAGCTGCGTCCTCTTCCGAGGGACTCCCAGCAGGTGCGGCGGAACTGCTTGACGCGGCCAATCCGCTTTCCGCTCCTGCGGGAGCGGTCCTTGGTCCGCTGGCGGAGCGCTTTTCCGCGCCAAAGGAGTTCCGCACCGCCCTTCAGGCCGTGCTGCGCGCGTGGCTGGACGCCGTGGCGGTGCGCTCCGGCGAAGATGCCGCGGCGCTCGCCGCTCTGCTTGTTTCTACGGGTGGCTCCCACCCGGCGCGGCTCGTGGCTGCCGACGGAGGCGCCGCCGGCGGCGCGCCGGCCGACACCGCGAGCAGCGAGCCGCAGTGGAGTTCGGACGTCTCCGCGCTCCGGCCCGTGCCGCTTATTTCGCTCGTCGATGTCGAAAAGGGGTTTGAAGCGGCGGCGCAAAGGCTGATTGGCCGCGCGTATCTCGTTGACGCGCTCCCGCCTGATCCGGCGGCGGTTCCGCAAGACGTCGCGCTTGTCACTCGCGGCGGCGCTGTTGTGCGCGGCGGCGGACTTTACGACCTCTGGAGCGCGGACGGGGCGGCGGCGAATCCGTTCGCGCGTCAGGCGCAACTGGAGGACGCCCGCGCGGACGAGTCACGTCTTTCTGACGCGGCGGCCGAAGCCGAGGAAGGCGAGGCGCGCGCTGCCGACGCAATCCGGGCCGCCGAAGACGCGCTTTCGCGCGCCAGAACTCTTCTTGACCAATCGCGCCGCGCGGCCGCCCAGAAGGAGGGCGAGGAGCGTTCGCTGTCCCGCGACCTTTCCGACGCGCGAGCGCGGCTGCGCGCCACGTCTTCGGAACTCGACTCCCTGGCCACCGCTGCCAAGGCGGCCACGGACCGCGCACGCGACCTTTCGGCCCGCATCCACGACATGGGCGAGAGCCGGACGCGCCTCGCAGACGCCGTGGCCGCCCAGAGCGACGCCGCCCGCAGGGCCGAGAGCGAATTTCTTGCCGCGCAGGGCGCGCTCACAGACGCCCGCCTCGCCCACGCGGCGGCCGCGCAGGCCTCCCAGTCGGCGCGCTCCCAGGCGGCCGCCGTCGCGGCCCGCGTCTCCGAACTTGGCGCGATGGCCGAAACGCGAAGCCGAGCCGTCGCCTCCTACGCCGAGGCCATAGCACGGCTCGAAGCCGAGGCCTCTGCCGTCACGGAGTCGCTCCCGGCTCTCGACGACGCGGCGCGCGCCGCCGACGGCAAGGTCGCCGAGCTGCGCGCGGCCCGCGCCGCGCGACAGGAGGAGGCCGACAAGGCGGCGGCGGCGCTGGTCCGCCGCCGCACGGCTCTGGACGAAGCAGCCGCCCGGCGCACACAGGCCGAGGTGGCGCTCGCCGAGGCTCGCGTCCAGATGCAAAACCTCGAAGAGGGGCTTCAACGCGACTGGCACCTGACGGTGGAGGAACTTGGCCGCGAAGAGCCGCCGGACTGGGGCGAAGAAGGCGCCCCGTCCATGGAAATCGCGGCGGAGCGCGTCGCCGAACTGCGGCAGAAGATGGAAAACATGGGGCCGGTTAACCTCGTCGCCATCGAGGACTGCCAGAAAAGCGAAGAGCGACTCGACTTCCTTGTCGGGCAGGAGAGCGATCTCGTTCAGGCCAAGGAAAAGCTGATGGCCCTCATCAAGGACATCGACAGGCAGTCCGTCGCCAGATTCCGCGAGACTTTCACCAAGGCCAACGAAAACTTCCAGAAGATGTACACGCGCCTTTTCGGCGGCGGCACCGCCGAACTGCGCCTCATGGACGACGAGAACGTCCTGGAGTGCGGCATCGACATCGTTGCGCGTCCGCCCGGAAAGAAGCCCACCAGCGTTTCGCTGCTTTCCGGCGGCGAGCGCACGATGACGGCCGT
>DJYI01000139.1:90443-91234 GCA_002448475.1 Verrucomicrobia bacterium UBA6982
CTTTTCTCGATCTACGAGATCAAGCCTTCTCCGTTCGCGATTCTGGATGAACTCGACGCGGCGCTCGATGACAGCAACATCGGACGCTTCGTTGATGTTCTCAAGGACTTCCTATCTCTTTCGCAGTTCCTAATCATCACGCACAATCAGCACACGATCGCCGGCAGCGACATCGTGTATGGCGTGACGCAGCAGGAGAAAGGCGTTTCGACGATCATTTCGATGCGACTCAAGCGCGTTGGCGTCGAAGAGCTAAAGGGCGAAACTCTGCCAGAGCTTGAAACGCCGAAGGGGCCGTCGGAGCGCAAGTTGCGCAACGCGGAAAACTACGTCAAAAAGCCGAAGAAGCCCAAGACGCCTCCACAGGCGGCTGCCGCCGCACCCGAAGCCGACGGCGCTGATGGTTCCCCGGGTCGCGGCGGTCAGGTGGACTCCTCCGGCGATTCCGTCGCGTCCGGAGATTCCGAGTAACGCGAATAACTCGAAGAACGCGAATAACGCGGAGCAGTTGGAGTCGGCCAAGGGCAGTCTGTTCGGGCCGGGCCTATTCGGCTTCCATGAAGGAGAGTTCCGAGGCGGCTTGCTCCCAAAGCGCGTTGACCGTCGCCAATTCCTTTTCGATTTCGGCCAAACGGCGAGCGGCGGTGGCCGCCGCGTCAGGGGCCGCGCCCGGCGCGGAAAGCGATTCGACAAGAGTCTTCTGCTCCTCTTCGAGTTTGCCGATCCGCTCCTCGGCCGCAGCGACGCGACGGCGCAGCGATCTTAAAAGCGGCGCGTTGCGCTCGCGCTCG
>DJYI01000162.1 GCA_002448475.1 Verrucomicrobia bacterium UBA6982
GTCGGCGATGTTGATCGTGACGATGAAGAAGATGATGAGCTGGAACACGACGTCGATCATCGGCGTCATGTTCAGGTCGCAGCCCTCCTGGTTCTTTTTCCGTGCCATTTCGCGGGTTCTCCGGAAAGGGGTTGTCGGAAGCGGAGGGGCCTACGCTTCGACCTGGACGTTGCGCAGGTCCTTGATCAGCTCCATCGTGGTGGCTTCCATGCGGAGGATGATCTGGTTGGCGCGGTTGCGGAAGAAGTAGAACGAGCACACGGCTGGGATCGACGTGGTGAGACCGCCGGCCGTCGTGTAGAGCGCCTGGGAGATGTTCGTCGCCAGCATTCCGACGTCCGGAGTGCCTCCGGTGCCGAGGTTGGCGAACGCCATGATCATGCCTTGCACCGTTCCGAGAAGGCCGAGCTGAGGGGCGATGTTGGCGCAGACGGAGATCCACGCGAGGCGCTGCATGATGCGCTCGGTTTCGAGGTCGGCCGCGGCGGAAACCGCCTCCTGGATGATGTCATAGCCCTCGGCCACATGGAGAAACGCGGCCTTGAGGATGTTCGCCATCGGGGTGGGGTCGTTTTCGCAGACGGTGAGGGCCTTCTGCACGTCGCCCTCGGACATGGCGCTCTTGACGTTGTCGATCAGCGCCTGGGGCATGATCTTGGAGGCGCGCACGAGGATGCTGCTGTCGATGGCCAGGTAGATGAAGTATCCGAGGGCGGAGAAGAGCGCGGCCCAGAGGACGGTTCCGAGCCAGCCGGAGCCGAAGAGGACGGTGTAGAATTCGCTGTGTCCGCCGGCGGACTTTTCGGCGTCGGCGGCCTTTTCGATCTGCCCGGCTTCGGCGGGGGCGGCCGCGGCCGCCGGGGCTTCGGCGGGGGCTGCGTCCTGTGCGGAGACTGTTGCCGGGGCGAAGGCCAGAATGCCGGCAAGGGCGAGGGAGGCGATGAACGTGCGTTTCATTGTTTTTGACGTGTTTGGTTGGAAACAGGGGTGATTGACGGTCGCGGCGCGCGATGCGCGGAATTGACGTGCGCGGATGGCTTCGGCGCCCTAGCGCAGTTTCTGCGCCCACGGGCTGTTGCCGTATTGGGAGAGGAGGATGCCGCGCATTTTCTCCGCGTAGGAGGGCTTGCGGAGCTTGTCGAACGCCTGGGCCGCCTTGTAGAGGGCCTCGGCGCGGACTGCCGGCTGGTTCTGGAAGAGGAACACGCAGCGCAGGTAGCCGTCCTTCAGGGCGTCGTTGGCGCGGTCCTGGCGCTCAAGCACGTCTCCGCGCAGCAGGCACGCGGCGGCGGCCACGGAGAGGTCCTGCGACTGCGCCCCCTTGTCGAGGAGCTTGGTAAGCGGGCCGGTGGCTCCGGTTTCAAGGAGCGCGCGCCAGTATTCGGGAGCCATTGGGGAGTCCCACGCGGCGCGCGGATTGCCCTGCTCGATCTTCTTGCAGGCCTCGACGGCGGCCTTGGCCTTGTTCTGCGCGAGGAGCCCCCGGGCGAGAACGGCGCCGGCCTCGGAGTCCCACTGCAGCATCTTGTATTCGTTTGCAATCTGGAGCAGCGCCTGCGGGTTCTTCTGGGAGGCGTCCCAGTTCTTCGGCTTGGCGACCTGCATCTGGAGGATGTCGTCCGGGTCGATCATTCGCTCGACGATCTGCCCGCTCTGCGCCTTTACGGCGACGTTGTATTTCTTGTCAACCGGGAGCCAGCGCAGCATGCACTGCCCGATTGCTGTGCCGTCCGCGAGGCGGAGGCGCGCGGGAACGTCGGCCCGCGCGGAGACGGCGCAGAGCGCGATGGCGAGGAGGATTGGAGTGCGGAGTGTAGTCATTGTCGAAACTGTCCGTTTGGTTGTTTGAAATTGCTTGTCAGCTGTTGCCTGTCGGCCTGCCTCGGCGCTAGCCGCCGACGGCTAGGTTGGAATTCGCCTCGCCGAGGGTCTTGCGCACTTCCGTGGCGGATGGGCCCTGCGGGAAGTATTCAAGGTAGCGCTCGCAGAGATCCTTGACGTCCTCCCACACCGGGGTGCCGTCGTTATAGACCTTCGTGGCGGCGAGCGTGCGGACTGCCCTTGCGAAAATCTTCTCCTGCCCCTGGCGCAGGGACATGTCGGAAAGGTCGGCCGAGAGCACGAGAGTCTGGTAGTGGCCGGCCGCCTTGCGCAGAAGGTCGTCGGCCGTCGCCTTGTCGCCCATTTCTGTTTCGGCCGCGGCCTGGGCCTCCATGATCGAGCCGATGCGCAGTTGCAGATCCACAGCGTCGCGCGGGGCGGTCTTGTAGGGGCGCAGGGCCTGAACCGCCGCGATGGCGCCTTTGAACAGGTCTGTGCGGGCGGCGCGGTCCTTCTCGGCGGTGGCGGCCTTGAGGCAGACCTCGCAGATCAGCTCGTTGGCCTCGATGACGCTGGCGGAGCGCGGATTGTCCTTCACGAACGCCTCGAGCGCGGCGCGCGCCTCAGGCAGTTTCTCCTGCGCCACGAGGATGCGGGCGCGACCGAATGCGATGCGGGCGCGCAGCGATGTTTCCTCCGGTTCGGCGCGGGAGAGCGCGGCGGCGTAGCCCTGCTCGGCGAGGGCGTAGTCCTTGGCGGCGAAGATTTCGTCGGCGGCGTTGGCGAGCTGCTGCGCGGTGTATTTGCCGGATGGCGACGAGATCATCTCCTTGAACTTGGCCAGACCCTGCGTGCGGTAGCCAAGGTCGAGCAGGGCCTTGCCCTGGCGGTAGAGCGCGTTGCGGGCCTGCTCGGAGTCCGGGTAGTCCTTTGAGAGCGCGTCGAACCACTCGGTCGCCTTCTTCGCGTTGGCCTCGGCCTCCGCCCCTTCGCCGGGAAGCGTTGAGTAGAGCGTTCCGAGTTGCAGATACACCTGCGGCATGTTGTCGTTCTTCGGGAAGAGCTTCACCACCGTCTCGTACATCTGGATGGCGCGCTTCTTGAACAGGGGCAGCTGCGCGGTCGGCTGGTTGAGGGACGAGTAGCACGACGCCGCGTCGAACAGCGAGGCGAGCAGAAGGTTGTTGTTGGCCTGCTTCTCCTTGGCGTTGCTCTCGAACATCGCGCGATCCTTGCCGGCGAGCGTCTTGATGAGTTCGACGTAGCTCTCCGTGCATTCGGCCACGGCGCGGTTTGCGGCCACGAGTTCCTCAAGCGCGGCGTCGGCCGGCGACTTGCCCTCTTCCGGCGCGGCCTCCTTGGAGTCCTGGTCGGCGGGGGCGCCGTCTTCGGCGGGGGTGGGGGTCGCGGGGGCGGGTGCGACGCCGCGGCGAATGTCGTCCCAGGCGGAGGTGGCCGCGCGGAGGCGATCCAGCGCCGCGTTCTTGTGCGCCCGCGTGAGGGAGTAGCGGGCGTGCAGGAGCGCGGAGGAGGGCTTGTCGTCCTTTTCAAGGCGCGCCACGTAGTTGGAGCGGGCGGTTATTTCGGCGGCGGAGTCGCCGAGCTTCGCGTAGCAGTCGCCGAGATAGCGCAGGGCATCGACGGAGCGCTGCGAGGAGGTGTAGTTTTCCGCGAGAACGGTGTAGAGGCGCGCGGCCTCCGCGTAGTCTGGCGGATCGCCGCGATACGCCTTGGCGGCCTCGGCGAGAAGGGCGTCTGCGGCCACCGGGTGCGTGGGATAGAGGCGGAAGAAGTCGTCCATTGCCCGGCGCGCCGCGTCCGGCATGCCGTGGTCGGCGAAGAAGGCCGAAAGCGCGCGTAGCGTGTCGCCGGCCTTGACGACGCCGTCGCGCCCGGACATGGCGAAGCGCTCGGCCATGCCGGAGGCCACGACTTCGGCCTCCAGCTTGCGGAACTGCGCGTCCTCGGCGTTGTCCAGGCCTTCGGCCAGCTCCACGTAGGACTGAACGAGAAGGCCAAGTCCCTGGATGGAGTCCGGCACGACCTGCGGGTAGTTCTTGAGGACCGATTCGAACGACTGGATCGCCTTTTCGAACTGGTTCTGGTGGTAGAGGCTCGCGGCGTTGGCGAACTGCTTGGTGGCGACTTTCGCGCGCTGCTCGGGCGTGATGTTGCTCTCCACCTCGTAGCCCAGCGTGTCGAGTCTGCGCTCGATGGCCTCGACGCGGTCCATCGCGTCCACCGCCCACGCGAAGCCGGGATACTGCACATAGACGTTCACAAGCTCCGTGAGGGCTTCGTCGTAGATTCCGACCGCCTTCTCCTCGTCGGCGGCGGAAAGGCCGCCCTTGGACTTGTCGAACATAGAATCGGCCTCGTCGGCGAGGATGGTGCCCACGAGGTAGCGGCTCTCGGCGATCGGGGAGAGTCCCATGAGGTCCACGCCCTGCTCTTCGCCCTGCTCCTGGAGCTGGCGGTCGATCGACACGAGCTGCTCCATGTATGTGTTCACGATGTCGCGAGCCTCTTCCGGCTTGCCGCGAAGGGCCCGGATGTGGGCGAGAAGCGCGACGCCGCGCCCGAACCACAGGTCCTGCTCCCAGAGCAGCGCCTGAACGGCCTTGTCCGCCTTGTCAAGCTTGTCCGTGCGCTCCTTTGTGGGCTTGCCGTTTTTGTCGGGCTTGACGTCCTCGGCCATCTTCACAAGAAGCTGCGCCCATTCGAACTGCGCCTGGCGGCGCGTCTCGTTTTCGAGGTCGGGGAGCTTGAGCATCGCCTCGTATGCCGCGGCGGCCTCCGCCTCGCGATGGAGGAAGAGCAGCATCTGGACGAACTTGTAGTAGTTCTGCGCGTAGGCGGAGACGAGCGCGGCCGGGGGCTTGCCGGCGTATTTCTTGAAGAACGCCTGATATGCGCCAAGCGCCTCGGGATACTGGCCGCGCGAAAAGCGGTAGTCGGCGGACAGAAGCTTCATGGCCCAGGTTTCAGGGGCGTCTTGGTCCTTCTCGGCGCGGATTATCTTCTCCGCCTCGTCGAAGCGGCCGAGCGAAAGCACCTGCTCCAGCGCCTTTGTCTTGAGAAGGGCCTTCGCCTCGGGCCAGCGGGCCTGCACGTCCTTGAGAACCAGATCCGCGAAGTCCGGCATGCCGGCGGCGTTCAGCGCCTCGATGTATTGCAGCTCGACACGAAGCGCCGGATCCTGCCGAGGATCCTGCGGCGCGGCCGCGGCAGGCGCCGTGGCCAGCGCGCAGCAAAGCGCGGCGGACGCGGCGGCGCCGCGCGCGAAACGTTGTGGAGGTGTGTGGAACATGGAATGAAAAACCGACAGGTTGCGGGCGGCGCGGACGTGGCCGCGAAGCCGCCGAAAAATGCGTTGCGGGACAATGATACTACAAAAGGCGAAGCGGAACAAGAGCGGGGCGACAATCGGGTGTGACCAAAGCCTGTCCGTGCAGCGGAACGCAAAGATCGCAAGGGAAATAGCGGCTGTGGCACCGAACGCCGCCGTTGGCGGCTATGCCA
>DJYI01000049.1 GCA_002448475.1 Verrucomicrobia bacterium UBA6982
CAGCGTGATGGTGATGCGCTACGCCCCCGGAGTCACGCTCTCGCGCTGGCGTCGGCAGTTCGATGGCGGCGCCGCGCCGCCTGGGCAGGCCATCGAAATCGTCCGCCAGATCGCCTCGGCGCTCGACTACGCCCACGGCGAGAAAATCGTCCACCGCGACGTGAAGCCCGGAAACATCATGGTCGAGACGCGTGACGACGGAACCGTCCGCGCGCGCCTTCTGGACTTCGGTCTGGCAGCGGAGATTCGCTCCTCGATGTCGCGCATTTCGACCGAGACTGGCGATACCTCCGGCACGCGTCCATACATGTCCCCGGAGCAGTGGCAGGGCCAGCCGCAGGACGGCCGCACGGACCAATACGCGCTCGCTTGCGTCCTCTACGAGCTTTTGAGCGGCGAGCCGCCCCTTGCCGGAGTGTTCGCGACGGGTGACCCAATGGTGATGCTGGCCTCGGTCCTCTCCGTGACGCCGTCGCCCGTGTCCGGGATTACCGCCGCCGCCAACGCTGCGCTGGCGCGCGCTCTGTCCAAGCGTCCGTCCGAGCGCTTCCCGTCATGCACGGCGTTCGTGGACGCGATGGAGCGAGCCGTCACGGCGCTCCTTTCCCCGGGTGAGGCGAGCCATCCCGGCGAGCTGCAGGGGGAAGGCGGTTTCCAGACTGCCGTCAACGATCAAACGATCAAACGATCCAACGACGATCCCCCCGACGGCGCGTCCGTCGCGGACCTTCGCGCCGCGCGCGTGACAAACGTGCACGACGAGGCGCAGGCCGTCCATCGCAGGGCGGACGCCATCCGGCAGGCGCCCGCGGCCGCCAGCCGGACCCCCGGGCGCGTGACGGACAACGGACACGAAGGCGTCCGGCTCTGGGAGGGCGGTCCGTATTGGGCGACGACAAACATTGGCGCCCCAAGGCCGGAGGATTACGGACTCTACTTCTGGTGGGGGGACACCGTCGGCTATCGCCGCTCCGGCAACGCCTGGGTCGCGAGCGACGGATCGAACCGGAACTTTTCGTTTTCTGAGGCCAACACGCCCACCTACGGAAAAAGCAATGTGTCGGGCTGGCTGAAACGGTCTGGCTGGCTGACTTCGGAAGGAGTGCTTTCTCAGGCGCATGACGCGGCGCACGCGCACTGGGGCGGAGCGTGGCGAATGCCGACGGATGGCGAACTACAAAAGCTTTCCGGAAACTGCGAATGGATATGGACAACGCAAAACGGGTCTCCGGGTTACCTCGTGCGCGGACGTGGGTCGTATTCAAGCGCCAGCATCTTCCTCCCCGCCGCCGGCTACGGCTACGGGACTTCGCTCACCGATGCCGGTTCGTACGGCCGCTACTGGTCGTCCGTCCCGGGCGAGGGCAATTCCTACCACGCCTGGTACCTCTACTTCCGTTCCGGCAGCCACTACACTTACGACCACCTCCCCCGCAGCAACGGGCAGTCTGTTCGTCCTGTCCAGGGGTTCGCCAATTAGCGAGCGAAGCGAGCGCATTCCATTCTTCAATTCTTTGATTCTTTAATTGGAAAGCGGAATTGTAAAGGGTGAAAGCGGCAAAGGAAGGGAGCGCCGTCCTGGCGTGCCGTAATCGCCGGAAGGTGATGCGCTCGGAGAGCGCATCGTCCCCTGCGGCGAACATGGGGTGGGCGGCCTCCGGCCGCGCCAAGTCCTGGGAGCGCGGCACTTTCCCGGTAGGGCGCGTTCGGAGAGCGCGCCATCTCCGGGGGATTCATACGGCCCGCGCGGCGCGCGGGCCACATTCGCGGGCTGGAAGCCCGCGCTCCCAGGTTGCGGCTCGCCCCACCCCAGCGGTTCCTAGGGCGGGACGAGTGGCGCGGCCGGAGGCCGCACCCCCAAGGACCGGCGTGACCGGCGCGACACCCGCCAGTCATTTCAAAACGGCGGACTCCAGTCCGCCTCCCCTCTGCGCCTTCGTGCCTCTGTGTGAGGCATTCGCCTTGCTCCAGGTTGAAAAGTTGCGGATCGTCCGCCGCAACGTTTTCAGCCACAAAGAACACAAAGGCTTTGTGTTCTTTGTGGCTAAAAAAATACGTCCATGCGTGAGGCTTTCGCCATTTGGAAAGGTGCGGGCCGCGCGGCGCGCGGCCCCTACTGGAGGGATGGAACCATGCGCAGCGACGGGGAAAGGATAGCAGTGGTCGGGCGCGGTTGCAAGCGGCGAATGGGAAAAATCAAGCCGGGGAACCTACGTGGCCTGTCAACGGATTGAACCTGAAGAACGCGGTGATGGGTTTCGGCGGTCGTTGCCGCTGGCGCGTCTGCGGTATTCGAGCATTGACATTCCGGTCTTCGCCTTGAACAACCGGGCGAAGTGGATGGGGGACGAATAGCCGATCATCTCCGGGATCGCGCCAACAGGCGTCTTCGTCCCCTTGAGGAGACCCTTGGCCTTTTCGATTCGCGACATGGCGAGGTCGTCCGTGAGCGTTGTCCTGAACACCGTCCTGTAACTCGTCTGGAGCGTTCGGACGGAACAGTTCAGCATCCGGGCCAGCTGCGCCACTCCGATCGGTTCGCCGGCGTGGCTGCGCAAATAGTCGCGCGCCCTGACGGCGCGACTGGCGCTGCCATGGACATCGGTTGTGGACATTCTCTGCACCACGCGCCTGACGCCGAAGGTTTCGGTCCTGCCGCCGGCCGCGCCGTCCATCATCGCCAGCAATGACTCCGCCGCCCTGCGGCCGGCACCTTCGAAATCGGGCTCTATCGAAGTGAGGGTGGGAATGGTGCTTTCGCATATCCACTCCTCGTTGTCAACACCGATGACCTGAATTTCCTCCGGGATGGCGATTCCCTCGGCGCGGCACACATTCAGCACGTGCAATGCCCGCTGGTCGTATGAAACGAAGAGCCCGCATGGCTTGGGGAGCGCCCGGAGCCACGCGGCGAGCGCGGCGAAATCGGCGCGGGACCCAAGCCGCCTCTGCGGCGCTTCATAAACCGCGGCCGGCATGCCTTTGGCCGCAATGGCATCGAGAAATGCCGCCCGGCGCGCCGCGTCCCATCCGGCCCCGGCCACGTCGAGGCGCGAACCTACGTATCCGAACGACGCAAGACCATGTCGGAGGAGCAGCGACGCCGCAGACTCGGATATCGCCGCGTCGTCGCAGACAAGCGAAACGGAGCGCCCCGCGGCCGACGGAAAGTCGCACGGCTGACTGACGAAGACAATCGGGGCGCGGTTTCCCGCCGCCGCCAGCCTGCGTGCAAATCTGCCGGCAAGTCCGCTGCACGTGATCACGCCATCGACATCGGTTTCGAAGGCGTATCCGCGGTCGTCGTTGCCGGGATGCGCCCCGCAGACGAGAAGGGAAACGCCAGACCGGTTTGAAATATGCCGTATGACGCCGGAGACGATCGGCTTCGTGGAGGCGTAGGCGAAGTCGCCCAGAAAGAGGATCCTCCGCCCGGACGGGGGAGCGGAGCGTTTTTTCCGTGTCGTGGCCATGGCGGAGTGTCCGGCGCGTCCCCGCGCTACAAGCCGACGACGTGGATGGTCTTGCCGCTCTGCCGCGGCGCGTGGATGACAAAATACATTTCGCGCTCAATGAGACGCAGGATCGCCGGAACCCGGTCGAGCGCAGGCAGCATGTAATGCTTGGAGGGAAAGCAGGGTCCCGCGACGTTGAAGTATTTTTCCATGTTGGCCTCCGTGTCGTGACGCCGCCAATGCTAGCACAACGTCGTCCGTGCGGCAAGGTCGCGGCGTTTCGCATTGAATGCACATCGTTGTGCGCATTTCATGCTAACGCTCGTGTCGGCGCGGCGGTATAATCGGGGCCGTCTTTCCTCCCATCGGGAAAAGGCCACAATCATCGAAAGGAACAAGCCATGAGAAAACCGACACTGATTCTTCGAACGGCCCTCGTCGCCGCCGCGTCCGTCGCCGCAACGGACGCATTCGCCGACAACATCGCCTGGGGCAACAAGACGGGGCAATTTGTCTGGTCGTCGATTGGGAACTGGCTGTCGGCGGACAATACAAGCGTTTCCATGAACCGTTTGCCGGACGAAGCAGACGACGTGTTCCTCTGGGCTGGCGGATTGAGCTCAAGTCCGCTCGTCGTTGAGAACGGCGAAGTCGCCTTGACGAGAAATTTCAGCATCAGCTATGTCAAGAATTCCTCAACCGGCAACACGAGGAACATTCTTTTCGAAATCGCGGATGGCGGCGTGATGACGAACGCAGGCCCGGTCATCCTCGGAAACATCGCGAGCGGCGTCACGTCCGGCCGGGCCGTGAGCGGCAGTGTGACCGTCCATTCCGGCGGCGCGTGGACTGCTTTGTCGGACGTGACAGTTGGCAAGGGGCTCACGCCGTCGGCGAACAATGCGCATACGAGCCGCATCGTCGTCGAGCAAGGCGGCAAAATGGAGCAGACGGCAGGAGAATTCGTCGTTGCCGGATACGCTGGCTACGACGGCATCGTCACGAACGCCGGTGAGCTCGCCGCATACGATCTCTTTGTTGGCGGAAGCGGAAACGGAACGCTCGTGAACGACGGCGCCCTCACCGTGGCGAACAAATTCCGCGTGGCGCGCCAGGTCGGCAGTTCTGGCACGTTCGTCCATCGCGGCGGCACGATCTCGCACGCGGCGGCCTCTTCACAGCCGATCCGCGTCGGGCATCTGGGAACCGGTCGCTTCGAGGTCGCCGCCACGCTCGCGTTCTCGTCCGAAATGATGGTTGTCGGCAACGAAAACGGCTCCAGGGGGACGCTCGTCGTGGACGACGCGCTTTCCGGCATCAAGATCCTCAAACTCGGTGAAAACGCCGGATCGGACGGAACGCTTCTCCTGAACGGCGGCAGCGTCACGGTGAACGCGACGACAGCTGCCACGGCATCGGACTCCGGCCACGCGATCTGGGTCGGCATGGTGAATGAAAGCGGCGACCAGGCTCAGACCGCGACCGGACGGATCCAAGGCCACGGCAAGATCGGCCGCACGGAGGTGGACAGCGATGCAAGGCACGCGCGCATCAAGAACTACGGGCGCATTGTCGCAGATGGCGGCGACCTCGACCTTGGCCTATTCCGACTCGTCGGGCTTCCGACCGTCGATGCGAACAAATGCGGCACGAACGGATGGTTTGCCGTGAACGGCGGTCGTCTGATCTATCCGCGCCGCCTGCCCGTTTCCAGCGTGAACCACGTTGCCGTCGGCGACTACGGCTCATTCTCCGGCACGCACGGCAATCCCGACATCTCCCTTGTGAACAGCCTCCAGATCGGCCTCTACCAGAATGGCGAGCAACGCTTTTCGAACAACCGCACATTCGCGATGCTCTACGCATCCGACCGCACCGACATCCCCGGAACGGTTCCCTGCGACGCCGCTGTCGGTGACAAAGTCCTTGGCGTTTGGCGGCTGGGACACTTCTCGGACATCGGCGATGTCGGCGCGGCGCCGGAGACGCCGTGGTCCGCGTTTGACTCGGTTTCGGTACGCATCCGTTTCGACGACTCCGAAGTCGATTTTTCCAAGGACACCGTCGCCCTGTATCGATATGACGGCTCGATGTGGCGGCGCGTTGGCAAGGCCACAAGCGGCATCCACGTCGAAACCAACGAGCTTCAGCCGCGCTACGATTCCGAGTCCGACAACTGGAACATCGGCTGGCTCGCCGTCGTCCGCAAGCGCATCAATCCCTTTGTGCTGGTTGTCCGGTAAATGAAGCGATGAACATGCCCCGTTTGCATTCCCTTTGCGCCTCTCTCTGCGTCCTTTGCGCCGGTTCCGCCGCCGGCGGCATCAAATGCGTCGCGCACCGCGGCGACTATCCCGACGCGCCGGAACATTCGATGGCCGCTTACCGCAACGCGGTGGAGCGCGGCAGCGAGGTGCTGAAGCTCGACGTTCATCCGTCCAGGGACGGCGTGATCGTCCTTTCCCACGACCCTACCTTCAAGCGCACGATGGGCTGGGACGTCCGGATCCGCGATGTCACATGGGACGAAATCCGGCGGCACACCTATCTCCTGGGCGGGCAACCCACGCAGGAGCGCGCCATATCGCTCCCGGAGGCGCTTGAAGTCGTGAAGTCGATCCCGGAGTTTTGGATTGACTTCAAGTCCTTTGATCCGGACTTTGCCGAACGGGTGCTCGCGACCTTCGCGCAGTTTGGAATCGGCCAGGACCGCCTCATGGTGGCGACCTACAATGGCGACGCCCTGCAATACTTTCGCAAGGCACACCCATCGATCCGCCGCATCGTCCACATCGACTTTTGCGAACAGGACGGCAAATGGTCCCTTTCCTTTGAGAGGCACTTGGGAATCCTGTGCCGAAAAGCCGCCGACGGCGAGCCGTATTCGCCGGAAGTGGCCGAACACATTCTCGAATGCGCCCGGACGCTCGACCTCTGGGGCGTGAATCTAGGCGCCGTGCCGCAGGTCGTCACGCCGGGACTCGTTGCGCGGCTGCACGGCGAAGGGCTGGCCGTCTCGCTCGCGCTCGTCCACGATGCCGCGACGGCGCGCGTTTTCGCCAATCACGGCGGGGACTTCGTCGTGACGCGCGACCGCCGCGTTGTAGCGCCGATCATATGCGCTGGACAAAGAAAGGAACTTTGCTGGCAATGCGGGCCCAACGCCCGCATCGAGGGGAATCTGCTCATTGCCGAAGTTCCGCCAGGCGAGGAGAAGACCGGCGGTCTCGCCACGGCCGAGATCGACCTTTCGGCGTGGGATGGCAAGCCCGTCGGGGCGGAGATCGTCGCGAGCGGCGAGCGCATCGCGAAGCCGCTCCACTGGTACACCGGCCTCAAGTTCCAGTTCGAATACGAGGATTCGCTCTCCGGCGAGTGGAGCTACCCGAACACGCCCGGACGCCTCGGCGACTTCCCGGAGCAGACGATTCGCGTCTCCGACCTCGCCTCCGGCGTGTCGCGCACGAAGGCGCGCATGATGATCGGCCTCCAGGAGACGAGCGGCCGCGCCGTCTTCGACCTCTCCACCCTCCGCATAGGCGACCCCGTGCCTCTCTGGCCCATCACGAACCAGAACCACCGGTGCGCGTACACTGGAAGTCTTAACGCGGAGGCGCAGAGACGCGGAGAAACGCAGAGTGACAATCTTGCAATCCTGTCTACTCAATCTTCGGGCGAAAACGCCTCTGCGCCTCTGTGTCTCTGCGTTAAAAAATTGCGCGGCGTCATGTCCCCGTCGCGGAAGGAGCCGCCGTTCATGACGGAGGCCGACTTCGACACGCTTCAGTCGTGGGGCGTCACCCTGATCCGCTACCAGATGTCGAGCAACGACGTGCGGCCCGACGGCGAAGACGCCGTCGCGTGGTTCGACCGCTGGCTGGCACCCAAGCTCGACCACTTCGATTCGTTCCTCCTTCCCGAAGCGGTGAAACGCGGCATGAAGGTCGTCCTCGACCTCCACGAGCCCCCTGGCAGCAGGGACGAGTCAAACGAAATGCGGATGTTCCACGACGAGCGCCTGGCCACACATTTCGTCGAAACGTGGCGCCGCATCGCCGAGCGCTTCAAGGGGCGCGAGGGAATCTACGGCTACGACCTCGTCAACGAGCCGATGCAGATCTCGGAGGCGGCGCCGGACTGCGATTTCTGGACGGTCCAGAAACGCGCCGCCGAGGCCATCCGCGAAATTGACCCGGACATTCCGATCCTCGTGGAATGCAACTCCCAGGACGACCCGGCGGCGTTTGCGTCCTTCTCGCCGCTGGACCTGACGAACATCATTTACGAAGTCCACATGTACAAGCCGCTCGCCTACACGCACCAGGGCGTCATGTGGAAGCAGGGCGAACTGCGCACGTATCCCGACGAATCGAAAGGCTGGAACAAGGACTACCTGCGGGCGTGCCTCAAGCCGGTGCGCGACTTCCAGCTGCGGCACGGCGCGAAGATCTACGCGGGCGAGTTCAGCGCCGTCGCATGGGCCCCGGGGGCGGACCAATACCTGCGCGACTGCATCGACCTCTTCGAGGAATACGGCTGGGACTGGACCTACCACGCCTTCCGCGAATCCGGCGTCTGGAACGTCGAATGGGAGGGACCGGACCGCGACTCCCTCGGCCCCGCGAAAGGCGACACCCCGCGCAAGAAGGCGCTGCTCGACGGCTTGCGGCGGGAGTGATGTTCGAGAATCCGAATGCAGTCGAATGCCGTCGATAGCGGTCGATGGCAATCGATTGCAGCCGGTAGCAGTCGATTGGGCTCATTGCCAGTTTTCCTTCCAACACCGTCATGTCATGCATCCCCGTCGGCCTCGTCGCCGAATTCCTTGAAAATCCGATATGCCTTGAAACCCCGACGCCGCGCCTGTCGTGGCGTCTTGACGATTCGCGCACCGGCGCGAGGCAGACTGCATATCGCATCGTCGCCGCGTCGTCCGCCGCCAGACTCGAAGCGGAGCATTGCGACATCTGGGACTCGGGCAAGGTTCGGAGCGAAAACACGCTGGACATCGTGTGGGGTGCAGGGCCGCTGCGTTCGCGCGCTTCCGTCTTCTGGCGCGTAATGGTCTGGGACAAGGACGGCAAGCCTTCGCCGTGGAGCGCCATCGCGCATTTCGAGATCGGGCCGTTTGCGCCGGGCGACATCGCGGCATCGTGGATTGGCTCCGCGCGGCCCCGCACGAAGTCCGACATGCCCGTGCCGATGTTCCGCAAGGCGTTTTGCCTGCCCGCCGCGCCGGTCCGTGCGCGGCTCTACGCCACGGCCTTCGGAGATCTCGCAATGTCCGTCAACGGCCGCCCCTCCGGCGATGACCTCTTCGTGCCCGGATGGACCGACTACGGCAAGCGCGTCCCACTCGTCGCATGGGACGTGACGCCGCATTTGCGCGCGGGCGAAAACGTCCTTGGCGCGATGCTCGCAGACGGCTGGTTCGCCGGGACGATGGTCTGGCCGGACCACCGCAACCATTACGGGAGGCACACCGCCTTCATGGCGCAGCTGGAGGTCGAGTTCGCCGACGGAACGCGGCAGGTCGTCGTCTCGGATGCCTCCTGGCACTGCACGGAGCGCGGCCCCATCCGCGCTTCGGACCACTACAACGGCGAAACCTACGACGCGAGGCTTGAAATGCCCGGATGGGACGCGCCTGGCTTCGCCGCGCGCGGCTGGCGTCGCGCCGCCGTCATCGAGGACCGCCCCAACGCGGCGCTCTGCGGCCGCATCGCCGGCCCGGTGCGCCGGCAGGAGGTCCTTGCGGCCCGGCGCCGCACCGAGCCGCAGCCGGGGCGCTATGTCTTTGACTTCGGACAGAATATGGTCGGCGTGCCGCGCATAGCCCTGAGCGGCAGCCCCGGAGCGAAAATCACGATCCGCTACGCCGAGATGCTCAATCCCGACGGCACGCTCTACACCGCCAACTACCGCACGGCCAAATCGACGGACGTTTACATCTGCGGCTTGGCAGCCACAAAGAACACAAAGAGGCACAAAGGTTTTGCGGACTCCGTGTCCTCTGTGCCTGGAAATGAAACCTACGAGCCGCGCTTCACCTACCACGGCTTTCGTTATATCGAGCTTTCCGGCGATTTTTCCGCGCCGCCGGAATGCGGCGACGTCGTAGGCGTCGTTATCCATTCCGACATGGCGCAGACCGGCGCATTCGAATGTTCCGACCCTCTCGCCAACCGGCTCTTCTCCAACATCAACTGGGGGCAGCGCGGCAACTACTTCGAAGTGCCGACCGACTGCCCGCAGCGCGACGAACGTCTCGGCTGGCTCGGCGACGCGCAGGTCTTTATCCGCACCGCCGCCTACAATCGCGACATCGCGGCCTTCATGGAAAAGTGGATGCGCGACATCTCCGACGCGCAGCACGCCGACGGCGCCTTCACGGACATCGCGCCGGATGTCTTTCCCTTCGAGAACCACGGGCACTGCGGCTACGCCGACGCCGGCGTGGTCGTCCCGTGGACGATGTACCAGTTCTACGGCGATCTCGAAATCCTCCGGCGGCACTTCGACGCCATGGCGCGCTGGGTCGGCTGGTGGGAGCGCATCGCCGGGCCGGGGCTCGTCATCCCCTACAGGGGCGAAGGCAGCTGGCACTACGGCGACTGGCTCGCGGTCGATTGCCCCGTGGACGAAGACGGCCATCCGATCCGGGAAGGCGCCCCGACCCCGACCGACCTCCTCGCGACCGCGTATTTCGCGCGTTCCGCCGGCATCGTGGCCGACGCGGCGCGCGCCCTCGGGCGCAAGGCCGACGCGCGGCGGTTCGACGCGCTCCGCCGCCGCGTGGCAGCCGCCTACCGCCGGCAGTTCGTGACGCCCGGCGGACGTGTCGCGGGCGACACGCAGACCGGGTATCTCGTCACGCTCGGATTCGGGCTCGTGGACGACAGACAAACCGTGGCCCGCATGGTGGACAGGCTTGCGTTCCTCGTCGAGTCGCGCGACTGCTCGCTCACGACGGGATTCCTCGGGACGCCGCTCGTCTGTCCCGTGCTGACGCGATTCGGCCGCGCCGATCTGGCCTACAGGATCTTCCAGCGCCGCAAGTATCCGTCATGGTATTTCCAGATACTCGACGGCGACGCCACGACGATGTGGGAGCGCTGGAACAGCTATTCCTCCAAGTCGGGCTTCGGCGACGCGAACATGAATTCCTTCAACCACTACGCCTACGGCGCGATAGGGGAATGGATGTTCGAAACGCTCGCCGGCATCTCTCCCATGGAGCCGGGCTTCCGTAAAATACGGTTCTCGCCCATCCCGGGAGGGGATGTGACCTGGGCAAGGGCATCGATCGCAACCAGACACGGAACGGCGTCGATCCATTGGCGCAAACAGAAGGGCGGCCGCATCGCCGTCGATCTCGTCGTTCCGCCGTGCACAACCGCCGTGCTGGAACTGCCCGGCGCCGCGCCGCGCGAACTACAGGCGGGGCACCACCACATGACCGTCCAGGGCCTTCCGGGAAACTTCGCATAGGCCACTTCACATTGGCCAAACAATACAGCGTGCTATTTTTTTCCAACGAATCGAGAGCAATCGGGTATTCTCCAGTTGAGGGCGCTGCACGCCCGTCCCCGAATGATCTCGATCGTCGAAGAACTCCGCACGAACCGCGAAAGCGGCGCAAAACGGCTTGAAGCCGAATACAAGGCCGGTCTCATGACTCTGGCCCGGCGCTTCCACGCCGACGAAGGCGACGCCGAGGAACTCGTCAACCGCACGCTGGCCGAAGTCATCGCGGGCATCGACGCCTATCTGGAGCAATCCGCCTTTTTCGGCTGGATGTGCAAGATCCTCGAAAACCAATACTCCAAGGACGTGCGTCGCAAGTCGAACAGGACAATTGTCGAGGCACCCGAAGCATTGGACGCGGCGGACGACGCGGATGCGGCCAACCGGATTTTCCGCGAAGTCGATGCGGCGATTCTCCGCGACGCCATCGCCACGCTTCCCGACGACATGAAGGACGCGCTCATGCTCCGCTATTTCATGGACATGCCCGTCGGGCGCGTGGCGAAAATCCTGTCGGTCCCGGAGGGCACCGTGAAGTGGCGCCTGCATTGCGCCCGGCTCACGCTCTCCGCCAAGCTCGGCGCCGCCGCGAAGAAGCCGGGCGGCAGGTCCGTCCTCCTCGCGCTGGCGCTCTGCGGCTTCGCGGCACTTGGCGCGGCGGTGTGGAACCTCGGGTGGGGCGAGCCGTCCCGGCGAGCCGACGCCCCCGCCTGGGCCTACGGCGAGGGGACGGGCGGGACCGGCGGGACGGGCGGGACCGGCGGGACGGGCGGGACCGGCCTTCAACCTTTCAACTTTTCATCCGAACAATCAACTGAACAACCCCAACAGGAAACCTCCTCTATGACCATACGCACACGTTCCGCGGCGCTGGGCGCCGCCTCCGCGCTGGCGCTTGCCAGTGCGCCTTCCGCCGCCTCCGGCGACGAATACCAGTTCATCGTCTCCGGCGATCCGGCCGCCGCCGCGACGGCGGGCGTCGTCGAGGCGGAATCGACGGCCGGCCCGCTGGACGTCCGCCACCATGCCGTCGCCGAATCGCGCGCGATGGCCCTTTCGTCGATCAAAAACGGCAGTTTCGTCATTGTCGTCAGGTAGCAAACTCGCCCAAAAACAAAGGAGAACACACCATGAACCTCGCAAAACGTCTTTCGCTTCTCGCCTGCCTGTCCGCCGCGTCGGCCGCCACGGCCGTTGACGTGACCAACGTCAAGATGACCCAGAACACCGTCAACTGCAAGGTGACCATCACCTACGAACTCTCGGGACCGGCCGTCGTCACGCTCGACATCCTCACGAACGCCATTCCGAATGCTACGACCGGGTGGACATCCATTGGCGGCCAATACATCTCCAGCGCAACGGGCGCCGTATGGCGCAAGGTGACGGACGCCGACGCCGCGAACGGCGTCTGCACGATCACATGGAAGCCGGCCGATTCGTGGCTCGACGAGAGCGGCGAAGGCTTCAAGGTGGGCGACGGCTGCGCCAAGGCCGTCGTCTCGGCCTGGCCGCTCGACAATCCGCCCGACTACATGGTGGTGGACCTCTCCGCCTCAGCGCAGCCGAACACGCAACGCTACTACCCGGCCGTCGATTTCCTCCCCGGCGGGTTGCTCGACAACGGCGACTACCGCGAATCCTCGCTCGTGATGCGCAAGGTCCCCGCCGCCGGCGTCGAGTGGACGATGGGCAGCGTCGCCGAGCTTGGCCGCATCACTGCCAAAGAGGCGACGCACAAGGTGCGACTTGACGCCAACTACTACCTCGGCGTATTTCCCGTGACGCAGTCGCAGTGGGCACTCGTCCAGCCGAGCCGCCCGAATCCGTCATGCTTCCAATACGAGGCCGACAAAAAGTGGCGCCCCGTCGAATATGTCTGCTACAATGAGCTACGCCTCAGCAATTCAGAAACAAGCGGAGCGGCGACCTACTACTGGCCGAACCCTCCGCACGCCAACTCCTTCATTGGTCGTCTGCGCACGAAGACCGGCATCGCGTTCGACCTGCCGTCTGAGGCGCAGTGGGAGTTCGCCTGCCGCGCAGGGAACGGAGAGGGCAAGTGGGGCGACGGTTCGGACTACCTGTCCAACACGACCGACGCCAACCTTGCGGCCCTGGCCTGCTACGGGCGCGCAGACATCCAGAACCAGGTGTCCGAGGGCAACACGACCTGGTCCGCCGCCGACGGCGGCACGATGCCGGTTGGCACCCACGCCCCGAACGCATGGGGCTTCTACGACATGAACGGCAATGTATTCGAGCCGTGCAACGACTGGTTCGAGAACAATCCGTCCGCGCATGGGGGAGCCGTGAACGTGGATCCCGCCAATCCCGCGAAAGACCTCACCGGCAACGCTGGCACATATCGTGTCTGGCGTGGAGGCTCGTATCGCCACTCCGCCGCATCGTGCCGTAGCGCCTTTCGCACAGAGGGAATTTCCAACGGCCGCTACAACATCGCAGGCGTCCGCGTAGCGTGCCCCGCAAGCGCGGAATAAGGCTGAAAGGCTTTCGAAGCCCCTGCGGCGATCATCCGAACCCAAGACATGAAAACAATATTCCTTCTCGCCGCCGGCTTCTCCCTGGCGGCGGGCGCCCCGGCGTGCGCCGCCGGGCAGGATACCCGCCTCGCCGAACACGGCGGCCGCGTCTGGCGGCTCTCGCCGGGCTGCCGCATCGACGGCGACCAGCTCACGGTCTCGAT
Source organism: Verrucomicrobia bacterium UBA6982 (assembly GCA_002448475.1). Classification (GTDB taxonomy): domain Bacteria; phylum Verrucomicrobiota; class Kiritimatiellia; order RFP12; family UBA3636; genus UBA3636. The sequence continues at coordinate 13,690 of DJYI01000049.1, forward strand.
CCCGGAGGGCCTTTACCCGCAGACCCAGTGGGCGCGGACGGACATCGACCTCTCGCCGTGGGAGGGGCGCGGCTTCGAGGCGCACGTCCGGGTCCGCGGCGAGGACATCGCCACGCCGACGCAGCCGTGGCTCGGCTTCAAGTTCATGCTCAGCTGGCGCGACCGGTTCACGGGCGCCATGCGCTATCCCGGCGCCGGCGCGCCGCTCGGCGCGTTTCCGTGGCAGGACGTCTCGTTTCGCCAAATGGGCTGGTTCCGCGGTGCGGATGGCCCCGGCACACTCCATCTCGGGCTTCAGGGAACATCCGGCACCGTCGTCTTCGACCTCTCGTCGCTCCGCATCGGCGATCTCGCGCCGATCTGGCCCGTCACGAACCAGAACCACCGGTGCGAGTATTTCGCACCGAAGGGAATGTTCACAAATCTCAAGTGTTCACAAATCGACAATGCCACAAATAACAATTGCGGCGCGCCCGGCGGTCGCGCCCTACCGGTAGGGGCCGACCGCCGGGCGGCCCGCAATTTTGATTCGCCATTTATGAACAATGATGAACAATTGTCATTTGTGAACAATGCCGCCAAGCGGCTCGCTCCCCTAAGGGGCGTGATGTCGCCAAGCGGCCGCGACATGAACGAGGACGACTTCGCGACGCTCGCCTCGTGGGGCGCGACGCTTCTGCGCTACCAGATGGTGCGCGACTGGCACGGCGTGGGAACCAACGCCGACCTCGAAGACTACGACCGCTGGCTGGACGGCAAGCTCGACCATGTCGAGGGCGTCGTGCTGCCGCTCGCCCGGAAATACGGGCTGAAGGTCGCCATCGACCTGCACGTCACGCCCGGGGGACGCGACGCCTCGCACGAAATGAACATGTTCCACGACGCGACATTCGCCGGCCATTTCGTCGAATGCTGGCGACGCATCGCGCGGCGCTTCAAGGGCAACGGCGACGCGATCTACGGCTACGACCTCTGCAACGAGCCGCAGCAGCAGCGCGCGGCGCCGCCGGGAATGGACGGCTGGAACCTCCAGCGCCGCGCCGCCGAGGCGATCCGGGAAATCGACCCGGAAACGCCGATCATCGTGGAATGCAACGCCAACGACGCGCCGGACGGCTACCGCAACCTCTCGCCGCTCACCCTGACGAACGTCATCTACGAAGTCCACATGTATGGGCCCGGCGACTTCACGCACCAGGGGATCCAGGGGATGTCGATGGCGCGCTGCCGCTGGCCGGACGCGTCGCGCGGATGGGATGCTGGCTTCCTGCGCTCCGCGCTCGCGCCAGTGCGCCAGTTCCAGCTGCGCCACGGCGCGAAAATCTACGTTGGCGAGTTCAGCGCCGTCGCGTGGGCGGAGGGCGCGGACATCTGGCTCCGCGACATCATTTCCGTTTTCGGGGAATACGGCTGGGACTGGACCTACCACGCCTTTCGCGAATGGCGCGGATGGAGCGTCGAGCACGAAGGCCCGGACATCGACCACATGGCGCCGTCCGCCGACAACCCGCGCAAGCGCGCCCTTCTGGAGGGCCTGCGGCGCTGACGTAGAGGCCTGCGCCCCATGCGCCGACAACCTTTCAACCGTTCAACCGGATTTATTGGGACAGACCCCGTAGATTCAAAAATGTTGCCAGTGTGAGACTGTTGCCAATTGCCAATCCCAATTCCAATTGGCCTTTCAACTTTTCAACCTTTCAACTGTTTAATGTTTTCCATCGACCACGACCTGCATTGCCACACGCACCTCTCCGGTTGCTCCAACGACCCGGAGCAGACGCCGGAAAATCTCCTCGCGTTCGCCACGGCGCATGGCTACGCCGCGATGGCCTTCACCGACCACTTCTGGGACGCGCCGGCCGTTCCGGGGTCGGAAGGCACCTACCTCGACGGCTGCGGTCTGGAACACGTGTCGGCCGATCTGCCCCTGCCCGACGGCGGTCCGGTGCGTCTTGTCTTCGGCTGCGAGACGGAACTTTCGTCTGCGAGGGTTCTCGGCCTTGCTCCGGAACATTGCGACCGCTTCGGATTCATCGTCATTCCCCCCAACCATTTCCACATGACGGGATTCGTCCGCCCGGCGGAGTGCGCGACGGCGGAACGGCGCGCCGAACTTCTGGTCTCTCGCCTGGAAACCGTGCTTGGCATGTCTCTGCCCTGGGAGAAAGTCGGGATCGCGCACCTCAACTGCGGACTCATGTTCGCCGACGGCGACCTCGGGGCGGTGCTTCGCGCCGTTCCGGAGGACCGCTTCCGCGACGCCATGCGCGGCTTTGCCGAACGTGGCGCCGGGATCGAACTCAACATGGCGAGCTTTGACGCGAACCGCCGGCGCGGCGTCTCGCCGGAAGACGCCCTGCGCCTCTTCCGCTTCGCCCGGGACGAAGGCTGCCGCTTCTATCTGGCAAGCGACGCCCACCACCCGGCCGGACTCGAACTCGTCCCCGGCATCGCGTCAGAGATCGTGGACGCGCTTGATCTTGACGCCCGCCACGTTTACAGGCTGCCCGAGCCCTGATATCCGATTGTGTCGCGCGCTTCCGCTCGTCGTCGCTACAGCCCGACGACGTGAATCGTCTTGCCGCCAAAAGCCACGTCGCGGGTGAAAAGCCGCTCGTCCCAGGACTTGCCGGAGTCGTCGTCGAAGACCGGCATCCAGCTCGAAGAATTGTTCACAATTGACAATTGAGACAAATGTTCACAAATGGGAAATGACAAATTCATCTTCTGTCCTGTTCGTTAAGATTTCGCCGGGCCGTTGTCACGCTTGCGTAGAAAATCTTTATCAATTCTTCGGTTTCCTGCAATACGTGCGACACGAGATTTTGATCGGCATAATTCCTCATCGCGATGATACGAAGCCACATTCTGGTTTCAATGAGTTCCTTGAGCGCGATATTTGTCTTGTGGGCGAAATCTTTGCGCGATTCCGGAACGCACGCCTCGGCATAATTGGCTGCAACCGACGTGGCTGCTCGAAACAATTGGTCCTGGAGGTGCGCTTTCCCGATTTTGGAAACCATGGATTCGCAAACATCGATGGCCGCTGCTGCAAAAGCCGCTACCCGGAATTCAATTTCGGAAGACGTTAGCATGGCAAATTGCGTTTTGTTATTTGTGAACAATTGTTTCAATTGAAAATTGTGAACACTCTAGCAGAGCGCGACTGCGTCGCCCTTGGCGTTGATTTCGCGGACGAGCGCCTTGACGGTTGTCGTCTTGCCCGTCTGTCGCGGCGCGTGGATGACGAAATACGTCTCCTGCTCGACAAGGCGCCGAATTTCCGGCATCCGGTCGAGAGCGGGCAGCATGTAATGCTTGGCGGGAAAGCAGGGGCCCGCGACGTTGAAGAACTTTTCCATTTGAACATCCGTGTCGCCGACACGGAGAATGCTACCATAATGCCACCCCCGGGACAACAGGCCGCACGCGGGCGCGCTGTTGGCGAAGGCCGCAGCGGTTGGCGGCGGCCGTCGAAGTCGTTGCCGGAGGCGTTGCGGACGCGGGCGCCGAGGTCGCTGAAGGGTGTCAGAGGCATCCGAGAAGGATGCCGGAAATGCCGAGGACGAAACCCGCCGCCTGCCTCGCATCAAGGCGCTCCCGAAGAACGAGCGCACCGTAGGGGAAGTATCCGGCGATGCAGGCGGCGACGAAGACGCGCCCGTCAAGCCAGCATGTGAGCGTTCCGTGCAAATCCTCGGCGTCGAGTTCTTTCATTTTCCGACTGGCGATGCGGCGGCGCGGCGCGGATACATGTCGGCGGCGGTTTCGCGGCAGGCGCCAACGAGTTCTGCATGCGGCACGTCGCAGACGCTGGTGAGGCCGCAGGCGAAGTTTTCGCCGTCGAAACGGCCGCTCGCCGGCTGGTCGTGGTACTGGAACCAGTGGCAGCCGACGTAGCGAGGATGGTCAAGACACGCGCCGGCGTATTCGCGGAACAGGCGCGCCTGTTCCGCCGCGTTGAAGGCGGAGACAAGCCCGCCGTTGAGGTTGCCGCCCCCCTTGTGGCCGAAGTGGAACTCGCCAATGAGGATCGGCTTGTCGTCGGCGCCGGCGGGAAGGTCGTGGGACGGCAGAAAGTCGTAGTGGTTGTTGCTCACCACATCGCAGTGGCGCGAGGCGGCGATCCACACGGCGGGAATTTCACCGAAGTCGTTGTGGAGGCGCGATCCGAGGTAGAGGTGGTTCGGAAGCGACTTTTTCAGCACGGCGCGAACGGCAGCGTAGTACTTCTCCGCCACCTCCCCGGCCTTCTCGCCGCATCCGTCCCAGCCGAGTTCGTTGTCGACGAAGACTCCGACGCACCACGGATCGTCCCTCATCCTGGCCGCCCAATGTTCGGCCTGGGCCGCCAGGTCGGCGGCAAACTGCGGCGAATCCACGTCAGGCACGGCGCGCCCGTGAGCCTTGCTTCCGTCCCACGCGGGCGAGACGGTTCGCGACGAGAAGTCGATGCAGAGGCAATAGGGGGTGCGGCGCAGGGCGTAGATGAATTCGTTGTTCCAGTTGCCGATGGTGTTGAGCCCCCATGCGCGGAAGCGCCGCTGCGTGGTCTCGGCGTAGCGCGCCCGCCAGTCCTCGCCGTACTTGCGGACGATATTTTCCCGGACGACCCAGAAATCGGAGCTGTCGGCGCGATTCTCGAAGTAGTTCTCGCGTCCGGCAACCTTCGTCGATAGCCCCGGATATACGCTGCACACGCCGAGCGACCAGAAGAGGTGGCCTTCGGGATCGACGAACCACCACTTGCCACCGACCTTCTCGGTGCGGAAATAGCCGGTGGCGGCGAGCTGCGGACCGCCCGCCCAGCCGCCGAAGCGGTCGGCGTCGGGGATCGGACCGCCGGCGTGGGCGTCGAGCCACGCTTCCTCCCGGGCGCGAGCGACGGCGAAATCGGCGTCTGAGTGGATCTTGCCCGGCCAGTCGTCGTGCCTGAACTGGCCGTAGCGGTCGATGAACGGGAAGAACGAAGCAGCGGGGAGGACGATTGGCTTGCGGGCCGGAAGGGCGGTCTCAATGCCCAAGATGGCAAGGGGAGGGTCAATAGGGGGTGTCCCCCACACCTCGATTCTCCCCACTTTCCCGAAATCGGGCAGCTCCTTCAGCGCCGGGGGCTTCCCCAGCATTCCAGTGAGCGTCACGGGTTCGTCGGTGGCGTATGGGGTGTCGTTGAGCGGGATGGCGATTGTGCGGACGGCGTGTGGCGGGATGCGTGAGCCGCGCTGCGCGGCTCTGGGCGCGGCTTCGAGCGACATCCCCTCGTCGAAGACGGCGACGCTGACGCGCCTGGGTTGGTCGCTCTCGTTGCGCACGGCGACCCGCACCTCGCCAACGCCGGAGAAATCCCAGGTCTCCGCGCCGACGGGCGTCAGCATGATTCCCGCCCGTTTGGACGCCTCGAAGCCACGCGCGGCAAACGGCAGCGATTCCGCCGCCGCATTCAGCACGGCGGCAGACAAGGCAGCGGCAAGGATGTTCAAGTTCGCGAAACGCATCAGGCTTTATTCTATTGTCCCTGCGCGACGTCATCAAGTTCCAGTAGCGTCGCTGCGGAGGAACCCATGCAGTTGAGCCAGTCGTAAAGCGGCGAACTGAGCGCCTCGTGTGTCCAGAATGTCGGGATGCGCCCTTCCGGCGTCTGGACGCGGGTGATGGTGTCGCCGAGCGCCCGCGCCTTGGCCAGCAGCTCCGGCTCGCCGGTTGCCCGCCAAAGCGCCAGGTAGGCGCGGATCATCTTCGCCGCCGATGCGTCGATCGGCACGAAGCAACTGTATTGCTCAAGCACCGACGGGGTATCCCACAGCGGGTGGTTGGCCGGCGTCTCCCAGCAGACGAAGCGCTTTTCACAGAAACGCAGGATGCGGCGGCACTGCTCAAGGCGAGCGGAATCGCCTGGGAAACGACGCAGAATCTCAAACATCACCTCGACGGCGTTGTGCTTTGTCGGGTTGGCGTAGGGCGGGCGCGGCTGGATGTCCTCAAACTGCCCATCCCAGTTCCAGTCGGTGAGCGGATGCGCCTCCAGCCACGCGAAGCAGCCGTCGGCCGCCTCGGCCCAGCGCTTTTCCCCGGTCGCGTCGGCGAGGGCGTTGAAGAGGGCGAGCGGGCGCGTCGGGACAAGCGTGTTCTCGCCGATGGGCTCGCCGGTTGCGAGCCGCATCTTGAGTGACCAGCTGCCGTCTGGGCGGCGGGTTTTGAGGTAGGTCTCGCCGATGCCGCGCGCGGCGTCGAGGAAGCGGCGGTCGCCTGTCTCGCGGAAGAATGCGACGAACGCCGTGCCCACGTCGGCCGGGTAGAGGAGCATGACCTCGCCCCGGTACTTGACGGCGCCCTCCGGCTCGTTGCCGATCATCGACGGACGGTTTTCGCCGCCATCGTTCGGGTCGCGACGCAGCGGCGTCCGGCCGTAGGTCGGCGGCCACCACGCGAGCGGGGCGTCCTTCGGCTCCAGCTGCGTGAGGAGGTATTCGGCGGACGCCGCGGCGAAGCGCATCGCCTCGTCGCGCCGGGCCGGCTCGCGCCGCGCCCATTCCAGCATCCAATTGATGTGCGCCGCGTGGGTTTTGGAGACGTAGGCGTTGTGCTGGTAGGTCTGCTCCGGTTCGCCCTTTTCGACAAGCGTCCGCATGGCGGGGAGCGAGACCATGTAGGCGAACGCCTTCAGTGCGGCCTCGCGGTAAGGGCGCGCCGCCGGGGGATAGGCACCCGCCTTGAATGCCGCCGCCGTCTCCGGGCGCGGCGGGCAGAGCCTGTCCACGTCCGCCTCGGAGAGTTCAGCCGCCACGCAGGGACGCGGCAAGGACATTGAGGCTGCGGCCAGCGCCGCGCCCACGAGAAGGTTGCATCCGGGATTCATGTCCGTAGATCCGATCACCGGATGACCATGGTGAAGGCCAGCCCCCCGGCGCATTCCAGGGCTCCCATGTCCACGCCGCTGTATTTCACGCGCTTGTTGCCGAGGATGTCTGTCTCGTTCTGTTGCCCGTCGAGCAATAAGCCACTGTCGCGGCAAGGCGAACCCGGCTTGATAGCAAACGCCGACGGGGAAAATCCAACAATTACCGTAGGATGATCAGTAACCGTCACGCCCTCGAACTTCGGGTCCTTGTCCTCGCCGCTGATGCAGCCTGTCTGGTTTTCAACCGTCCCGATGCGCCAGAAAGAGTTGACTGCGGAGGGGATGTATTCCACGCTCCCGGCAATGCAGTTCGTCATATAGGTGCGGGAAACCTGTGCCGAGCTGTTGTCGTTGCCCCAGACCGTGCAGTTGACGGCAACCGCTTCAGCTTCCCCGGCATCCGCGCCGATGCCGCTCGCCGCGAGCGGGTTAATCAACTCGTTGCGGTTCCCGTACACAAGCGTTCCGTAGTGGGAACCCTTGCAGATCGCGTAATACATTGCCGCACGATTTCCGACGGCGATGCAGTTGCGGGTGTTGGCGTTGTATGTCGCGCCACCCTCGGCGGCGTATGCGTAGTTGTTCGTCATCACGCAGTTCTCCAGATATCCGCTGAACGCGGCGCCGCCGTATTTGGCGCTGTTCCCGGCGAAAACGCAGTTCGTCGCAAGAGATCCGAATGCGCCGCCGCCAAAGACACGGTAGTCTTCGCCGCTGGCGGCGTTGTTCAGGATCTCGCATCCCGTCAGGCTGCTGCACGCCGCGCCAGCGCCGCCGTTGTAGCTGGTGTTGCCCTCGATGACCGAATCGACGACCTCGCAATCCATCACGCCGCCGCCCGCGCCGACGCTATAGTCGTGACCGTAGTTCTCAAACACGAACGCTGTCGGTCGCGTGGATGCATTGCCCCTGACGTCGCAGTTGGAGACGACACACTGGTAGGCGCCGCCACCCAGCCCGCCTCCTTCGGGGTCGGTGTAGGCGGCCGTGTTTCCGACGAGTGTGCAATCAAAGAGCTGGCAGTAATCGCGAGTGCCGTAGATTGGCGCCGCGCCCGCCCCGCCGCCGTATGTTGAGCGGTTCCAGCCAATCAGGCAGTTGTATGCCTTGGTCACGCACACCGGCAGGTCAAGGGTGCCATTCTGCCTGCCGCCGGCGATGCCGCCGCCGCAGAAGCCCGCATAGTTGTTGGTGACCACGCAATCGTGGAGAACGGCGTGGAAGACTCCGCCGCCCGACCCCTCGACTTTCAAATACCATTCCGGGTCGTCATAGCCCGGAGTCCCCATGTTGTGGCGAACCTCGTTGTTGCGAATCACGCAGTCGAGCCACAGGCCGCCGAAGTTCGCCCCCGTGTAGAGCGCCGAGCAATTCTCCACCACGCAGTTGGAGGCTGTGAACGCAGCTTCGGGATTGCCGATGAAACCGCCATCCATGCAGAAGCCCGCGCCCTGGTAGTCCGTGTAGCCGCCGGAAACAGTCAGGTCGCGGATGACGTGCCCTCCTACGGATGGTAAGCAGTAAAAGATGCGCATCCCGTCCGTTGCGGGAGACCCGACAAGTCGCACGTCCTCAGGGTTGCCGCTTTCGCCAACGAACGTCACGCCGCTGACCTGCGGAACGAGGTAGACACCTGAACCATAAGAGGGATAGGGGCTCTTGCTCTTGTCGAGGTTGTATGTTCCGACGGCAAGATGGATGGTGTCGCCACTGGCGACCTGGCCGTTGTAGAGGACATTCATGACGTCGCCCCGATCCGAGGGTGATGTGCCGTTGCCGGTGCCGCCGGGGGCGACATACCAGTCGGAGGCGGTGGCAGTGAGCGTGAACGACGCGGTGGTGACGGCCAGCGACGCGAGCCGCGTCGATAGTGGATGACGATTCGAGTTCATGGTGTTTTGCCTTCTGTTCGCACCGGAGCCGGAATGGCCCCACACCTGCGTGACGGGGGCAATGATAGCACTCCGCAACGGTAGAAGTGTTCATTTCGGGAAAAATAGTTTTGAGGTGGTGATTCGGTGTTGCGACGCGGGCGACCGTCAAATACAATGGAGGCGTTCCGGCGCTGATGTCGCTTTACATGGAGAAATACAAGGACGCCAACGAATACGCGGCTCTGCGCAGCATGACGTATTTCGAAGACGCCGAGAAGCAGCCTCTTCCCAACATGCTCATGCCGTTCGACTGGGAGGAGGCGAAGGCCACGATTCGCGAGGCCGTCCGGGCGTATGCCCGATAGGGGCGCCCGAGTTCCCCCCCTATGTGTGAGAATTCTCCTTCCTCCACTCCCGCAGGGACTTTCCCATGCGAGCGCGGAAGACGCGCCGGAGTTCCACGCCGGAGCCGAAGCCGCAGAAGTCGGCGATGGCCCCGATGGCCGTGTCGGTGCCGGAGAGAAGCGCGAAGACCTTCTCCAGGCGGACGTACTGGATTTCGTCGAGGACGGAATGCCCCGTCGCCTCGCGGAAGCGCAGGTTGAAGAGTCGGCGCGAGCAGCGGAAGCGCCTGGCAAGCGTCATGGCCGTGAGGCCGTCGCACGCCTCGCGCCGGATCATCTCGACCGCCTCCAGGACGAACTTCTCGCGCCGCCCCGCGCCGCCGGTGGAGCGTCGACGCACGGCGAGGAGCGGGGCGATGAAAAAGGTTTTTGGATCACACGGAGCCACAGAGACACGGAGATTTGCATTTCGGCTCCGTGTCTCCGTGTCTCTGTGTGAGGTCTTGTTCCCGATCATCCTCGCCGCGACATATCCGGCGCGCTCATGGTCGAGCTGGATGCTTGAAATGGCCGGTTCGGACGTCTCGCAGACCGTGAGGTCGTTGTCGACACCAAGCAGCGTCAGTTCACGCGGGATGTCGCGCCGGGAAGCCTTCGCGGCGGCCACGACTTCGGTGGCAATGCGGTCGTTGACGGCGAAGATGGCGGTCTTTTGCGGCAGTTCCTCCACGAATCGGGCAAGACGTTCCATCCTCTTGATCTCCGGCTCTTCGCGGAACGGGAACGTGTGGCACGACATTCCGGCTTCCCCGCAAAGTGCGGAGAAGGCGTCGATCCGCTTTCCAGCCCATTCGACATCCCAGCAAGCGCCGACCACCGCATACGCGGCGGGGCGCCCGGCGGAGAGTTCTTGGAAGGCAGCGCGCGCGACGGCCTCGTTGTCGGCCGAGACGCGGACGATCCGGCCTCCGTAGAGCGACGGTGCGGCGTGGAGATAGACGACCGGAACGCGCCCGAACAGGCGCGGCGGGAGATGCGAGTTGCCGTCCGAGCACTCGACCACGCAGCCCGCGACGGGGCGGTGCGCCCCGAGCAGCGGGGCGATGTCCTCCGGGCGCGATTCCTGCCACGGCACGGATCGAACCTCCCATCCCAGCGCTCCGGCGTAGCGCCGGATGCCGGCGAGCGTTATCGCCTGGATGCGGTCGCCTTTGGCGGTGTTGAGGTATAGGATGGTCGAAGGCATCGTCACATCGCATGGCGAATGACTGGCGGAAGAGTCATCTTGGGTAGTCCTGGCCGCAAAACCGACGGAGTCCGCCGTCGCTACAGCCCGACGACGTGGATGGTCTTGCCGCCGAACGCCACGTCGCGGTTGAAGAGCTTTTCGTCCCAGGACTTGCCGGAGTCGTCGTCGAAGACCGGCATCCAGCCTTCGGCGAGACCGAGGGAACCGAGGTAGTCGGCGAGCTGCGCGTAGGACTTCTCCCCGGCGAAGTTCTTCGAGGTCTTGACCTCGATCGCGTAGCGCTTGCCCCGATACTCCACGCAGAGGTCGAGGCGGCGGGACCCCAGCGCCATTTCGCGCAGGATGTGCCCGTCGCCGTTCGTGACGCGCTGCAGGAACGCCATGAGGACGAGGTGCGGCAGCGCCTCCTGGTAGTCGTGAGGGTTGCGGAGGACGCCGCTGTTTTCGCGCCAGAACGCCTGGAACGCCGCCATGAGTCCGGGCATGTCGAGACCGTCGGGCAACGCCCAAGGCGTCTGCGGAACGGACTTCACCATGTCGTCCTGCGTATCGCGGGTGAGATAGCGCCCGATGATTTCCGCATACATCCGGTTGGACGGGACGAGTTCGCGCAAGTCGTTTTCCCGCATGAGGCCAAGGTCGATGACGAACCGGTAGTCCTCGCTGTCACGGGATACCGGGCTGGCGCCGCCGAAGATGACGGGTTCGACCACACGCCGGACGCGCGGCTCGCGGAGGCGCTCCATGAGGCTGTCCACGTGCGTGTCGCGGCGTCGAATGATCGTCTCCTTGGCCGTTTCCACGTCGGCCGCGGTAATCGGGGCCGCGTAGTCGAAGGAGTGGATTTCCTCGACGCACTCGCGGGCGATGGCATTGACGAGCCAAGGTTGGCCGCGCGTGAACTCCCAGACCCGATCGAGCGCTTCCTTTTCGAAGACCTGCCCCGTCGCCACGGTGTGCTGCGCGTAGAGGGCGGCGATCTCAGCCTCCGTGAAGTTGCGAAGCATCAGGTCCTTGGTGATGATGTTGAAGGGGCTGATCTGGCCGCGCGACTCCCCGTCGGGGCGAATCTGGGCCTTGTAGTCGCGCACGTCCAGCATCCCGATCAGGGCGATGGAGGCTGGGAACGGAACAGAATCGCGGTTTACGTATCCGTCGCGAAGCTGGCGCAGGAAGGAGATCAGCACATTTCCCGCGAGGCAGTCCGCCTCGTCAAAGAACACCACGAGCGGCTTCCTTACGCGGCGGCAAAGCGAGGTCAAAACCTCCCTGACGGCGAGGGACTCGGCGGCATACGTCGGGCCGGATTCCTCGACGCGCGGCAGTTCGCCGGATTCGGGAAAGTATTCCGGGAGCGTGTTCCGGGCCGCGAAAAGGAGCAGCCCGCGGATGGCGTCGGCGGAGCGGGCCGAATCCGTGGCGTTCTGGAGCGTTTCCAGCGTGCAGTAGAGCGCAACCCTTTCCCCCTTGGCGTTGATTTCGCGGACGAGCGCCTTGACGGTTGTCGTCTTGCCCGTCTGCCGCGGTGCGTGGATGACGAAATACGTCTCCTGCTCGACAAGGCGCCGAATTTCCGGCATCCGGTCGAGAGCGGGCAGCATGTAATGCTTGGCGGGGAAGCAGGGGCCCGCAACGTTGAAGTATTTTTCCATGTTGGCCTCCGTGTCGTGACGCCGCCAATGCTACCACAACGTCGGCCGAGTGGCAAAGCCGCCCGGGCGAATTTGCCGGAATCAGCGATTCGGCGTCAATGATCCGGCCGCAGAATCCAAGGGTCGCCGATCTGCGCGTCGTTCACGAAATCGCGACGAAGGATTTCGATGCGGCCGGGAAACACATCGACGAGCAGTCCCTGCGCGAACGGAACGCCGCCCTCCCAGCCCAGCACGGCGGCGCGAGAGGCCGCAGTTTTCTCCGGCTCTCCCGGCCAGAAGCCGTAGCTCAGCGAGGCCGTCGCGATGGATGTGAACGCGCCGCGCCAGACGGCGTCCGCGCCTGTGATCGGGATGTGCGAATGGCCTGAAAAGGCGACGGCGTTCGGGAATCGGGACAGGATGCGCGTGGAAGTCCCGTCGTCGCATCCCGGCGCACCGGGCCCGTAAACCGTGTCCCTGGGGTGGGGGTGCTGGACGTAGAAGAAGGGCCTGTCCGACGGGAGGGTGGCGGCGTTTTCGGCAAACCACGCTTCGAGGCCGTCGGGACTCCGCCACGCGCTGTGGCCGCCAATGAAGTCGAATCCCTTCACGCGCTTGCGCCAGATCGGCGCGAACGGTTCGCCGAAGCACCGCTCCCATGCCTTGTCAAAGCCGACGTTCCGGATGCGCAGCGGTTCCGCCTCCTCGCGCGAAACGCCGTGGAAGTCGAAGGCCGCGTCCATCCACTTGTCGCGGTAGTCGAGGCCGTCGTAGTCGTGGTTGCCGTAGATGAAAAGCTTTTCGACGTGACGGCCGTCCGGGGCGCGGTCGCCGGGGAACACGTCGCGCCAGGTGGCGGCGGCGTTCTCAAGCTGCGGCAATAGGCCGTGGTCGGTGAGATCGCCGGCGATCAGGACGGCGTCGACTCTCTGGTCACGATACCAGAGAAGCGCCTTCCTGAACGTGGACGCGGACGCGAGGTCGGTCAGGTGCAGGTCGCTGATGGCGGCAAAACGAAGAAGAGGGGAAGTTTCGTTCATTTGCATTCAAAGCGGCGCCGATACATCGTGGCGGCGACGTCGCGCGCCGCCTGCACGAGTTCGGGATACGGGGAATCGGCCACGGAAACGAATCCAACCTGGTAGTTTTCGCCGTCGGGGCGCCCGGTAAGCGCCTGGTCCATCCACTGGAACCAGTGGGTCCCGACGTATCGCGGGTGGTCGAGGCATGCGCCGACGTAGGCGCGATAGCAGTCCGCGCGTTCGTCCTGGTCGCGCGTGGCGACGAGTCCGGTGTGGAACATCCCGCGATCCAGCGCGCCGAAGTGGAATTCGCCGCTGAGCATGGGCCTGTCCTCGGCGGCGGGCGGCAGGTCGCGCATTGGGGGGAAACCGTAGGCGTTGACGCTCACCACGTCGGCGTAGCGGGAGCACTCCTCGTAAACCACGGCGCGCCCCCAGGCGATGCGGCAGCCGAGGTAGAGGCGGTGGGGCGCGACGGACTTGATGGCGTCGCGCACGGTGCGGAAGTACTGCGCCACGACGGCGCGGTGGATGGCGGCGAGATCCGCGCCGGATCGCGTCTCGTCCGGCACGTCGGTGGCGGCGAGGAAGGCGTCCCACGAGGCGTAGCCCGTTCCCCACGCCGCGTTCAGCGCCTCGACGGCGCCGTATTTTTCCTCCAGCAGGCCGCGCGTGGCGACCTTGGCCGGCTGCGCCGCCGGCGAGCGCAGCACGGCGCGGCCGATTTCGAAGTCGTCGCTTCCCCAGCTCAGTTCGTTGTCGACGAACCAGCCGACGCACCACGGATCATCGCCGGACGTCGCGGCCACTTCGGCGACTCCTGCGTGGCAGCTTTCGGCGAACGCCGGCGCAAAGGGATCGCGCAGCTTGCCCCACCAGCCGGTCGAGCCCTCGATCGCGGGACCTCGCGTGTTGAACTTGGCCGTGTAGGGCGTCCGGCGCATTTCGCGGATGGAAAGGTCGCTCCAGCACGCGATCGTATTGAGGCCCCAGGCGCGCATCCGCGCGTGCGCCCGCTCCGCGCACTGCGTCTTCCAGTCCGGGCCGTATTTGCGCCGGGCGTTCGCCTTTGCGAAATCGAAGAGGGCGAACGGGACGTGCGCGGAGTCCCTGTAGAATCCGTGCGCGGCTGGCCGGTCCTGGACGGACCAGAATTCGCCGAAGTCCGGATCGTCCTTCGGCGGCAGATGGGAAAAATAGTTTTCGCGAAAACTATAACCCGTCGCCGCGCCAGTGGCGACGGCATTCACGCCATGCGAAAAGAAGAGATGTCCTTCGGGATCGACGAACCACCACTTGCCATTGACCTTCTCCGTGCGAAAGAAGCCCGTCGCCGCGAGCTGGGGTCCTCCGGCCCAGCCGCCATACTGGTCAAGGTCCCGCGCCGGGCCCTCCGCGTTCGCCGCCAGCCACGCATCCTCGGCTTCGCGCGCGGCGGCGAGATCGGCGTCGCCGTGGACTTTCCCCGGCCAGTCGTCGTGGGCGAACTGGCCGTAGCGGTCGACGAAAGGCAGGAACGTCGCGGCGGGAAGGATCTTCTGCTCCGCGCCGTCGTCCGATACGGCGACGCCGCGAACGGCGAAGCCGCCCGGATTGCCATCCTGCTTGAGGAAGATGTGGAAGGAGCAAACGCGGCGCAAGTCGAACGTGCTGCCCTGGCCTGGCGCCTTCGGGAAGCCGCGCATTCCGACAAGTTCCAGCGGGGCGTCGAGCGCCCACGGCATATTCTTGAGATCGACGCGCAATTCGCCGGCGGCATGCGGCGCGAGGTTGACGCTACCGCCGGGGGTCTGGCCCTGCACGGTCTCGCCCTTGACGCTGAGCTGCACCTTTTCGGCGCGGTCGGTGATGTTGCTCACCGAAACGACAACGCTCCCGTAGGAGGAAAGGTCGCGTTCGCCGGCGAGAAAGTCCATGCGGACTCCGGGAAACGCGGCTTCCACGCCAGTGCGCACCTCGGCCGCGCCATCCGCCGACATCACAAGGGCCGAATCGGGCTGCGCGCGCAATTCCGTTTCGCCGGACGGCCACAGGACGACACCATCCGCCGCCGCCGCCGACAACGCGGCGGCGGCGAGCGTGGTCGCTGCTGGCATGGCAAGGTTCATCTGGACCCGATTCTAGCGCACGACCATCTAGCGCACAACCATCACAAACGGGGGCGAGACGAGTTCATCGGTTTCCGGGCCCACGGCGCTGAATGCCGCATAGCCGCCGGAAGCCGATTTCGGGAGATGCGCCTTTTTGTCAATGGAGTCCCAAAGCGCAACGAGGCCGTTCTTGAGGCGGACTGGCTGGAAACGGCGGACAGGCTCGCCGTCCTGCCTGAGTTTGAGCCAATAGAGACGCGATTTTGCGAACGATGCGGCCGTGCCGTTCTGGTTGTTTGCGAAGAGGTATAGATTCTTTCCGGTGTTGATGTCGTCGGCAAGCGACCGGGATGAAACGACCGTCGAGGTCTTCGCCTCGTCGTCGATGATCGTGATGACTTGCGATCCTGCCGAAAACGAAACGCGCGCGTGGTTGGTCGCGTTGCAATACAGGCGATAGACGTCCGCGTAGCCCGCGCCCCACTGCGATGCGGGCGTGGCGGGATCGCTCAGGCTGGGACGCCAATACGAGTCGGCGTAGCCGAAGGCGAGCGTGTCCAGGGCACCGTGATACCACATGTAGAACCGGGAATTGGCGTCGCTGCCGAGCGATCCGAGGAAGCACTCCTCGCCGCCGCCGTTCGGGCGCAGGTTCGTCTCGATGAATTCGGCGGTCGTCCCAGCCTTGCCAATGACGCCCGTATCGACATACTGCGTCCCGTCAGTTTCGACATATTCGAGAAAGGCATCGACGGAAGAGCGGGCCGATTCTTCCGTCACCTCTCCCGTGTTGCCTTCGGCGGGAATGGCGGGAATCGGGTAGAAAATGCGCTGCGAGACGGTATCGTAGAGCGCGGCCTGGCCGTCCTTCACGCACGGCTTGAAATCGCGCACCGGCGTCTCGCCGCCTTGGTAGATCGCGAGCCCGTAGCAACGCGCGGCGGAACGGTAGATCGGCTTGCCGTTCTTCGTGTCGTTGCAGGCGAAGAGGTAGAGGTTGCCTTTGCCGGAGGCTTCGCCGGACCAGGTCTGGGGTGTCGTCGTGGGCGAACCGCCCTCCGGCGTCAGCGTGACGGACTGCGCCCCTGCGGCGAACGACACGTCGAAGGAGTATTTCGTTCCAGCTTCATACGCAGAGCCGAAGGACTTGGTGTTGTTGCCATATCCGATCCACGGCTTCTGCGCGGTCTGGTCGATCATGTAAAAGCGGTTGGCGTCAGAACCGCTGTTGTAGCATCCGCAGGCGAGATAGGAATGGTGGTTTTCGTCGAGATACTGGTTCTCTTCGTCCGACGTGCGCATCTGCGTCCACGCCATCTCGCCCGTCGCGCGCGTCGGAGAGCTGGCGTCCACCTGCGTGTCGAGGTGCGTGAAGCCGTCGGACTCGATGTAATCCACGAACACGACATCGTCCGGGGAGGCCGCGACCGAGTTGTCGAACTTGAGCGGATCGCCTTCCGGATAGAAGATGGTCTTCGAGACGTCGTCGTAGAGCGCTGCCTGGCCGTATTTGAGGCACGGGCGGAAGTCGCGGACCATCACGCCGTCCTGGAAGAGCTTGAGCCAATAAACGCGCGCCTTGCCCCAATACTGCTTGGCGAGCGCACTGCCGCTCTGGTTGCAGCAGAAGAGATACAGGCTGCGACCGGTGTCGATGGAGGTCGTGCCAGTTCCCGCGTAGCTTCCCACGACGCTTCCCTCGGGACCTCCTTCGCGAACCGTGATCGCCTGGTTTCCGACGGCGAACGACGCATCGACATGGTATCGCTCGCCGGGCGTGAAGGTGCCGAACGTTCCATACGAGCCATAGCCCCAGAGCCATTTGTCGCCCGTGTTGCGGTGGACGAGGTAGAAGCGCTTGTTCGTTCCGTCGCGTGAATCCAGCAGCGCCTGGTCGGAGCTCGTTCCGATCCAGGCCATTTCCATCTGCGCGGCGGTCCCGGAGCGACCGGTCACCTTTGTGTCGATGTAGGAATTGCCCTCAGACTCCACGTAGTCGATGAAGGCGTCGGGGACGTCGCAATTGGTGTCGTAGGTCAGGTCCGTGCCGGAAGCGGAGTAGTAGATTTTGTCGTTCTGGGAGTCGTAGAGACCGGCGCGACCGCCGTGGACGCAGGGGCGGAAGTCGCGGACGAGCGCTCCGTCCTGCCAGATCTTGAGACCATAGCAGCGCGTCTTGGAGAAGCCCGCCGCCGTTCCGTTCTGGTTGTTGGCGAAGACGTAGAGGTTCAGCCCGGTATCGAGCGCGGTGTAGTCCTTTGAAAACACCTTCGTGCCGTCGATGATGACCGTATTCGTCGAATAGTTGTTCGCGTCTGCGGCGGAGAAGTCCGTCGCGTAGGTGTAAACGCGCTTTTTCTCAAACAGCAGATCCTGCCCGTTGTTGACCTTGTCGCCCTTTCCTTGCGCCGTGAACATGTTGCCGGACGTCGAACTGCACCAGCAGGCGTAGAAGCGGGTGTCGCTCGACCAGTATCCGGAGGCGAGGAATGCGGAGTCGGCGAGGTTCATCCACTCGACCTTGCATTCGGCCTTGGTTCCGTGGCGTCCGACGACGCCGGTGTCGATCCATTGCGAACCGGTCGATTCGACGTAGCGGACGAACTTGTCCGGCGTTCCCGCCGAAGTTGTCAAAATCGCGGCGGAAGCCACGAAGACGGACAAGAGAAGATTGCGATTCATCGTTTTGTTCCCTGTTGTTGACCATGTCGCCCGGCATCCGCCCCGTCCGGGGCGAACTGCGCGGCAACGGGAACGATGATAACGCATCTCCTTGCAAAAAGCGTTGATTTTGGAGCAAAACTTATTTCGACGAAAAACATTCCACTTCGACGGCCCGACGCGCTCGCCAACAAACCCGACGCCGAACGTTTCAATTCCATTGACATCAAATCGGCTGTGATGTAGAATTTGTGGCATGATACGCACGCAAATCCAACTCCCAGACGCCCTCTACGCCCATACCCGGCGCTTCGCCGCAATCCGCGAAATCAGCATGGCGGAACTTTGCCGCAACTCGCTGGAACTCTTTCTGGCGATCCATCCCCTCGCCGAAGACGGGCCGCCGAGTCGGCGCTGGGAGCCACCGGTCTGCCGATCCACGGGACTCAAGGCCGATCCGTTCTCCGCCGAGGACTGGCGCGAGCGCATCTATGCCGCCGACCAGGAATGAGGGGGCGTTCGCCATGGTCTCCTGCGACACCAACATTCTGTTCGCCGCATCCAACCCGGACGATCCGAACCACGCCGCCGCCGCCGCGTTCGTTTCCAAGCATGCCGAAGACCAGCGTTTCGTGATTGCCGAGCAGGTGCTGGTCGAATTGTACTGCCTGCTTCGGAACCCAGTCGTGCAGACTCGGCCGCTCACTGCGCCCGAGGCCGTGTCCGTCGTCTCCGCGTATCGAAGCAACCCCGCATGGGCGGTCGTGGACATCCCCTCCGGCCCGGACGCGATGAACGCCGTCTGGAGCCGGGCCGCCGCTCCCGGTTTCGCCCGCCGCCGAATACACGACATGCGTCTGGCCGAGACGCTTCGGCACTGGGGGGTGGACGAATTCCACACCCGGAACGTCCGCGATTTCGTAGACGCCGGCTTTCGCGTCCTCTCGAATCCTCTGGACTGAACGGTCGCTGGCCGTTCGTGAAGCGCCGCTCGGGCGAACCGTGCGAACGCATGAAAGTTCGCCCTGTCGCGCTATCCGAGATGGTTCTTGCGCCACTGGCGCATCGACATGCCCGTGCGAGCCCGAAAGGCGATGCGCAGCTCGACCTGCGAGCCGAAGCCGCAGAAGTCGGCGATGGCACCGATGGGCGGCTGAGGTCTGGCAAGCAGGTCCTTCACCGCCTGGAGGCGCACATGCATGATCTCGTCCATCACCGAGTGGCCCATTGCCTCGCGGAACCGGCGTTCGAAATGCTTGCGGGAGCCGGGAATCCGCGCGGCGAGACCTGCCGCCGTGATCCCTCCGCAGGCCTCCTTCCGGATGATCTCGACGGCCTTGAGGACATGCGGGTCGCGGCGACCGCGGCCAAGCGTGGACTCGCGCCGCAGGATGCACAGCGGACCGAAGCGCGCCGAGAGGTCGTCCGTCGCGGCATCCTTGCAACCGCCAGAAGCCCCCGCGTCCACGAGTCGGGCCAGGAGGCGGGCTGCCAAATAGCCCGCAAGCTCGAAGTCAAGCTGTGCGGACGACACGCCCGCGATGGCCGTTTCGCCGTCGGAGTCGCCCCATCCGTCGACGCCGACAAGCGTCAGATCGCGCGGAAGGGAGCGCCCGGCGGCGCGGGCGGCGAAGGCGACGTCCTGCGCCGAGAAGTCGTTCGCGGCGAAGACGGCGCAGCCTCTTGGCAGGGTCGCGACCCATTCCGCGAGACGGCGGCGGCGGCGCACCAGGTCGTCGGTGACGTGGCCCGGCCTCACGCGGATCGCGGTAAAAAGGTGGCACGCGGCGCCAGCGCCGTCGCAGAGTTCCCGAAACGCATCGATGCGCTCCGCGCTCCACAGCTGCATTCCGTGGCTCGGGACCGCGGCATAGCATGGCGGAAGCCCCGCCGCGAGTTCGCGGAAAGCGGTCTTCGCGACGGCGGCGTTGTCGCACGCGACACATGCCGCGCCGCCCAGGGAACGCGGCTCGGGCGGATCCAGCCACACGGCGGGGACGCAGCCGAAAAGGGCCGGTCTGGGAAATCGCCGCACAGAGGAGCTCTCCACGATGCAGCCGACGGGACGGCGGTCCTTCAGAAGCCTGCGAACGTTTTCCGGCCGCGACTCCGAGGATTTCAGCGCCGCGACTTCCCAGCCGCGCATCCTCGCAAAGCGGAGGATGCCGGCCAGCTTGCGCCGCCGCGTGTTGTTCTCCCCGCTGCCGTTCAGAAACAGGACCGTTCCAGCCATTGTCTTTCCCCCGCGATGGCGAGCGTCGGTGCCGTCTATCGAATGCGCTTCACGGGGAAGCGCTCACCGGAAAGGGCGCGGCGGACGTATGCGCCCCAGAATGGTGTCGGCGTGTAGTCCCAATCGAGCAGAAGACGCGGCGTGGAACCGGTGTGCATGCACCAGCCGGTCCAGTGAAGCCTGTGCTTTTGGATGAAGCCCAGCAGATCCGGGCAGAAGGTGTTCGGGTCCTCCTGGTCGGAGTGCTTGATGAAGTCCATCTTCTTCTCGTCGCCGCCGCATTCGCCAACGAATACCGGATGCTTCTCCGCTATTGGCAGGACACGCGCCCAGCCCGGATGCCAGTTGTAGGTGTGCCACGAGTAGATGATCCCGTCGCCGTCGGGGTCGTCCATCGCCCAGCCCTGGTCCCAGCCTGTGAGGTCGTTGGTCCAGAACACGCCTGAGACTATGGCCGGATTGCGCGCGCCGGTCGAGCGCGCCGCCGCGAGAAGCCCCTTGAGGCCGACGCTTTCAAAGCCCGCGTTCGCCTTTTTCTCGGCATCGGTCAGGAAGGCCGATTCGTCATGCTGCCCCGCTTCGCCGACCCAGCCGCCGTTCACCAGCACGTCCCAGCCGATGCCGTGCGGCTCGTTGAAG
Organism: Verrucomicrobia bacterium UBA6982; assembly: GCA_002448475.1. Lineage (GTDB taxonomy): Bacteria > Verrucomicrobiota > Kiritimatiellia > RFP12 > UBA3636 > UBA3636. The sequence continues at coordinate 34,334 of DJYI01000049.1, forward strand.
AGTTCGAAAAGGACGGCAGGGTGGTTCCTGAAATGCGCGGCGGCGTCCTTCCAGAACTCCGCGTGCTCTGGCTTAGGCGCCCTGAACCTGTGCAGGTCGAGCACGACGTATGCGCCCCTGTTCGCGGCAAGCGTCACGATCCTGTCAATCAGCGCCCGGTATTCTTTTCCGCCGTCATTCTGGTAGCCGGTCTTACCAAACCAGAAGTCGTCCTTTACCGGAACGCGAATGCAGTTTGCGCCCCAATCCTCGATAGCGACGAGTGTCGATTTCTCGGCCTGCCTGTCGTGCGCGACGCTCTCGGTCCCCGAGAGGCTCACCCCCTGGAGCCAGACTTCATTTCCGGCGTCGTCAAGCAGCTTCGGGCCTTCGACATGCAGCGGACGCGGGAACTTGGCTGGATTTGGCTCCTCCGGCGGCACGTAGCGCGCGGCCTCCTGACGTGCGCGCATCTCGGCGGCCTGGCGCGGGCCTTCGGCGTCCGTCGGGGCCAGAACGAGGTTTTCAATTTCGTAATGCCCGGCCTTCACTTGGAAGAGGCTTGGCATCACCGCAATCGCCGTCGCGCCTTCCGGCACGAGGAATTCGAGCTTTCGTTCAAACCATTCGGGCCTGTCCTTCTGCGAGTAGGCGGGCTGCGGATGCCGGACGCCGCTCATTTTCTTGCCGTCCGGGCCGAGAAATTCTGCAATGACCCGCGCGTCAAACCACGGTTTCTCGCCCTTGACGAGTCCGGTGATCTTCTCGCGCCACGAGAGGCGCAGCGCTTCCGTGCCTTCGGGGATGTAGGCCACAAGGTATTTGCAGAGCATTTTGCCTGGCTCGGTCTGTTCGAGGACGATCGTGCCATCTCCGGGGAGGAGGCTGCCGGTCTTTTCAAGACGGGCCGCGCACTTGGCGCGGCGCTTCGCGAGTTCGGCCTTCGCCTTGGCGGCCGCTTCTGCCGCGCGTTTCTCCGCAGCCGCACGCAAATCGGCCGGGTCGGTTGGTTCAAGTGAAATGTCGTCGATGTCGAGCGTCCCGGCCGTTACATTGAGGAGCGACGGCATGAACTTCAGAATCCGGGCCTCGGGCGGCACAAGGAAATCCTTCGCTCCCTGCTCCCAGCCGTCGGTGTCCTTGCCGCGGTTCGGCGCTCCAGGCGCCCCGCCCACCTTTCTGCGCGCGCCGTCCATGAACTCCATCATGATCCGCGCGTCGAACCAGGGCTTGTCGCCCTTCCTGAGGCCCGTGACGCGCCAGCGCCACGCGAGGCGCAGAGCCTCGACGCTTTCGGGAATCGCGATTTCGCGGTAGATCATCGCCGTGCCGCCGTCCGAGTGGATGCGCGCGAAGCGGTTGCCGTCCTCGGTCTCGTATGTTATGCCCTTGCCCGGATTTGGCGCCGGCCAGCCGTCGGGCGCCGTCGCAGCGCCATCGAATCCGGGGTTCTCGATCAAGTTGCCACTGGAAGCGGAGAGGGCCAGGAGGACGAACAATCCGATGGTGAAGCCTCGGACACGGAACCGGCTGCGCGACCGGACCGGGGAAAGGGCGTTGAAAATCCGTTTCATGGTTGGGGGTTCCGAAGATTGCGCGTCGCGAAGTCTGTTTTGCGCGCCGGGCTTCAGCCAAGAGGCGCGCAGAGCGAGAGCAGTTCCCCGACGTCGGCGGTGGCGAGGCATTCGACCGTGTCGGCGGCGCCGTAGTAGATCTTCACCTCGCCGGAGTCTTCGAGGATCATGCCGCCGGGGAAGATCACGTTGCCGCGAAAGCCCGAGGTCTCGTAGCGCTCGACGGGCGGTAGGATCGGCTCGCGCGAGAGGCCGATGACCTTCGACGGGTCGTCGAGGTCGAGCAGCATAAGTCCCGCGCAGTATTCCTTGTGCCAGCTGCCTTCCCACGAGGCAAGTTCGCGATCGACGACGCGCACGGCGTGGAACGTGGCAAGCCAGCCCTTCGTGGTGCGGATCGGCGGCGCGGCCGGGCCGATCTTCGTGGTGGCGTAGGGCACGCTTTCGGCGCCGATGACGAGCCGGGATTCGCCCCAGAAGCGAAGGTCGGGCGACTCTGAGAGCCAGATGTCGAACGCCTCGGTTTTCCCGTAGCGGGAATAGACCGGCATCGGACGCTCGAGCCGAACGTAGCGCCCGCCGATTTTCTCCGGAAAGACAGCCATGTTGCGGTCGTCCGGAACGGAGAGCGACCGGATTTCAAAGTGCTCGAAGTCCTCCGTGGTCGCCACGCCGCCGCGCAGGCCATGCCGGGTGTCCATCGCGAAGCAGAGCACGACGCGACCCTCGACCACGGTAAGGCGCGGATCATAGACGCGCAGTATCTCGTCGTCGTGCAATTCAAGGACTGGCTTGGGCCCGACTGTCCAGCGCACGCCGTCCCGGCTGCGGGCGATGCCGAGGTTTGTTGACAAACCGGGGAACGGAAGCCCCCTGGAGGCCGCTTCACGCCACTGCGACTCCGTCGATCCGTAGTCGTTGCGGAAGAGCATCACGTATTCTCCCTGCCACTTGCAAACGCCGGCGTTGAAAACCAGCGATGCGTCGAAGGGGACGTCCTTCGCGGAGAGGACGGGGTTGAGGGGGGAGCGGACCATGGGAGGGGAGAGGTAAGAGGTGAGAGGTGAGAGGGAAGAGGTGAGAGGGAAGCCGCCTCTACCGGAACACGATCACTGTGGAGGAGTCCGGCTTGACAACCCAGAGCTCGGTGTTGTTGACGCGCTTTTCCAGGCGAATCCTGCTGGACGTGGCGGTGAAGGTCGCGGCAATCGGCGAATCCGAACGGAGAATGCAGGCGGAAGTACCGTCGCGGAGTTCCCCGGAGACGACCACGCCCGCGGAGCCCGTCACCTCGCCGTTCACTGTGAGGCACGGCACGGCGCCGTCGGTAACCGCCACCGCCAGCGATGAGCCTTCCGCGAAGGTGATGTTGCCGGTGATCAAGCCGGCGCCGCCCAGCGCCGCCCCGGCGGCGACGGATGGCGATGTGCCGGTGACATCGCCATCAAGCAGAAGAGTCCCTTTCTCGACGGCAAGGGTGCCGTTGAGCGTGATCGAGCCACCGATGCGCTGCGTTCCTTCGCCGATCTTCCGAAATGCCAGCGTGCCGCCGGTGCGGTTGATGTTACCTTCGAAATCGGCGTCGGAATCGTTGTCGCCGACGACGATGGAAGAGTTAAAGCTGTTGTTGAGGGTGATCGTTCCGCGGCCGCGGAGTCCGTTCATCGTGAACGCCGGGGCATTGCCGATACGGAGGTTTCCGTCCACGACGGTGTCGCCCGTGCGATTGCCGGAAGGCAGGAACGAGTCGCTCTGGAGCCAGACGTTCCCGACAATGGTCACATCACCGGTGAAGGTTCCCGTCGAATAGACCGAGAGGCTGCCTTGGCCGGGGTAGGTGGCCGGGACCTGCGGAGTACCCAACGGAATGGATCCGAACGTGATGCCGGACGATCCGGCAACCGATCCGTGCAGTTCGGAATACTTTCCCGGGCGATTCGTGAAGTAGCCCCGGCGCCCGCCGAAGTCGAGGTTCGCGCGAAGACAGACGCGCTGGTTGCTGTCGAGCATGACCGCTCCGGACGTGACGACGAGCGTTCCGTTCGTGGCGACGACTTCCTGCGCGACGGTCGCGTAGCCGGTCGCGAGGCTGTTCACGACCGTCCGCTGCCCGGTGAACTCGACTTTCGAGACCCCGGACGCGATGTAGACGTTTTCGCCTTCGGTTTCGAGTTCGCCCTCGAACGCTTCGGAAATGGTTCGGCGCTCCGTGTCGGCCGACAGCGCGCGGAAGCCGTTTGCCGCATCGTAGACGGCAAACCCGGTTTCGGCGATGCGGGCCCACGGGACGATCGCGCAGGAGGTCGTGCCGGCGCTGCCGCCGACCGTTTCGACGCCATCTTCGACGAGCAGCCGAACCGCGTTGGCCGCTTCGGCGCTGCCCAGAAGGGTGTAGTTGTTGGCCGAGATGTCCAGAAGCGTGTCGTGCACCCTGTCGAAAGTTCCGACGCGAACGGTCAACGGCTTGCTCGAACTCCGGAACGAAAACACCGGATACCCTCCTTGGTAGTCGCCCGGAGCGGTTTTCGGCGACGATGCGAGCTGGACCGTGCCGAAGGAATCCTCCGCGCCGCTGCCGTTTTTCCGGGCGTAGAACTGGACGGTTCCCGCCTCCAGCCGGAGCGTGGACGCGATGCGGCGCCCGGCGTCCGAACCGCTTTCTTCGCCGATGCGGAGAATCGGCATGGCCGTGTTGCCGGCGGACTTGCGCAGCGTGATCGTCCCCGTTCCGGCGAGGGCTGACGCGCCATAAAAACCGAAGGGATTGGCCGTTCCCTCCAGCATGAGGTCTCCGTTGGAGAGGGTGTTGTAGAAGGACACGGGAAAGGTCGAGGAGAGTGTGCGCGTCCCGCCGCCCAGATCGATGTCCAGGTGCTGCCCGGCAGTCGCCGAGCCGAACACCAGGTTTCCTTTGGTCGCCGGCGGAGCCCAGGCCATGTCGGATGCGAACGTGGCCGTACGGTCCGTTCCGTAGCCGCGAAGGATGAACGTCACCTCTCCGGGATGAGCGAACGAAAGTCCGTTCTCGCCAAAGGTCCAGTCTCGATCAAAGGTTAGGTTCAACGTGACCTTGGACGTCAGATTGTCTCCAAAGAGGCCGGAGACGATGCCGTCCTGCCAGTTTTCGATATCGGTGAAGGAGTAGGTTCCCGCTGTCGTCTGAAGCCAGCCGGTGTCGGCGTGTACGGGGCAGAGTCCTGCCGACAGAAGGGCGAGCGAGGTGAGGGTGAGGAGGGCGTGTGGTTTCATGGTGTTTGCGTGTTTGTTTTGGTGAATGTCGGTTGCTGTCGATTGCGATGGATGGCTACCGATCGCAATGGAGTTCGCGTGAAAAAACGGCAAGGGCGGCCGGGCGGCGGCGCCGCGGGGACGCGATGGAGGCGCGCTCGACGAGCGCGACGGGGACGGCGATGTGCAGGTCGTCTCCGTCCGGGTGGTCGGAGGTCTTCCCCGTCGCCTTCCCGAGTTCGGCGGCGAGGGCGGCGAGGGCGCGGCGGCCCATTTCGGAAAAGTCCTGCCGGACGGTCGTGAGGGCCGGCGAGGACCATTCGGCGATGGGGTCGTCGTCGAAGCCCGTGACGCTCACGTCGCGCGGGACGGCGAGCCCGGCGTCGGAGAAGGCGCGGATCGCGTGGAGCGCCACGGCGTCGCAACTGCACGCGAGCGCCGTCGGGCGCGGACGCATGCGGAGCATCTCCGCGATGCGCTCGCGGATGACCGGCTCCCAGTTGGCGAAGCGCTGGCCGGGGATGTTGAAGACAACGGGCGGCGGCACGAGCGCGGCGGCGCAGGCGTCGGCCACGCCCTGCGCGCGCTCCGCCGTCGTGTCCGCCGCGAGGTCCCCCAGGAACGCGAGGCGGCGGTGCCCGGCGGCGAGCAGCGCCTCGGCCGCGAGCCGCCCGCCCGCGCGGTTGTCCGACGAAACGGACGCGCCCGGCAGGTCGGCGAGAGTCTGATCTACGACTACGAACGGGAATTCTGCCTCTGCCAGCGCCTTGAGCGCGCTGTCGAACGCGGAATCGTGCTGGGACATGACAATCGCACCTGCGGCACCGGAGGTTGGCAACTCAAGAATCGCCGTGACGACGACGTCCAGGTCGCCGCGACCGTCGAAGACCGAAACATCCAAACCTTCCGCAGCCGCGCCTTCCTGCACCGCGTGCGCCACGCGCACTGCTGGCGCCCAGAGCAGGTTGCCGGCAATGAAGCGCACCGTGCGCGCCGTCCCCCTTTCGTCGCGGACGAACACGCCGCGCCCGGCACGACGTTCGACGAGACCTTCGTTCAGGAGTGACTGCACCGCCCGACGGGCTGTCATGCGCGAGACGCCGTTCTCCTCCGCGAACTTCACCTCGGTGCCAAGCCATGAGCCAGGCGGCAGGTGCTGTTCCTCTATGAGCCCGCGGAGTCGGGCGGCCAGTCTGGCGTATGGTGGAAGATGCTTTCTCATTTAAAGCGGCCCTTAGGACCTTTGATCACGGACTCGTCGCAGAAGTCAGCGCCGGCTTCCGTGAATCGTCGCGGTGTCGCGTGACGGGAGGCAGAATAAGCATCCCCCCGAGTAAAGTCAACAAAAATTTATACATGTATCAGTTCTCGCCCGCAAAAACATGCAGGCGAAAGCGTCGCGAACGGCGAGAGAGGCCGTTCCAGATCAAACGGCTTCGCGTGGCGGAGCCACTGCAAGTCCAGTGCGCCTTCGCAAAAATCGCGTTTTTATTTTTCGCACAAGTCACGATGCGGAGCGCGGGGAGTCGGATAATCTTCCGCGTTTGAAATTCCGGAATCCGAAATTCGCGACGACATGGCAACCGACGAATCGAACTATCCAGCGCGCATGGCGCGCCTCACCGCGCGCAAGATCGAACAGACGAAGGCGAAACTCGCCGCGCTCGGCACGCGCGACGAGGACGACTACGGGCTCGTCCTGCCCCCGGCGTCGTTCAAGGTCGAGCTTCCGGCACGCGACGCGACGGGCCAATGGTCCGGCCCGCGCGCCTGGGCCGCGAACTTCCGCTGGCTCATGGAGAACCACCCGTGCTACATCGACCCAGACGACGCCATCGCCGGGCGCTGGATGTTCATGCTTTCCCGAATGCGCCTCGGATACCAGCTTTCGCGCTCCAACTTCGCCTTCGACTACTCGCATCTGGAGCCGGAGCAGAAAAAATACGACATCACGCCGGGCATCGGCAAGGACGCCCATTTCGCCCCGGACTACCAGATCGGCCTCGACCTCGGCTGGGGCGGGCTGCTCGCGAAGGTGCGAGCTTCGCGGCGAACGATCGCCGCCAAGCCAGTGTTCACAAATGACAATCGTTCGCAAGTCTCAAATGGCACAAATGTCAATATTGAACCCAAAATCGCCGGCAGTTCGTCCGTCCTGACGCAAGGGCGAGCGCAAAGCGCCGCGCTTGCGGATTCCGCCTACGCGCTTGAACTCCTCGACTCCGAAGAGCAGGCGATCCTCGGCGTGCAGACCTGGATCCGGCATCTAGCCGCGGCGGCGGACGATCGCGCGATGTCGGAGGACGACCCCGCGCGCCGCGCCAACCTTGAAGAGACGGCACGCACGTGCTACGCGATCGTGGACGCCCCGCCCCGCACCTTCCGCGAGGCGGTGCAGTGGATCGCGGTCTTCAACATGGCCTCGCGCACCTACAACCGCGACGGCGCCGGCGGGCAGCTCGACGAGCTGCTGCGCCCCTACTACGAGCGCGACAAGGCCGCGGGACTTCTCACCGACGAAGACGCGGAGTTTCTCGTCTTCTGCCTCCTGCTCAACGACCCGCACTACTACCAGATCGGCGGACCGGACGCGGATGGCCGCGACCAAACGTCGCCTCTCTCATACCTCATCCTCGAAGCGGCCGGCAAGCTCAAGGCGTCGTGCAACCTCACGATCCGCGTCTGGGACGGCATGGACCGCCGTCTTTTCCGGCGCGGCGTGGAGATACTTCTCGCCAACCGGCAGGGCTGTCCGCGCTTTTCCGGCGACAAGGCGCTCGTCGAGGGCTTCATGCGCAGCGGCTACTCCGCCGAGCTCGCGCGCCGCCGCATCGCCGTCGGCTGCAACTGGATGAGCCTTCCCGGGCTCGAATACACGCTCAACGACGTCGTGAAGATCAACGTCGCCAAGGTCTTCGAGGTCGCGTTCGCCGAGACGGAGCGTCCGGAGGATCTCGAGAAAAACTACGTCCGGCACTTCCGCGCCGCAGTGGACGTCACCGCGCGCGGCATCGACTTCCATCTCGCGCACCAGTATCTTAACGAGCCTGAGCTGATGCTCAACCTCCTCTCGCACGGCCCGATCGAAAAGGGCATGGACGTTTCGCACGGCGGAGCGACCTACTACAACATGGCGATCGACGGCGCGGGGCTGGCCGTGGTGGCGGACAGCTTCGGCGCGATCGAGGAGCGGGTCGTGAAGGAGAAGGCGCTTTCGTTCGCCGCGCTCAAGGCCGCCGTCGCCGCCAACTTCGAAGGCGAGGAGGGGGCACGCATCCGGGCGCTCGTCCAGGGCGCGGGCCGATACGGAGCGGGCGGCACCGCCGCAGACCGCTGGGCGGTGCGCCTTACGGAAATCCTCCGCGCCGAAGTCGCCGGCCGCACGACCCCGAACGGCTTCAAGCTCATCCCGGGCTGGTTCTCGTGGGCGGACACCATCCGCTTCGGCAAAGCCGTTGGCGCCACGCCGAACGGCCGCCTCGCCGGGGAGCCGATTTCGCACGGCGCCAACCCGCTGCCGGGCTTCCGCAAGGACGGCGCGCTCACGGCCATGGCCGCCGCCATCGCCTCCGTGCAACCGGGCTACGGCAACACCGCGCCATGGCAGCTGGAAGTGGACATCGGGCTGGCAAACGACCCGGACGCGGCCGAGAAGGTCATGGCGCTCATCGAGGGGCACTTCGCGCTCGGAGGGACGCTCGTCAACATCAACGTCGTCGACGCGAAGAAAATCCTCGAAGCGCACAGGGATCCGTCCAAGCACCCGGACCTCGTCGTGCGCGTGACGGGCTTCACGGCCTACTTCAACTCCCTGTCGCCCGCGTTCCGGCAGCTCGTCGTGGACAGGCTCATCCGGGAAGCCGTTTGACCGTTTGACCGTTTGACCGTTTTGAATGTTCGGGCAAGGAACGTGGATAATCCACAGGGAATAAGAGGCGTCGTCTTCGACATCAAGCGGGGAGTCGCGAAAGACGGACCAGGACTGCGCACGAGCGTGTTTCTGAAGGGGTGCCCGCTGCGCTGCCGCTGGTGCCACAACCCGGAATCCCAGGAATTCGAGCCGGAGCGCGCCGTCACGACCGGGGAACTCTGCGGAATGGAAACCACGGTCGAAACGGTCATGGAAGAAGTCCGCAGAGACAAGGTCTTCTACGCGGCGTCCGGTGGCGGGCTCACCATCACCGGCGGCGAACCGCTCGCGCAGCCTGCCTTTACCACCGCACTCGCGGCGGCGGCGCTCGCCGAAGGCATCGGCGTCGCAATCGACACGAGCGGCTTCGCGCCATGGAGCGTGTTCGAGGCGGTGCTGGCCGCCGCAGACGCAGTAGCCCGGACTGAGCAGGATTCTCCCCATGCGGCAGACGGCACCGTTCGCAGCAAACTTCTTTTCCTTTACGACCTCAAATGCATGGATGGTGCAAGGCATAAGGTACTCACGGGCGTTGATAATGCACGAATTCTCGACAATCTCCGTCGTCTCGATGCCGCTGGCGCTCGCATCTGGATCCGCTGCCCCGTCGTGCCTGGACTCAACGACTCGGACACAGACCTCGCGGCAATTCGGGCGTTCGTCGCCCAGCTTCGCCACGTCGAGCGAATCGACTGGCTCCCATATCACCCCCTTGGAGTGGAAAAATACGCCAAGTTCGGAAAACCTGTGCCGCCAGGCCTCCCCTGACAGCCATTGTGGCAAGCCGGAGCGGAAGCGGGCCGGTTGGCATTTGTCCTGAAAGGGGCGCTTAACAGTTCCTTCGACGTGCCCTTACTTTTCGGCGTAGCGCACGGGGGAAACCGAGCGGCAGCGCCTGGAGTCTGGATCAATGTCGAAAATTGCGCCGCAGAGAGCTGCCGGCCCCTTTGCTATCTCGTATTTCTGAGGCATGCCGGTGATGAACTTCCTTTCGACGGCGGCGATCTCCCGGCCAATCACGGAATCCACGGGCCCCGTCATTCCGAGGTCAGTCAGATAGCCGGTTCCACCGGGCAGCACAGTCGCGTCGGCGGTCTGGACATGGGTGTGAGTGCCGAACACCGCCGAGACGCGTCCGTCAAGGTGCCTCCCGAGGCAAATCTTTTCGCTTGTTGCCTCCGCGTGGATGTCCACGACAATCGGCACGTCCCGAGGAACGGGGCCGGAAAGAAGGGCGTCAAGCGCCGCGAACGGATCGTCCACCGGATTCATGAACACGCGCCCGAGAGCGCAGGCCACGACTAGGCGCCCAACCGGGGTCTGGACGAGAGTCCAGGCGCGTCCCGGGCATGAGGACGGATAGTTGGCCGGGCGGACGACACGCCTGTCGGAGGAAATCCACGCCGCAGTTTCCTTCTGGTCCCACGTGTGATCGCCGAGCGTGATGGCGTCGGCGCCAGCGGCGTAGAGTTCCTCGGCAATCGCGGCAGTGCATCCGCGTCCGCCTGCGGCGTTCTCTGCGTTGACAACCACGGCATTGACTTCGCCGCTGGTTCGCAGTCCTGCGACGACTGATTTGAAGACACGCCGCCCGGGTTCCCCGACAACGTCTCCGACGCAGAGGACTTTCATTTGCGCTTGCCGCGGTAGATGACGTCGTTGCGGCCTGGCCCCGTGGAGAAAAACGTGATCGGGACGCCGAGCATCTTTTCGATCCAGAGCACGTAGCGTTGTGCCGCCTCGGGGATGGCGTCCCAGTCGCGCGCGCCGCGTATGTCGCACTTCCAGCCTGGGAACTTTTCAACAATCGGCTTGGCATCCTCAAGCCAGGGCGTGGGCGGGAACGAATCGACGCGCTTTCCGTTGATTTCGTAGGCCACGCAGACCGGAACCTCGTCCAGATATCCGAGGGCGTCAACGAGCGTGAGCGCGATCTCCGTCGCTCCCTGCATCTCGCATCCGTAGCGCGTTGCCACGAGGTCGAACCATCCGACGCGCCGGGGACGCCCCGTCGTGGCGCCGTATTCGCCCTTGTCGCCGCCGCGGCGGCGAAGCTCCTCGGCCTCGTCGCCGAATATCTCCGAAACGAACGGACCTGCGCCCACGGCGCTGGAATACGCCTTCACGACTGTCACGACGTCCGTGATCGCGTAAGGCGGGATGCCGGCGCCGATGGAGGCGTATCCGGCAAGCGGCGACGAGCTCGTCACCATCGGGTAGATTCCGTGGTCGGGATCCTTGAGAGTGCCGAGCTGCCCCTCAAGCAGGATGTTTTTCCCTTCCCGGATGGCGTCGTGGAGCAGCTTGTTCGTGTCCGTTGCGTAGGGGCGGACGATCTCCGCCAGTTCCGCCAGTTCCGCCTCCACGGCGGCCGGATCGAGCGGCGGCCTGCCGTAAACGCCGACGAGCAGCGGGTTTTTCCGGTCGCAGAAGAGCTTTATGCGGTCCTTCATGCGCGGCAGGTGGAAGAGCTCGCACACCTGAAAGCCGATCTTCGAGAACTTGTCCGCGTAGAAGGGGGCTATGCCGCTTCTGGTCGAGCCGAACGACGCCTTGCCCAGTCGAATCTCCTCAAGCGCGTCAAGTTCCTTGTGAACGTCGAGGAGAACCTGCGCCCTGTATGAAACGGCGATGCGCGGATCGATTCCGGCGGAGTGAAGATCGTCCAGCTCCTTTTTGAACGCGCGCACGTTGAGCGCGACTCCCGGCCCGATGACGTTGAGAGTTCTCGGATTGAAGCACCCGGAAGGGAGCAGATGCAGGGCGAAGCGCCCCTTGTCGTTTATGATGGTGTGACCCGCGTTTGCGCCGCCCTGAAACCGGACGACCACGTCCGCGTCGCGGGCCAGCAGGTCCGTCATTTTGCCCTTGCCTTCGTCGCCCCAGTTGGCGCCAACGATCGCCGTTGCCATTTTAGTGAAACCTCCACGAAAGGAACGGCCGGGCATTCTGCCACAATCCCCGTCCAAAAGCAAAAAACCGACTTGTTGATTCCGGGTCCGTTTTCGCGTAGAATCCGGGGCCGTCGGGTCCACAGCGGCCCGCTTAACCGCAGTTTCGCAACAAACAGGAAGAGACAAGAAATGCAATACGACACCGCTCTGTGCGTCGCAAGCGCGATCGCAGTCGTCGGCATCAGCGCCGTGGGTTCGGCAATCGGCATCGGCAAGGCGGCATGCGCCACAATCGGAGCATGGAAGAAGTGCTACGCCCAGAACAAGCCCGCGCCATACACGCTCTTCACGTTCGTCGGCGCGCCGCTCACGCAGACTCTTTACGGCATGATCCTCATGTCGATGCTGCTCAATGTGGCTTCGAAGCCGATCCCCGGAGCCGGAGTCGCCTCTCTCGTTCTGGCTCTTCTTGCCGGTTCGGGCATCTGCGCCTCGGCGATTTTCCAGGGCCAGGCCGCCGCCGCCGGTGCCGACGCCCAGGCCGAAACGGGCAAGGGCTTTACGAACTACCTCGCCGCGATCGGCGTCATCGAAACCGTCGCGATCTTCGTGATGGTGTTCGCCATCTTCGGCATTCTCCGCCTCGGCGCCGCCGCGGCGTAGTGATCCATGTCCGGCGCCGCCTCCTTCCGGCTCCGCGCCGGCAATCCCGAAACCGTCGCGCGCAGGTGTCTTTTCCTGCTCGCGACGGTCGCGGCCTACTGCCTCTTTTCGTTCTACGGCAACGATTCGGCCAAGGAGGGCGTGTCGGTGTTCTCTTGGGTCGCCATGCACTGGCGGCTCGACGCCCATGACTTCGGCGCCATTCCCTGGACGATGCTGGCGGTGGGCGCCCTTGTGACGTGGCGCGAGCGCGGGGCCCTCGCTGCCGCTCCCGTTTCGCCCTCGTGGCGGGGCGTGGCGATGGTCGCCATCGGGCTTCTTCTGCATGTGGCCGGCTATAGGTCGCAACTGGCCAGGCTGTCGCTTGCGGCGTGCGTCGCCGTGTTCTGGGGTATTCCGTGGGCGATATGGGGCGGCGAGGTGGCGCGGCTGCTGCGCTTTCCCGCCGCGTATGCGCTGCTTTGCCTGTGCGGCTCGATTCTTGTCGATCTCACGATGCCGCTGCGCCTGCTTTCCAGCGCCCTGGCCGCGTTTCTCCTCAAGGGGATAGGCATAGCCGCCTCGTGCGACGGCACTGTCGTCTATTCTGCGGCCGGCGGCGGATTCCAGTTCGACGTCGCGGACGCATGCTCCGGTCTTCGCTCGCTCATTACCATGACCGCCCTTGCGGCGCCGTATGCGTATTTCACGATGGGGACGACCGGCAAGAGGCTCCTTCTCTTCGCCCTTTCCGTTCCGCTCGCGATGGTTGCCAACGCCCTCCGCATCTTCACCCTCGGCGTAGTAGCGGAGTGGATCGGGATGCGTCTGGCGATGCAACTTTACCACGATCTTTCCGGATACATCGTTTTCTTCCTGTCGATCATGCTGCTTATGGCGGCCGGAACGGCAATCAACCAAGACTGGGGGGCCAGGCTATGCTCGCTCAAGCAAAGAAGGCGCTACCGGGTCTGACGGCGCTGGCGCTTGTCCTTGCCACCATTGCGGCCCTGTCCGGCGACAGGGTGATATATGGCGACCCAACCGGTCCCGTGCCGCTCGAAATGCCCGCGACGCTTGGGCCGTGGAGCGGCGAGAAGGTCCGTTTTTGCCAGAGCGACCAGTGCGCGGCCTCGTTTCTGGTTTCGACGCTCCCCCCCGACGCCGCCGAATGCCCGATGTGCGGCGCTCCTCTCGGCGACATTTCCGTGGGTGAAATGTCCCTTCTGCCGGAGAACACGCCGATTTTCCGCAGCGCCTACCGCCGCGCCGGGCATCCGGACGTAATGGCCACGTTCGTGTTTTCTGGCATGGAGCGCCGTTCAATCCACAAGCCCCAGCGCTGTCTTGTCGCCCAGGGTAACCGCATTACCGACGAATACACTCTCCACGTGCCGAACGACGTTTCCGACCCCGACTCGCGCATGTCGGTGCGCGTGCTGGAAATCTCGCACCCGGTGCGCGGCGCCGACGGCAAGGTGACCGGGCAGAACGCGAGCGTTTACGTTTACTGGCTTTTCAATCCGGAGCGGGAGACGGTCCATCACTGGGTGCGGCTCGGATGGATGCTTTTCGACAACGCCTTCCGCTCCTACCGTCCGCGCTGGGGATACGCCTCGATCACGATTCCCCGCGATCCAGAGTCTCCCGACGCCTGGAGGGCGGAACTGGAGGACTTCCTTCCCCGCCTGTATCCGACCGTCACGGCGCTTCGCCGCGATCTTGATTCGCGGCGCGACCGGGTGTTCAGGCTCTCAGGCCATTCCTGGGACTCCAACGTTTACGAAGGCGACAACGCGGCTCTGACGCGCCACATCAGGCCCGGTCCCGCCAAGCCGGCCCCCAAAAAAGAGAAATGACGTTCCGGGCCGCCATGGCCGGGAACGTCATTTGCGGGCGGATTTGCTGGTCCGCCGCTATTTTGCTGATGGCTCCGCAGCCTTTTTGAGGTCGCGGATTGCGGCGAACATCACGCTTGGATAGTCGGAGGAGAATCCGTCGCATCCGAGATCGAAGAGGTCGAAATACGTCTGCTCCCGCTCGCCGCCCTCGAAGGGGATGGAGCAGACAGGGATGCCATGCTCGTGAAACTCCTTCACGAGAGATTCGACGTAGGATGCGCGCGGAACGAATTTCTCGGCAGCGTCCGGGTTGCAATACGTGTGAAGCGAGACGGCTGAAATTCCCGCGAAGCCGCCGGCTCTGACTTCCGACATGATTTTCTCGAAATGCGACTCGAATCGCGCAATGTCCGCCTCGTTGTGGTCAGGGGCGGGCACCGGCCAGGTGCCGATCCACAGCAGCGTCTTTCCGCCTGGGAGGATTCTGGTCCATTCAACGGCCTTGGAATAGTCCTGCCCGGTGTAGTAAACCTGGTCCTGGACTCCGGCCTCCACCGCCTTTCGCGCGATCTCCGCGGGGCCGATGCCCTTTTCGTCAACCATGCACAGCCAGGTGGGGTGGCCCTTCATCGCGCCAAACACCTCGTCGATGGTCGGAATGCGGTGGTGAGAAAATTCCGGCGAGAGATATGAGCCGACGTCGATGTCCTTGATGCTGTCCCAGTCCAGCTGCGTGGAGACGTCCATCGAGGCGAGTTCCTCGGATATGCCGCGCGCAGTGCGGCGCAGAGTGGCGTCGTGCAGCATGATTCCCACCCCGTCGCGGGTGCGTCGGCAGTCGCATTCGAGAGCGGAGCCGTTGCGCCAGCACCAGAGAAAAGTCTCCAGCGTGTTGTCGGGACGCTCGAACTTCCCGCCGCCGCGGTGGACGTGGGAGATATGCATGAGGGATACGCGCTCGGCGGGAACCGGCGCATGGACAAGCCCGCCCTGCGAGGAGGACGGCTTCGTGGATTCTGTGTTGTTCATTTGCTCAGACGACCTTGCCCGGATTCAGAATTCCTTTGGGGTCGAATACGGATTTGATGCCGCGCATCACGGCGCGCAGCGTCGGAGGCAGGGATTCGGCCAGATACGGCCTCTTCGCGCAGCCGATGCCGTGTTCGCCGCTGACCTGACCGCGCAGCTGGCGAGCCTTGGCGTAGAGGTCCTCGAACACGGCGGAGAGGGTTTTCCTCCACTGCTCGTCGCCCAACGAGTCGCGAAGCACGTAGATGTGGATGTTGCCGTCGCCGGCGTGGCCGAAGGACTGAATGCGCACGCCGTGCTTTTCCTGAAGCCGGTGCGAGTAGAGGACGAATTCGGCAAAGTTGGAGCGCGGGACGACGACGTCGCACTCGTCCATTTCCGTCGTGGACGCCTTGATGGCCTCCAGAAAAGCCCCGCGAGCGGACCAGATTGACTCGTTGCGTTCCTGCGTGTCCGAGATGAACACGTCAAGCGCCCCGGCGCCGAGGCACGTCTTGGCCGCAGTCTCCCAGGCCAGATCGACTTCCTGCCTGCTTGCGCCGTCAAAGGTCAGCAGCAGATACGCGTCCGCCGAGTTGTCGGGGAATTTTCTGGCCTGGAAGCGTTCCGCCGCCAGTATGACTTCGCGCTCCATGAACTCCACGGCGGTCGGGACGGACGACGCCTTGATGACATCCGGTATCGCCCTGATGGCCGCTTCGACGCCGGGGAAGGGGACAAGCAGCGATATTTTCGCCTTGGGCATCGGGACGAGCCTCAGAATCGCCTTGGCTATCACGCACAACGTGCCCTCGGAGCCGACGACCAGATCCTTCAGCGCGTAGCCGGAGGAGTTCTTGACGACCTTGCCGCCGAGCTGCACGACGTCCCCGTTCGGCATGACGACTTCAAGCCCGCGCACGTAGTCGCGCGTGACGCCGTATTTCACGGCGCGCATGCCGCCCGCGTTCGTGGAGATGTTTCCGCCGATGGTCGCCGTCTTTTCGCCCGGATCCGGCGGGTAGAAGAGGCCGTGCTCCTCGACGTATTTCGCCACGTCCATGAGCAGGACGCCCGGTTCGAGCGTCAGCGTCATGTTGCGCTCGTCAAGTTCCAGAATGTTCGTCATCATGCTCGTGTCGAGCAGAATGCCGCCTTCAAGAGGAACAGCGCCGCCGACGAGACCAGTGCCGCCGCCGCGCACGGTGACGGGGATGTTGCGCTCGAACGCGTAGCGCATGACGGCCGAGATTTCGGCGGTGGAGAGCGGGCACACTCGCGCGTCGGGCCGGCTGTATGCGCCGCCAAGTTCGTCGTGGCAGAAGTCTTCCCCTATTTCGTCGCGAGGGGTGACGCGCGCCTCGCCGCAGATGGCGCGGAGCGCCTCGAGATCTGATTCCCGCATTTTTTCGAAGTTCATTTCGCAGCCTCCTTCTTTGCCTTGATTTTCGCCACGAGTTCGGGGACGATCGTGTAGAGGTCGCCGACAAGGCCGACATGCGCGACCTTGAAGATCGGTGCCTTGGGATCGGTGTTGATCGCTACGATGGTCTCCGATCCGCCCATTCCGGCCACGAACTGGATCGCGCCGGAGACGCCGCAGGTTATCATGAGCTTGGGCTTCACGGTGCGGCCGGAGAGTCCGATCTGGAACTTTGAGTCGATCCATCCGGCCTCGACGACCGCGCGCGTGGCTGCCACGCGCCCGCCGAGTTGCGCCGCGAGCGACTCAAGAAGCGCGATGTCGCCTGGATTTCTGACGCCGCGCCCGCACACGACCAGAACCTCTGCCTCTTCGATTCCCTTTTCGGCGGCCTTGGGACGGCACTCAAGGATTTCGATTCTGGAGGCAAGCTTTTCCGGAGGGAGCTCGTGGCGGACGATCTTTCCGCGCGTGGCGGATTTGAACGGGATCGAAAACACCTTGTAGCGGACGGTCGCGAACTGCGGGCGGTGGCGCGGCGTGTTGATGTGCGCCATGATGTTGCCGCCGTAGGCGGGCCGTATCTGGTCAAGGTCGGTCGAAGGCGACATTCCAAGCACCGTGCAGTCGGCGGTAAGCCCCGTGCGGAAGCGCGCGGCCACGCGCGGCGCGAGGGAGCGGCCGTTGGCCGTGCCGCCGACAAGCACGGACGAGGGGCGGACGGACCGGATGAAGTCCTCCAGCGCGTTCGCGTATGGCTCGATGCGGAAAAACTCCAGCGCCGGGTCTTCGTAAACGTGGACTTCGTCGGCGCCGTAGCCAAGGAGTGTCCGGGCGGCCTCGGCCGTGTGAGCGCCCATGGCGACGGCCAGCACCGGGTGTCCGATGGCGGCCGCCAGTTCGCGCGCCTTTCCGAGCAGTTCCAGGGCGACAGGGTGGACTTTGCCTTCCGGCGAAAGTTCCGCGACAACAGCGATGCCACGCCAGGCCGACTTGTCAACGCCGGGCGCGGAGTCGTCAACGAATTCAAACGCGCCGCCGCCGCCGCGCACGCAGGCCCGGCACATCCTGCATCCGGCGCCGATGGCGAGTCCGCCGCCGGGTTCCTCTTCGATCGCGCCGAACGGGCAGAGGGCCTTCGCCGCCGCCGTGTCGGCGATTTTGTCCATGTGTATTCTGATGTGGCTCATCGCAGAAACTTCCTTTCTTCAAGCAGGTCCGCAAGCGCGGCGGCCTTCTTCTTGTCGTCGCCGCCAAGCGCGATGCGTTCGACGCGCAGTTCGGGCGGGAAAATCCTCTTGACCTGCGTGGGGGATCCGTTGAGTCCGTAGTGGCGCGGATCCTTGTCCGGCATGTCGGCGAGCGCAAGCCAGAGAATTTCGCGTCCCTCCGTGGCGCAGCGAAGCTTGTAGGACGGCAGTCGCGGCTCGAAAATTCCCTTTTCGACGGTCATGAGGAAGGGGAATGGAATGCGCTGGGCCACTTCGCAGTCCGGAAGATCCACCGTGAGGTCGATGTGGTCGGCAGCGACGTCGTCCACGGACTTGACGTTTGTGACGTGCGGTATGCCAAGCCACTCCGCGAGCTCCGCTCCGACCTGCGCGGTGTCGCCGTCCGTTGTCTGCTTGCCGCAGACGACGAGGTCGTATGGCCCTGTCTTGCGCGCCCCCTGCGAGAGAGTGTAGGAGGTGGCAAGCACGTCGGCGCCGCCGAATGCGCGGTCGGAGAGAATCGCTCCCTTGTCGGCGCCCATCATGAACGCCTCCCGGACAACCTGTTCGCACTGGGGCGGACCCATGGTCAGGACGGTCACTTCGGAGTCTGGTCCGGCGGCCGCCTTCACGCGCATCGCCGTTTCAAGGGCGTAGAGGTCGAACGGATTCATTTTGGCGGCTACGCCGTCGCGCCTCAATGTGCCGGTTTTTTCGTCGATCTCGACTTGGGTCGTGCCCGGCACCTGTTTTATGCAAACAAGAATTCTCATTGATTTACGTGTTTGGTTGAAGCTGTGGTTGCCGTTGAAGCTGTGGTTGCCGTGTTCGCGTCTTCCGCCTCCGCCGCGGCGGCCAGAAGCGCCAGTTCTGCGGCCTTGAATTGTGCCGGTGCGTCTCTTTGCGGGTTGCCGGAGGCGACGGCGGCGAAGATGTCGGCAAGGTTGTCGCATGCGTCGCCCCATGCCGCGCCGCGTCCCGCGGCTGCAACTCTGACGCGGCGCTCAAGAGCGGCGGCGACGGGGCGGGCCCAGTCGGCGTTTTCCGGCAGGAAGATCGCTTCCGGCGGCAGGAAGCTGGCGCCTTGTCCAGTTTCGGAGAGCGCGTCGGCGCCCCGTGGCGAGCCGGAGGGCGGCAAGGTCGAAGCGGACGGAGCCGCCGCGCCCTGCGGCACGCCGTCGCGCCCCGGCACGAGGCGGAGCGAGGCGAGCAGCGCCTCGGCTCCGGCCGCGGAGGTCGATCCGGGCGTGAGGACCTTTCCGGCGCGCTCCTTCATGAATTTGGCGAAGGCGTCCGCCCCGCGCTCTTCCGATTCCACGCCAATGCCGTGCAGGAGAAAGAGCGATGGCGACCACGGAACTCCGGACGCAAGCGCGCCGCCGATCGCCGCGAATCGGGCCTGGCGATCGGGGCGGGAGAGCCAGAAGGCGACAAGCTGGGCCGCGATTGCGGGATCCGAACATGCGGCTGGAGAGTCGGCGGCAATTAGTTCGGCAAGAGGCGGAAGCGACCCGACTGCGGCCTTGGCCGCCACTTCGTCGTAGTCGCTTTGCCGCAGCGCGGTGTCGGTCAGTCTTGCAAGTCCGAGCGCGAACCATCGCGGGAAGGGGCGTGGCCGCGCGGCGGCCGCGGACGGGACTCCGGCCGCGATGGCGTCGCGCGCGGCGGCCAGGACTCTAAGTCGCAGCAGTCCGTCGGCGATTTCCACCCCGAGCGCGTGCGAGTCGAGCTCGGACACCGGTCCGGAGACCGAAACAATCAGCGACGTGTGCGGAGGTTCGCCGACGACGCGCGGCAAAAGGCTCGAACGAAGGCTGGCGGGAGCGTCAGGGGCGTCGGAGCGAACCAAGATGCGGTAGTCGTCGGTTCTGAATGAATTTGGACCCGGAACGGGTCCGGATGTTCCGAAGAGTTCCTTTTCCAGCGCCGTGCGAAAATCTTCAACGAATCCCAGAATCACCGACCTGTCGGCGTAGGTGAACGCCTCGCCGGAAACGGCGACGGAACCGTCGGACGACGCCGTTCGCGACGCCTCCGCCCTGCGAAGCGCCTCCAGAGGACTCGCCGGGCGGGACGGGGTGGGGGAGGGGGCGGCCACGGCTGGAGGCGCAAGCAGCAGCGCCAGGGCGGCGAGAACGCCCGCCTTTGCTCCAGCCTTCATGGCCGCTGCCGCGCCGTTTCGCGCGGTGCCGCTCCTTGCGGCGCCTGAATTCGTCGCCGCGCCGGGACTCGCGGATCCGCTGGCGGGGCGGCGCGGAACAGCGCGGAGCGCGCGGATTCCGCCCATCGTGAAGGCGCAGATCTCGCGCACGAAATGCTCCGCCTCCGCCTCCGTCGGGGCGTCGTTGCGGAAAATGGCGCGGCGAACCGCTCGGTTGAGCGCGAGCGCCGTGAACTGGGAATTGATCGCGAAAACGCAGCAACCGATCTGCCACGCGGTGGCGTCAGGTCCGAGCATTCGGCGCAGCCTCGCCGCCAGCTCCGTGCGGCGGGGGGCGAGATGCTCGGCGAGAACCTCCTCGGAAACGGGGGAGGGGTCCACGGCCTCGTTTGCCATGAGTCGGCGCAGGAAGCCGCCGGTGCCTGTGTCGAACACGCTCCGGACGCAGGCGCGCACGTATTCGTAGAGCCATTCGCGGTCGGCGTCCGCGGAGAGGGGGCCGGAAATGGCCGCGTCCTCGGCCACGGCATGCTCGAGGGCATGGTCCCAGACCGCTTTGTAAAGCCCCTCCTTGCCGCCAAAGTGGTAGTTGACGGCGGCGATGTTGGCGTTGGCCGCGGCGCAGATCTCCTGAATGCGCGTGTTCCGATAGCCGCGTTCGGCGAAGATCCTGCAGGCCTCGTTCAAAAGCCGTTCGCGCGTGTTGCCGGACGGCGGCTTTCTGGCCTGATGCTTCCTCTCCATCGAACGCCTCGTTCCTGCCAGGGACGTCAGTCCCCGCAAAGGACGGCCCATAGCGACTTGCCCTCGGTGATCGGCGAACAATATAGGCCGAGAAGGAACGCCGCGCACATGAAAGCGCCTATGCCTAGAACCGCGAAACGGAGAGACGAGATGGATTTTTCAAGTTGTCCGGCGTTCCAGTCTCGCATGATCAGCTTTACCCCACCCCAGGCCAGCCAGATCGTGAGGGCGGCGATGACCATTGTGAACGCGACGATCGAGACGAGAAGGTTCGTCGAGTCCGGCCCGCCGTATGTCAGCAGCGAGTCCATTGGCGACATGGCCTGCCAGCAGATCCACGTGACGCGGGCCACAAGCGCCACGATGAAAAGCATCGCCGGGCGCCACAGGGGCATGAATATCCTGTCGAGCCGATAGAGGGTCTGCTCGAGCCCGACTGCGGCGAGAAAACCGACGAATGGCGGGACGGAGGCTTTCAGAATGGCGAAAAAAGTGATCATGACGGCGTCACTCCCTTTCTCAAGATCAAATTGCCGTATTTTCGGGTCTCCCCGGTCTGGATGATCAAAAATGCCCTTTTCGCGCGTTCGTAGAAGGCGAAGCGCTCCATGCGCTCCATCTTCGCCCATGCGTATCCCGCCTTGTCCGCCGCGGCGCGATAGGACTCCTCGACGTCCGGATCGAGCGCATCGCCCGGAACGGCCTCCATTGTCACCATCGGGGCCCCGCCGTAGGAGTCGAGCTCGAAAAGCGGCAGAATCGCGTCGAGAAGCCGGGCGACGGAAATCCCGTCGGCGCGCAGGACAACGGCGCCGCGGCCAAAGGTCTCGGCCGGAAAATGCGCGTCCGCGAGGACTAGTTCGTCGCCATGCCCCATGCGCGAAAGCGCGGATAGCATGTCGGGCGAGACGAGTGGCGAGATTCCCTTCAGCATTTCAGTTTTTCACCTTTCCGAGAAAATCGCGAGTTCGCGCGTTCTTGGGGGATCCGAACAGCTCCGTCGGGGTGCCTTCCTCCAGAATGTTTCCGCCTTCGAGGAAGAGGATGCGGTCGGCCACGTCGCGGGCGAAGTTCATCTCATGGGTCACCACCACCATCGTCATGTGGTTGGCGGCGAGCTCCTTCATCACGGCGAGGACCTCCCCGACCATTTCCGGGTCGAGAGCCGACGTGGGTTCGTCGAAGAGCATCACGCGCGGCTCCATGGCCAGCGCCCTTGCGATCGCGATGCGCTGCATCTGCCCGCCGGAGAGCTGCTGCGGGTAGGCGTTCGCCTTGTCTGGCAGGCCGACGCGGTCCAGCAATTCCATCGCCTTGCGCCTGGCGGCGTCGGCGGAAACGCGGCGCACCATGCGCGGCGCCATCGTCACGTTGTCGATCACCGTCATGTGCGGAAACAGGTTGAAGCGCTGGAACACCATCCCCATGTCGGAGCGGTAGCGGTTTAGGTTGCGCTCGCGCTCGCGGTGGGAGAGGTTCGCGTCCGTTCCGTCACGGCGAAGGGATCCCCCGGAGACTATTTCCTCCCCGCCGAACCAAATGCGGCCGGATGTCGGGACTTCAAGGAGATTGAGGCAGCGCAGGAACGTTGACTTGCCGCCGCCGGACGGGCCGATGACCACGACCACTTCGCCCTTGCGGATCGTCGTCGTAATTCCACGGAGCACGTGAAGGGATCCGAAGCTCTTGTGCAGATTCTCGACCTCTAGAAGCGGCCGGCCCGGGGCGACGACGGGGCGGTCAGAAAGGAACGGGTCGGATTTTGCCTGTGCGGGTGTCGTCATGGCTGTCTCCTATTTCCCGCCCGTGCGCCGGAGGTGGCGCTCCAGCCTTGCGAGAAGCTTTGAGAATATCATCACCATGACCAGATATATGGCGGCCACGGCGAGGAATGGGATGTATGCCTGATACGTCTGGGAGCGAATGATCGAGCCGCCGCGAGCGAGGTCGTCCAGCCCGATGAAGGATGCAATCGACGTGTCCTTGAGCATCACGATGAACTCGTTGCCAAGCGCAGGCAGGATGTTGCGAATCGCCTGGGGAAGCACGACGCGGCACATTCCCTGCGTGTAGGAAAGTCCCAGGGAGCGGGCGGCTTCCATCTGCCCGTCGTCAATGGACGTGATTCCCGCGCGAATGATTTCCGCAACGTATGCGCCGGAGTTGAAGCCGAAGGCCAGAATCGCGACGAGAACCTTGTCGTTGAGGTTTGAGAATACGATGAAGTAGGCGATGAGCAATTGCACGGTCATTGGCGTCCCTCTAATGACCGTGATGTAAATTTTCGCAATGGCGTTCAGGAATCCGAATCGCCCATGCTTGTCGTGCGTCGAGCGCACGACCGCCACCAGAAAGCCGAGAATGGCGCCTAGAACAACGGCGCAGAGCGCGACTTCAAGCGTCCGCCACAGACCGTTGGTGATGTATTGCCAGCGGTCGTTCTTGACGAAGCAGATGTAGAAGTTCTCCGACTGCGCGCTCCACCATGATGACAGGGAGGCGAGGGAGGCTGCGAATGTCAGCGGATGCATGTGGGACGTGGTGGTGGAAACTGGCGCGGCGCGCCGTCGGCGAAAAAGCCGCCGGCGCGCCGCCGCGCAAGGCTATTTCGCGCAGGGGCAGGCGGATTTGTCGCAGGCCGCGTTCGGGCACGACTCGCCGCAGGCGCAGGCGCCGGAACCGGCGGCGAGGGCGTCGGCCTTGGCCTTGAATTCCTCGAAAATCGCAGCCAGGCGGCCGGAAGCCTTCATCTCTCCGATCACCTTGTTGATCGTGGCGAGCAGTTCCGGCTGGCCCTTCTTGATCGCGATGGCGTAGCACTCGGACGTGAGGAACCGGGGCTCGGAGGTGATGGCGTAGTCGGCGTCACCCTTGACGAGGTTCTCCGCCGGATCGACGTCGGCGATGACGAGATCGATCTTGCCGGCCTTCAGGGCCGCGAACGCGCTCGCCGGGGAGTCGAAGCGGTCCGGCTCCTGGCCAAGCTGCTCGACGCAGTAGTCGGCGGAGGTCGTTCCGTTCTGGACTCCGATGCGCTTGCCCTTCGCGTCCGCGGCGCCTTTGACAGGGGCGGACTTGGCGGAGATGACGACTATCCCGGTCTCCACGTATGGATCGGAGAAATCGACCATCTTCTTGCGGTCTTCGTTGACCGTGATGCCGGCGGCGGCGAGCTCGGCCTTGTTGGCGATGAGGGAGGGGAGAACGGAGTCGAATTCAACGTCCTCAACCGCAAGCTCCTTGCCCAGTTCGGCGGCAATCGCCTTGCATATCTCCACGTCGATGCCGACGACTTCGGAGCCCTGGCGGAACTCGTATGGGGGGAAGGTGGCTTCTGTGATCATGCGGATTTTGCCCGAATCGGAGGCTTTGCCGCAACCGGAGAGAAGGGCAGCTGTAGCCAAAGAGGCCAGAGCCGCGCTTGAAAGGAACTTGCTTTTCATGGCGTTTTGGAATGTTGGTTGGAACGCAAACGCGCGTTCGCCGTCGATTCTAGGGTATTTCCCCTTGAGGCGCAACAAAGAAATTGTGGTTGCCAAAGCAGGGCGCTTGTGGCAGAATCAACGCCCGTGAAATGCGAAATCTGCCATTTGAACGACGCGACACGCGCCATCAACCGCAAGGTTGACGGCGAGATGCGCGAGCTGTTTGTCTGCGATTCCTGCGCGGCGACCGCCGCCTCACCCGCTTCCGGCGGTCCTGGCCCCTCGCTTCCGCGCTCCATCACCGACATCCTTTTCTCCGTCGGTCTGCGCCTGCCCGGCGCACATGGGGTGGAGGACGCCACGTGTCCGGTCTGCGGCATGGATCGCGGCGAGGTTCGCGCGACGCACCGTCTCGGCTGCCCGCGTTGCTACTCCGTTTTCGGGGCCGACATCAGGACTTTTCTTTCCGAGCAGGTTCCCGCCGAGCCGCGTTCGCGCGAGGATCCGGGGCTGGCGATGCACAAGCGCGAACTGCGGCAGCTGCGCGCCGAGCTTGGGCGCGCGGTCGCGGAGGAGCGCTACGAGGACGCCGCCGCAATCTCCGCGCGCATCGCGATGGCGCGCCGCGCGGCGGGCATTGAAAAGGCCGGGGACTAGCGTCATGGAAGGGCCACGCACCCGGAACGGGGCGCCGCGCCGTTCCCGCGACTGGCGGGGCGATTTGCCGTTCCGGACTGTTTTGCTGCACCGCGCTGTCGGGCTGTATCGCAATCTGGCCGACACGATTTTCCCTCCGCGCTCGTCTCCGGAGGGCGACGCGGTCGTTCGCCAGCGCGTCGTGGAGGCCGTTCGCAAGTCTTCCGGTCTTTCCGCTCCGCGCCATCTTGAGAATCCCGATTCCTTTTTGGTGGAGAGCGCCCCTCTGCGCTTCGTCGAGCGCGTCCTTGACCCGTTTCCGCTTCCTCCTCGCGACGGCGGCGGCGCTTCGGAACAAGGTGCCGGGGACGGCGGCGCAACAAGGCGCCCATCCGTCATGGTTCTCAAGCGCGGACAGGTTCTGGCGCTTGTGGGCGGCGAGGATCATTTGACGCTGTTCTGCCGCACGGACGGTCCGTTCTCCGCCCAGTTCAAGACGCTTTCCTCTCTGGCGGATTCCATCGGCAAGGTGTCTCCGTTCGCCCGTTCGGACGAATACGGGTGGCTCGCCTCAGATCCCGACCACGCCGGCGCCGGAATGGTTCTTTCCTGCGACGTGTGTCTGATGGGCCTTTGCGTTTCCCGGACTCTCGACCAGTCGCTACGCGCGCTTGATCGCCTTGGCTTTGACGTCTATCCGATATATGGCCCGTTCCCGGCCGAGGACAATCCGCTCGATGCCCCGGGGTGCCTCTATCGCGTCGCGTCTGTTCGCAACGCCGGTTCGGCGCGCGACATTGTCGGGCGCATGGACGCCGTGTGCCGCGAACTGGCGCGTCAGGAGCAAAACGCCCGTCTCACGCTCCTGCGCCGCCACTCGCCGGATCTTTTCGACTTCGTCCGGCGCGCCATCGCCTCCGGCGCATGGTGTTCATCCCTGCAGCTGAGCGAGGCGCTGGAAATCGCGCAGGTCGTCTTTTTCGCCGCCGATCTCGGCCTTGTCCGGATTTCCGCCAAGGACGCGTCCGACCTGGCGCGCACTCCGTTCGCGCTGACCGACGAAGCGGTTTCGCGCGATTTGCCGGCGGGCTACGAGGCGCGCCATGCCCGCGCTGCGCTTGCGGCCCCGCTTTTCCGGCGGATTCTCAAGCAGTTTCAAGCCTAGCATGTTGTTTTCACGTTGGAGACCGCCACGCGGTTGCCAGCAAAAACGAGTCAGAAGGAGCAGAAAAACGCAATGAAGAACGAGGGGCCACTTTCCGCCGCCTACTACGGGCGCTGGAATGCCGAAGAGCAGGCGCGCATCGACGCCGACATTGAGAAATACCGCAAGGCGGACGCCTCGATTCCCGTTGGGGCGCCTGCCGGCGCAGAGGTGAAGGTCGAGCAGGTTTCTCACGCTTTCCGTTTCGGCGCGCATCTCTTCAACTTCAACCAGCTCG
This sequence comes from Verrucomicrobia bacterium UBA6982, assembly GCA_002448475.1. Lineage (GTDB taxonomy): Bacteria > Verrucomicrobiota > Kiritimatiellia > RFP12 > UBA3636 > UBA3636. Next base: position 60,452 of record DJYI01000049.1, read on the forward strand.
GCTCGCACGAGGCCAACGAGCGCCACAAGGCGTGCTGGAACTCCACGTTCGCCGACGGCGCGCTCTTCAATTCCGGCACCATCGCCTTCTACTGGCGTCCGTTCGAGCCGGTCGAGGGCAGGATGCGCTTTGACGAGGGGCCGGAGGACACCGAGGCATGGTGGAACGCCTGCCGCGAGCCGAAGCTCCAGCGCTTCTGGCGCCGCCCGCCAAGCGAGCCGGTCGTCCGCTTCTGCGAGGAGAAGGGAGTCTGGAAGCACGGTCATCCCATAGTCTGGTCAAACACCCAGTGGCACTACCCGGACTGGCTCATGGCGAAGCTGCCGCACGCCATCCTCGCCGAGATGCTGACCGACGACCGCAGCGGAGTCTCGATCCTGAAGCAGCCCATGGAGACGGTTCTGAAACGTCTGCCGCCGGACTTCCCGGCGGTGGTCGAATCGACGCTGCGCCGCCGCATCGACGCTCTCGCCGCGCGCTATGGCGAGCGCATGAACAGCTGGGACGTCTGCAACGAAAGCGCGGTGGACTGGCGAGTTGGATGCCTTGGGCGCGGCGCCGTTCTCTCTCGCAGCTGCCGCAAGTCGTGGATGCCCGGCGACTACTGCCACTGGGCCTTCCGCGAGTGCATGCGGGCGTTCCCGGCAAAGACCGTGCTTTCGATCAACGACTACGAACTCCAGGAGTCGTACGCGGAGCAGACGCGCGACCAGCTCGCGCGCGGCGACAAGATCGACATGCAGGGCATGCAGATGCACCTGTTCAATCCCGACGACGTCAACCGCATCGCGGAGGGTTCCGAACTTCGCTCCCCGACGCAGGTGCGCTCGCAGATCGCCGCCGCGCACGCCCGCGATGGCCTTCCCATCCACCTCTCCGAGATCACAGTCTCGTCGCCCGGCGGCGACGAGCGCGGGGAAGTCATCCAGGCCGAAGTCACGCGCAATCTGTATCGTCTGTGGTTCTCGCTTCCGGACATGACTGCCATCACCTGGTGGAACATCGTTGACGACTGCGGCGCTCCAGGCGAGCCTTCGGTCTCCGGCATCTTCAATCGTGACATGACGCCGAAGAAGGCGTATTTCGCGCTGGATGAACTGATCAACTCCGAGTGGCGCACCCGCGCCACCGTGAAGGCCGACGCCTCCGGCACCGTGTCCTTCCGCGGCTTCAAGGGGCGCTATCGCCTGTCCTGGCGCGATGCGTCGGGCGAGGCGCGCTCTGTCGAAGCTCAGGTTCGCTGACGCATCGCGACTACCGCCGATTGTTGACTGGGCGGCGCCACGGCGGCCGTCTGGACGCTCCGTCTCGATTGGTATCCGCAACAGAACAATTCAATGGACAATCCGATGAAGACCAATCCGACTTTTCCTTTTTTTCTGTCCGCCGCGCTTTGCATGCTGCCATGCGCCGCCACCGCCACCGAGGCGACGCTGGCCCCGGTCTGGGGGACTTCGCTTTCCATCTCCGACCCGATCGACACGTTCTTCCGGGTCGGAGCATACACTGAAGGGTGGAAGTTTCGCGGCGCCGCCGGAGGGGCGCGCGTAGGCGGCGACTCTTCCGGTCAAAGGATATTCTCGATAGACATGGGCGGCAGCGGGGGCGCCAACGTCGCCGCCGGGGCGCTTCGCTTTGACGGTTCCGCGACCTTCTCGGAAACCTCCGACGGCGGAGTTCGCGCAGAATGGAAGATCGTCCCCGATCGAGACGGTTTCGTCCAGGAGGCCATGGCCGAGGCTCGCATTCCCATCGGAAAGGTCGCGGGCGGATTCATCGTTGACGGCCGCCATGTTCCGATTCCCGAGACGACACCGGAAAAGCCGCACTTGTTCCGCGGACTGGTTTCGCGCGTGGAGGCACTGGGGCAGGACGGATCCCCGTGGCTGCGCATTGACCTGCCGGAATCGGCCGGAATTCTGATCCAGGACAACCGGTGCTGGGGCAGTTCCGTCGTTGCCACTTTGCGGCTGTTTTTCGTCATTGGGAAGGTCGAGGCCGGGCGCGAGTATCGCCTTTCCGCCGAATTTCGCGCTCCTGGCGGCTCCATAGGCCTCGCGCAGGACAATCAGGTTGTCATTTCGGCCGGAGCGGAGTGGATTCCGTTCCGTCCGGCACCTCGCGGGGAGGACTGGATAGAGCCTGGATCCGCGCTGGATTTCTCGCAGTCGATCCGTCGCCACGCTCCGGCGGGCGCTTTCGGCCGCGTCGTCGCGGTTGGCGACCATTTTGAGCTTGAGGGCCGTCCAGGCGAGGAATTCCGCCTCTGCGGCGTCAATCTCGTGCATGGCGCCAACGCGCCATCTGTCGAGTCCGCCGACCGTTTCGCTGCGAATCTTGCGCGGATGGGCTTCAATTCCGTGCGAATACACCACCACGAGCGCCCGCTTCTTGCCAAGGGCGACGGAGCCGCGCTTGCGCTCGATCCCGACGCGCAGGACCGCTTCGACGCCCTTTGCGCCGCCTGCATTCGCCACGGTCTCTACATCACGACGGATCTTTACGTCTCCCGCGCACCGATATCCTGGCGCTCCGTTGGCGTGGACCGCGACGGCGCGATGAACAAGGACGAGTTCAAGATGCTCGCGCTTTTCCATGAAGGAGCGTATTCAAACCTCGTCGCATGGACGCGCCAGTTCCTCGGCCACGTGAATCCATACACCGGACGGAGCCTTGCCGAAGAACCCGCGCTTGCCACGCTCGCCCTTGTGAACGAGGGCAATCTCGGAAACTACGGCCGCAATGCGCTGCTAGCCATCCCGGGAGTGGAGGATGCCTGGCGCGAGTGGCGCGCCGCGCGCGGCCTGGAGCCGGCGTCGCTAGACGCGCTTCCGGCCGATCTGTATCAGGGGGCTGGCGAATCAAAGGCGCTGTCGGACGAATTCGCGTTGTTTCTTGCCGACAGGGAGACGCTTGTCTTTCGGCGTCTGACCGAACTTCTGCGCGGCGAACTCGGCTGCCACGCGCTGGTTTCCTCCCTTTCGTCGTGGTATAACCCGGCGTCGTATTGTCTGCCGCGCGCGGAATTCGACTACGACGACGACCACGGCTATGTCGATCACCCGTATTTCCTTGGAAAGTCTTGGGGGCTGCCTTCGTCGCACCCAGGCGCCAATCCGCTTCTTGGCGGCGATGGGGTGCCCGGTTTCGCCTGGCGTCGCCTTTTCGGCAAGCCGTTCTGCGTGACGGAGTGGAACTGGGCCGCGCCGGGGGAATACCGCATGGCATACGGTCTGGTGATGGGCGCGCTCGCGGCGCGGCAGGGCTGGTCCGGACTGTGGCGCTTCGCCTGGAGCCACGACCGGGACGGTGTGGAGGCGCCGGGGAGCGTCCGGATGCGCTATTTCGACCTGCACGCCGATCCTGCGCTATGCGCTTCGGAGCGCGCGACCCTCAGCCTCTTCCTGCGCGGAGACCTGACCCCGTTGCCGACAGAAAACGAGGCGCCGATAGTGTTCGACGAAGCTTCGCTTCGCGCGGGCAGGGACGCGGCCCGCCGCCTTGCGCCGCCCAAGGCATCTCCGTCCGGATGGGAAACTCGCGTCGGAGTGCGCCTGGCGACTGCGGAAACGGCGAAGACGCCGGGCGCGAGTGCGCGGCTTTCGGAGTCTTCGCTCCCAGACCGGGCCGAGCCCGACTCCGCGCGCGGCGCTTTCGTCGTCGATTCGCCACGCACGGCCGGAGGTTTCGCGCTGGAGGGCAAGATTGCGACTTCGGCGCTGACTTTCACGCTCGACGGAACTCCCGCCGCCGTGTGGGCGACGTCCGTTGACGGTCTTCCGCTTCGAGACAGCTCTCGAATCCTTGTTTCCCATGTCACCGACGCGAAGAACACCGGCGCAAGATTCGACGATGCCGCGTGCCGCGTCTGGCTCGAATACGGAACCACTCCCGCTCTCGTGCGGCGAGGCGAGGCGAAGATCGAGATGTCCATCGCACCCGGTGGAAGAGCCGAAGTCTGGCGGCTCTCTGCGTCAGGCCGTCGCTTGGCGACCATCCCTTCTGAATTCGATGCGGAATCGGGACTTCTGCGCTTCACGGCCCGGACAGATTTCGACCCGGACAGCGCCACTTTGTGCTACGAGGTGGCCAGATAGGGAGGCGGCTCAATAGGCGCGGGGAGGCTGGCGCTTTGCGCCCGCCTCCCCGCTCTGTTGAAAACGGCTGTGCCGCTTTGCCGCTATGATTCCGCGACGGGTGGGGTAGTCTGTTCTGACTGGCTCGGCTTCGTAGCGGGAGCTTCCGGCTCCGTTGCGGGTTCCGTCTCAGCAGCGGGAGTTTCCGGTTCCGTTGCAGGGGCTAGCTCAGCAGCGGGAGGTTCCGGTTCCGTTGCAGGGGCTGGCTCAGCAGCTGGAGTTTCCGGCTCCGTTGCGGGGGCTGGTTCGGCAGCGGGAGTTTCCGGTTCCGTTGCAGGGGCTGGTTCGGCAGCTGGAGTTTCCGGTTCCGTTGCAGGGGCTGGTTCGGCAGCGGGAGTTTCTGGCTCCGTTGTGGTTTCCGGCTTTGGAATGAGTCGTTCGGCGGAATACGATGGCACGACGAAAATCCACGGCTCGCCTTCAATCCGCAGATACCGGCCGGAACCATCCGGCAGGGGGTTCCCGACGGTGACAAGACGATTGGTGTCCGAACCGATTGTGACTCGCGCAACGGCGCCAGTCGCGAATCCGGTGGCATCCTCCGACGTGGTTGGGTCTGCCACAGAGGAGAATGAAATCCACGGCGAATCCACGATCTTGGTTTCGCACCAGCGCTTCGGGTCGCCGTCGAAGGCTTCGAGCGCGTCGGCCACGAGAACGGTTTCGCCGTTGAACTCGGCGTAGCGGCCGAAGTCCCATCTCGGATGTCGCTCTCCGAGTGTGACTGAGGCGAGGGTTTTTCCCTCGGCGTCCTTGAGCGCAACCGGAGTCTGGTTGGCAATTTTGCGTCCCTTGGCCGTCTGCCCGACTTTGATGTCGAGCAGACGGCGGAGGTTTTCGAGGATTTTGGATCTGTCGGCCGGATAGCCGTGCATTGATTCCACGACCCATCCGCCGTCGCCGGCGGCGATGGCAAGCGTTCCGGCCTCGATCCGCGAAACATCGGCGATCGAGACGTCCGGAAGGATTTTTCGCCCGTTCAGCTTCGGGGCTGAGTGCCTGGACTGTCCGTTGAGGAAGAAGGCCGCTGCGGAAACAACCGCTGCGACGGCGGCGAGAGTGGCGAGATTTTTAGCGTTCATTTGCTGTCTCCGTCAAAATCGTTTCGCATCATGTTTCAGGAGCGTCTGCGGCGTATGCCTCTGATAATGCCGAACAGCGCCACGAGAGCCGGGACAAGCGCGATGTTCAGGCATTTCACGCGGAGCCCGAGCGCGTCGATGTCGGCCGTCAGTTCCTTGCGGACGTTTTTGAGCTGGCGGCGGGTGTCCGCCTGAGTTTGACGGAACTTCGCGATCTCGCTTTGCTGTTCGGGCGAGAGAAGCCGGCGCTCGGATCCGCTCTTCTGCCGTTCGAGTTCCGAAAGGCGGCGTTGCGTATCCTCAAGCGCCGCGCGCAGCTCCTCCTCCTTGCTTTGCCAGCGCGCAAGGGCGCGCGTCTCAAGCGCATCGACCTTCTCGAACGGCCTGTCGGAAGCGCCGCGAGTGCGGATGCCGATCAGCTCCTCGCGTCCTGCGAACTGCTCGATCATGTTTGAAAAGAGCGAGAGATTGTCGTTCAGCGGCTGAAGCATCGCGCCGAATGGCGTCTGGAGGACGCGCACGCAGAAGTCGTCCGAGACGAAGTCGGAGTCGCCGACGAGCAGAACGGATCCGCTTCCCGAAGAGAGCGCGCCTTCGACGGCGTTCGTGCCGTCCGGGCCCGACGGAAACGCCGTCGGGAACGAACCGGAAAGACGGGCCGCCACGACGCGCGAGGTTCCGTCCGGCTTCATCGCGCCGCGAAGCGCCGACATTCCGCCGAGAGCCGCCATGCGATCGATGTCGCAGGAATGGTCCGTCGAGGTCGAGGCCACCGGTTCGAAGACAAGTCCTGGCGCCTTGCTCTCGAACGAGAACGAACCGGCGAATGGCAGAAGCAGCCGCGAGAGGCCGGTAACGAGGACGTCATCCTTTTTGAGATTGTCAGCGCCGAGCGTCAGAAAGGCGGGGTTTTCGTCAACGCCGCCCATGCCGTCGTTGAGGGCCGTTGACGCGGCGAGGTCGCAGACGACGGACGACAGCTCGAAGCGGACGCCCCATGCGTCGAAGAGCGCGCCCAGGGTCGAGGGGCCGTCGCCGCCGCCCGGGCCGCCGAACTGGTTCGCGCCCGACGCGACGAAATCGGCGACGCTGAGCGGATCGACGCAGGCGATAAGGCGCCCGCCGCGCAGAACGAACTGGTCGATGGCGTAGAGCGTCTTTGCGGAGAGATCCTTGGCGTGGAGGACGACAAGCGTCTTCACCTCCGGATCGATCGACTCGGCGTCAGTCGCCACCGGGCGCACGTCGTAGTCCTTCGCAAGCTCCGCGAACGCCGCCCAACCGCGCGGGGCGCGCCGCCTCCGCATCGCGGTCATCGGATCTTCGTCGGCGCCAAGAACCCCCTTGAGCGACGTCATCACGCCCACGACGGGGCGCTCCGGCCACGCGACGCGGGTCACGAGGCGCGTGATGTCGTATTCGAGCGTCGATTCAGTCCGGCGGGAAATGACGCCAAGCGTCTCCTCCCTGTCGCCGCTGACGGCGACGAGCCCGAAATACACGGGGGAGCCAAACGGCGTGACGGTCTGCGGCTCCACGCCGTAGCGCTGCGCCCATTCCTCCGCGTCGGAATCCGGTTCGGGATCGTAGATTTCCAATTCAAGGCGACCGCCGGCCGCGCGTTCGTATTCGCGAAGGAGATTGCGGACCTGGCGTGCGTATGACTTCATGTCCGACGGCATTTCCGGGGAGCGCGAACTCACGTAGAACTTGAGAGCCACGTCGGTGTCGAGCTTGCCCAGCACTGCGCGCGAGCCGTCTGAAAGCGTGTAGAGTCGGCCCTGCGTGAGATCCGCCCGCAACGGAACGGCGGACAGGAGGGCGACCGCCGAGACGGCGATCACGCCGACGCAGGCGAGGGCCGCGACGCCGCCGGCGGCGCCGCGACGCCCGTCAACGACCGTCTTGGCCGCGAAGACGAAGAATGCCATCGCTGCGATGTAGAAACCGACATCGGAGGCATCGACAACCCCGCGCCCAAGCGCCTCGAAGTGCGACAGCAGCGAACACGCCGCGACGGCGTCAACGAGGCCGATCGGCACGCCCAGCCGCGCAAGCGCTCCGCTTACGGGTTCAAATCCGGCGACGAGCATGAGGAAGAGCAGGGCGAAGGCTATGACAAAGCCGACCACGCCGGACTTCGACAGCGTCGAGGCGAAGAGGCCCACGGCCGCTGCAGCGCCGAGCAGCAGCAGCGAGCCGGCGTAGCCGCACGCGACGGCGCCCCAGTCCGGGGAGCCGAGGTAGCCGACAGTCGCCGCCACGGGGAACGTCAGTGCAAGCGCGATGGCGAGAAATGCCCAGGCCGCAAGAAACTTTCCGGCAAGCGCTTCAAGGGCCGTGATGGGAAATGTCAGGAGCTGCTCGATCGTGCCGCTTCGGCGCTCGTCGGCCCAGAGTCCCATCGTCGCGGACGGCACCAGCAGCAGGCAGACCCATGGAATCCAGAAGAAGAACGACGAAAGGTCGGCTTGGCGGCGCTCGTAGAGCATCGCCACGCAAAAGGTCAGGAATCCGGTCAGCACCAGAAAGGCGGTTAGAAACACGTATGCCACCGGAGAATCGAAATATGAGCGGAATTCGCGCCGGAACACGGCGCGCGTTCTGTCGAACGCCTTCATCTACTTTTCCTCCTTCATCGTAAGTTTGCGGAACACGACGTCGAGCCTGCCCGACGGATCCATCGCGCGCAGCTGCGCCGGCGTTCCGTCGGCGCGGATTTCGCCGTCGGCGATGACTATCGCGCGAGTGCAGACGGCGTCAACCTCTTCGAGAATGTGCGTCGAGACGACGATCGTCTTTTCCGCTGCCATTTCGCGGATCATCTCGCGGACCGTGAATTTCTGGTTGGGGTCAAGCCCGTCCGTGGGTTCGTCCATCACGAGAACCGGCGGGTCGTGCAGGATCGCCTGCGCGAAGCATGTGCGCTGGCGGTAGCCCTTCGACAGCGTTTCGATCGTCTTGCGCGCGACTGATCCCAGCCTCGCCTTTTCAATTGCCGCGGCGACGCGGTCGCCGGCCTCGCTCCCCTTGTAGCCGCGGATTTCGGCCACGAAGCGGAGATAGTCCGCCACGGTCATCGCGCGGTAGCTCGGAGCGGATTCTGGCAGGTATCCGATGTTCTTTTTCGCCTCAACCGGTTCCCTTGCCACATCGTGGCCGCACACGACGGCGGTCCCGTCAGTCGGTGGAAGGAATCCGGTGATCATTCGCATTGTAGTCGATTTCCCGGCCCCGTTCGGACCGAGAAAGCCCAGCACTTCGCCCTTGCCGGCGCTGAAGGATATCCCCTTCACGGCCTCGAAGGAGCCGAAGCGCTTTTTCAGGTTCTTTACTTCCAGCATTGTTGTTCCTCTCTTTTCCACCTCTAAGCGGTGGCGGACGGAGCCGGTGAAATGCCTCCCCGGCAACCCGTGCCCACGGATTCTACCACAATGTCATGATTGTGTCGCATTCCCGTGTTTGCCTCCCCGCATGGGTGTGACCAAACTTTGTCAGAACGCAAAGGACGCAATCGCGCGGGCCGATGTGTCCGGGGCTTTGCCCAGTTGAAAGGTTGAAAAGTTGAAAGGTTGATAAGTCTGATGCCGAATATCTGTGGATGGGATGTCGAATGGTCAAGTTGTTTTAGCCACAAAGAACGCAAAGAACACAAAGTTTCTGGAAAATGGCGGCTTGTGGCATAGCCGCCACGGCGGCGTCCGATGCCACGGCCACCATTTTCCTAGCGCTCTTTGCGTTCCGCTGCATGGACAGTTTCTGGTCGCGCCCGGCAACATTTTCCAACTTGGCTTTCTTCCCGCGT
>DJYI01000046.1:0-10099 GCA_002448475.1 Verrucomicrobia bacterium UBA6982
CGCGCGGCGCGCGGCCCCTACCGGTGCGGCATTCGCGGTGGGACTGTCCGTTTCCTCGGCGCGGGCCGCGTCTGTCGCGTGTCGCGCGTCGCGCATCGCGGCTTCGGCGCCATCCGGCCCGGCGTTGCGGTCCATGAACGCGAGAAAGCGGTCCGCGACCGCCGCCGCGGAAAAGCCGTCGTCCCAGACTCGCGTGCGCGGAAGCGTGGAGTCCGCGTTTTCAAAATGGTAGCGCCAGACGCCGTTTTCGTCGCGCGAATGGGGGCCGTGCGGGCCGTCGCAGCACCAGAACTGTATGCGCCCCATCTGCACATGCGGGTTGCCGGTGCGCGTGTCGAGGTCGTTGTGGTGGGTGCAAAGCAGATATTCGCATCCGCCGGACTTCACCGAAATCCACTGGTAGTTGCGGTAGTCGTTGCGCTTCGAGCGCCCGCCGGACTGGCGCGCCTCGATGCCGGGACGCCGCTCGCGAAGCTCCGCGAGAATCTCCGCGAGGACGTCGGAACAGACGGCGCGCACCGTCTCAAGCGCCGAATCGACGCTTTCCAGTTCCTGGCGCGTCGGCTCCCCTCCGCGCGTCGGCCCAACCGACGCGCCGACCGCCGCGCCCACCGCATTCGGCTCCGCTGCATGACATGCCCATGAAACCAGCGCAGCGACAAGCAATGCGACGCGGAGACGCGAGAGCGCTCCTTGCATCGAGTCCGATCTGCGGGAGAAACTGCGCATGGACGGCGAATCCTACCATGACAGCCTCTTTTTGGAAATAGAAATAATTTACTTTTGGCGAATCGGTCTACGAGGCCGCGCTGCGGCTGCGCCTCGCGGAGGTCTGCCGCCGTCTTCGCGAGACGGACGAGCCGGTCGCCGCCATCACGGCGGTCTGCGGCTGGCCCGATCCGGCGCCGCCGAAGCGCCTTTTCAAGAAGCGCTTCGGCGTCTCGATGCGCGAGTGGCGCAACAGCTCCGCAAAGGCGGGGGCGCTGGCGCGCGCCGCCTTTACGGCTCGCGAGGGGGCGTGAGCGCGGAGAGGAGCGCCTCCTTGCGGGGATTGTCCGGGGAAGGCGCGAACGTCGCCGTGTCCTTGCTGTCCCCGGAGGTCACCTCATGCTCGACGCTCCAGCCGGGCCACTCGCGGAAGGCGTGGTAGCACCAGTCCCAGCCGAGGCCGTTGAGGAGCGCGCCGACATCGGCAATCCATTTGTCGCAGCCACGGGCATACGCGACGGCGCTGAACTCGCCGACGAAAATCCGCGCGCCGGTGCGCTTCTGGAAGGCGACGACCTCCTCGACCATGCGGCGGAGGCCGTCGGCGTCCCAGCCGCGCGCCGGATCCGGGTAGGCGCAGACGCTGTCCTTGAACTGCGGCAGCACTTTCTGGTGCGTGTACTCAAACGGCTCGTACATGTGGAACTGGTAGAAGACGTTCGGGAGGTCCAGCGACTTCATCCAGCGGAACGCCGACGGCGCGCACCACGCGCCGTCGGCGTTGCACGAGACGATGACCGGAGTGTGCGGATCGAGCTCGCGGATGGCGACTGCGGCGCGGCGCTGGAGCTCGAGGTAGTCGATGTGCGCGGGGGTGGAAAACTGCGTGGGCTCGTTGAGGAGATCGTAGGCCCAAACGGTCGGGGGCTCCGCCCCCGAACCCCCGAATGGGGCCAGCTCGCCGGCGATCTTGCGCCAGCAATCGACGAAGAAGTCGGTCCAGACGGGATCGTCGAGCATCTTCATGCCGGATCCGCCGCGCCCGCCAGGCGGGACGTGGAGATCGACGACGAGGGGGATGCCGTATTTGCGCGCCAGCGGCAGCACCTCGCTCTTCAGGACGCCAAGCTTCCAGTCGAGCCACGCGGCGAAGCCTTCCGGCGTCGAGGTCTTGCCCTTCCACTGGTCGCCTACCGGATACATCTGGTAGCGCGCCACGGTCGCGCCCCATTCCTTGAGCGTACGAAAGTCGTCCTCGCTGACGGTGTACTGCGAGAGCATCGCCCCGCGCGCCTGCGGACGGGCCGCGACGTCGGGGGTATAGGCGCAAACGCCGGAGGCGTCTGCGCCAGTGACGAGTGACGAATTACGAGTGACGAATGCTTGATACGGCTGTGTCCACGCCATCTTCACCAGGGGATGCAGGTGACTTTCGGGATCTGGGTAGACCGCCGGCTCGTCGGACTCCACGCGGGCGCGGACGTAGAGATCGTCCGGCGCGAGCGTGTAGGACGCGCGGACGGCCTCGCCCTTGCCGAAGGCGACCGTCTTCACCACGGCGCCGATTTGGGGCGAATAGACCGGTATGCGGCGCGGAACGTTCTGCGCGCTCGTCGGTGACGGCACATCGACAAACTCCACCGGCTCCAACGGGGCACCGCGCTTCGTGGTGATGAAGTTCACCGTGTAGGCGACGCCCGGCTTGGCGGGGACGGCGACGGAGAGCGTGCCGGTTTCCGCATCGAAGCGGACGTCCTCCAAGTCCATGCCGCCAGCCGCGTAGAAGTCGCCGCGCTCCATCGCCGCAAAGAGGGCGGCGGTGGTGAGCGCATCGGCGCGGACGCCGATCCAGCCGTCGCCGAAGACGAGCGAGTGGCTTGTGCCGCTGCCGGGGTAGTAGTGCGTGTCCTCGGTGGCGAGGCCGTAGAGGAGTGGCTCGCCGCGCTGGCAGCGCGTGGCGTTCACGACATCCCAGAGGCGGTCGTTCGAGAGGCCATCGTGCGGGAGCGTATCGGCGGCCGGCCATTCGCCGCCGCCGTTGCACACCTCGAAGAAGCGGATGTCGGGGTGGTCGATGATGTCCTGCGGCAGCACGTCGTAGTACTGCCAGTGCGGGTGGTTGACCCAGAAGAGGCACGGCGGGCTGCCCATGGAGGCGGCGAGGACGTCGAACGCATCCTTGGTCTCGCGGATGGTCTTCGAGATGGTGGTGCCCATCGCCCACTCGATGAGATAGGCCTTTTCGGCGCGCGGGACGAGCGCGTCGAGCCCGACGTAGTTCATGTGGATGTCGCGCCGGACGCCGGAGGCGTCGTGCGTCGCGACCGTGACCTCGCATCCGGGCATGACGAGGAACCTCCCCGGCACGTTGAAGCGCGCCGCCGTCTCGGCGAACGTCCGCATGCGCACTTCGGTCTTGCCGTCGGCGGTCGTGCGCCACTCGGCATCCGGGAATGCGGCCCGGTAGGCCTCGAAGACGGAAGGTTCGAGGGACTTTGGCGGCCAGACGCCGACCTTGGGCGGCGCGACCTCGATCCAGCGGTCGGGGTCGACGCCGATGCGGTTGTGGTCGGTGATGGCGAAGAAGTCATACCCGGCGTCCCTGTACGCCGCCACGGCTTGCTCAGGCAGCGCGCGGCCGTCGGACCAGCACGTGTGGGCGTGGATCATGCCGCGGTAGAAGCGGGTAGCCTCGGCGCAGGCGGCGGACGCAGCCAGCGCCGAGGCAATGACGAATGACGAATGACGAATGACGGATTGCGGATGGTGCTTCATCAGCGGATGATGATCGTGAAGGCATCCGGCGTTTCGGTGCGGGCGCCCGGTTGCAGGAATTCATTTGGCTCAAGCGCGCCGGCGCTCACGCGGAGGTCGTCGATGCGGCCCGTGAAGCCTTCGCCGATGACGATGGCGCCGTCGAGCATTGCCGCGGCGGCGTCCCAGGCGCGGCCGGCGGGCGTGGCGCGCTCGTAGTCCACGTAGAAGCGCACGGCGTCGGCGCCGGGATTCGTGCGGTCGATGACGAGCGCGACATGGTGCCAGGTCTTTTTGCCGGCAAGCGGAGCAAGCGCGGCAGTTCCGCCATTGGATGCGGCAAGATGGTCGTACGGAATGAACGAGCCCGAAAGAGTGCCGGCCGTGGCGTCCGCCGCGACGGAGAACGAACCTGCGCCGGAACCCAGCGAGAATACAGCGCCTGAGGACGGCGTCTCGCCGAAGCAGACGAAGCACTCGATCGTCGCCTGCGTCAATGCGGAAAGCGTGAGGTTTGTCGTAGACGCCGAAGACGCTCCGTCGAAATTTAGCGCACCCCTGCGACGCGACACACCATCGGACGCAAGCCCCGCGCCGCTCTTGAAGTTCCAGTAGGCGAGGGTGGCCTTGGGCGTGTCGAGCACAAGATTGTCGAGAACGTAGTCAGCAGGATCAAGGGCGATATCCGAGATGGCTGCACGAAGCAGCTTGCCCTTCATGTAGTAGGGCGTCGTAGCATCGGCATAGTACGACGGGCAGTGCCCGAAGCCAATGACATGCGATCCGAACGAACCGTAATCACTGGATGAACTCTGCGAATTGGCAACTCCGTCAACAACGAGATTGAAGTAGACATGCCCGGAGTTCTTGCCGTTGACGGAATACCGCCCACGCCTGTAGCCGTCCTTCATGTCCCCAAAGATCTGGGCATAGTATTTCAGCCAGCCGGAGCCGGTATTTGTACGGAACTGCCCCTGTAGCGAAGCTCCCGGACTATACACCACGAAACCGCCACGTGTCGCAACCTGCGTACTTGCCGCCACCACATAGACCGGCTTGTCGGTTTTCCCACTCGGAATGACTGTTTCGCTTATTGGATCGTTGCTGTTGAAGTCGAATTCTATTGTGAAAGCCTTTGTCTCTGAAAAGTCAATAGAAGCGGCCGTTTTCACCCAGTCGCGCGTACCTATGTTGCCGGACTTGTCTTCAGTGCCGCTCAGCACAAGGCCCGTTCCGCTGTCCGGAAATCCTGCGTCTCCGAAAACAGGGTCTGCGACAGTCGACTCAGTGTGCATGTGGACAAGGTCGTTTCCGTTGCCTGTCTGGTCTTCGAGCGTTTCGCGGTCGAAACGATAGAGCGCGACTGTCGAGCCCACGGAGCGAGCGGGCAGGAATTGATCGGGCGTCAAGGCACATCCAGTGATGCGAACGTCGTCAATGGAGCCGTAGAATGGCAAAGCCGTACGCTCATCGCCGATTTGAGAGTTTGCCCGTCGGAAAAAGTAAAGCGGAAGGTCTCCCAGCGCAAACGCTCCTTGGTTTGCGTTAGCGGCAGAACAAGTTCCGGGCACACCGTCTACATAAAGCGTCACAATGCCCGCCCCTGTTTTCGACGGATCGTAAACTATTGCAATATGGCGCCATTTGTTGTCGCCGAGATTGCCAAATGTCGCTTCTGAAGTTGCCGAACCAGCACTCTTGTCAGAATTGATGTGGAATGTAGTGCTGATGGTTCTGTAGCCATCAGGGTTTGCATCATAACTGATACGGAACGAACCTTTGTAGCTCCAATACGATTTGCTCGATTCAAGTATCATTGCCATATTAGTGCTCGAACTTTGCGCCATGACGAACATCTCTATAGTAAGTCCAGTATTGGAAAACGCGGAGAAAGGAATCGTCTGGTTTGGAGAACAAGCAAACTTTTCAGTTCGCGTCGACCAAGACGTATATGGCGTTCCAGCCTTGAACAGAACATTGCTCATCACTAGGTCGAAGCCGTTACCGCTTGCGTCCCTGCCGCCTTTCCCGCCGAAGGGCCAATGGGCTATAACGGGCAGACTGCCATCATCGGCGCGCATGGCCTTGCCGACGGACGGGAACTTAAGGAACTGATCGGGCGTCAGTGCGCCGCGCGAGATGCGCACGTCGTCTATACAACCCGTATAGAAATTGTTTCCACTGGCATAATTAGCGCCGCCACCAATCATAAAGTAATCGTTGAAGAACGCAGGGACACTGCCATCCTTCCCATAGTTGTTTGTCTGCTCCACGCCATCGACATAGAGGCGAGCAGAACCCCAGCCTGTTTTGGAACGATCAACAACATATGCGACATGGTGCCATGAATCATCCTGAAGCTGGTTTGCCGCCGTCGATTTCTCCATCTGCCAAACGGAGGAACCGCTTTCTGCCATACGGTATTGCGCCTGGAAAATATGAAGCGACTTGCCATAGTACAGCACGAAACCTCCAGTTCCTGCCGTTGGATTGGCACTGCTCATTAAAAGAGGGAAGTCTTTGTTTTCAGCCGTCATTTTAGTCCAGCACTCGAAGGTGACGGCTGTTTCGCCGGAGAGGTCGAGGGCCGAGGCGGTCGTCAGGAACTGGCTCGTGCCGTTAAGCGTGATGTATCCTGCATCGCTTTCCGTGACGGTCGTGCTGGCCAGGTCGTGGCCGTTGCCGGAGACGTCGGCGAAGCCGCTGTTGCCGAACGGCCAATAGGCGATGGTGTCCGGGGAGGGGGTGCTGGCGAGCGCGAGCGAGGCGGAGGCCAGAAGGGCGGAGGTTGCTTTTGGCGTGAGCATGGCGTTTTCCTGTGGGGTGGGTGGGGCGTTGTCGGACAGGGCCGACAACGCAAAACTCTGATGGAACAACGAGAAGTCGTCGAAGGTGGAGGAAAGGTAGGCGGTGGCGATGGAGGGGGAGGCGCCTTCGCCGACGCCGGAGTCCGCCTGATCATCCGACGGCGAGGGCGCCGCCGGCACATCGGATTGCGACGGCGAGGGTGTCGTCGCCACTCTGGCGACGGCCGCCCCCAGCGCGGTGAGCGCGCAGAGCGCGAGCGCGATCAGCAACGCCTTGGCGCCGGGTTTCTTCGCGACGACGCCGAGTTTCGCGCCAAGGAGCATCCGGGCGTAGTGGAGGCGCCACATGACCGTGCCGGAGGGCACCGTCAGCACGCGCGCGACTTCGCGGACCGGTATCTCCATGAAATAGTGCAGGAGAAGCGTCTTGCGGATGACCTCCGGGAGGGTGGCGATGGCGTCGCGGAGAAGGGAGGCGTCGACCTCCTGGAACAGGCGCGCGGGCGATTCGACATCCTCAGCGTTGGCGACGGCCTCGGAGTCCGTCTCTTCAACGCACCTCGACTTGCGGCGCTGGTCCATACCGTGGAGGTTGGAGAGAATCTGGCACATCCAGCCGAAGAATGCCGACTGTTCCAGGTAGTCGTCGATGCCGGCGACAACGGCGGCGAATGTGCGGTTCACGAGCTCCTCGGCGTCGCCCTCGTCGTGGCAGAACCGCAGGGCGAGGGTCATGAGACCCGCCCTGTACTCACTTTCAAGGCGTTTGGCGCCTTGTTCGGGGTTTTGCCTGAGTTCTTCGACAACGGTCATCGCCGATATGTCCCTTAATGAGAGTATTGCATATCGGCGGCGTTTTATTGGGTGCTTTTTGGGGTGTGACCAAACGTTGTCCGCCACTTGACGAGAGAATCCCGGCCGCAACTTACATGCTTTCGACTAGATTTCAGGCAGCAGCGGGTGGGGCGAACCCTCCGGGTGAGCCGCAACCAAGTGTGGAATTAAATCGGCTCGCCGTGCAAACACCCCCAGTCGGCTTCGCCGACAGCCACCTCAAAGAAGGGGCCATTTCGCCCCACCCCGCTTTCCCCGAAAGAATTCCGAAACACCATCGGGGATTCGGCCATACCACTCTCGTCATGCGGCGGAGACAACGTTTGGTCACACCCAATTTACTTCGCCCGGCGAGCGATGAGGGCCTCGACGACGGGCACGTCCTCCGGGCGGTCCACGCCAACGCCGGGCTCGTCGGTCTGGACGACGGCGATGCGGCCGCCAAGCCACATGGCGCGAAGCTGCTCCAGCTTTTCGGAAAGTTCGAGCGCGCATGGCGGCGTGGAGACAAGGCGGGCGAGGAAGTCGCCGCGATAGGCGTAGATGCCAATGTGGCGCTGCCACAACCCGGTCGAAAGGTCCGGCTCGCCGTCGCGGCGGAACGGAATTGCGTGGCGCGAGAAGTAGAGAGCGCCGCCGTCGGCCGCAGTCACGACCTTGACCACGCTCGGCGCGGCGAGATCGGCGGCGGAGCGGATCGGCGTGCTGGCGGTGGCCATCTGGAAGCGTCCGTCGCGGTCGAGGCGAAGAGCGTCCGCGACGCGGTCGATCAGCGCCGGGTCGATGAGGGGCTCGTCGCCCTGGACGTTCACGACGACGTCGCCCGGGCCGGCGGAGGCGGCCGCGGCGACGCGGTCGGTGCCGCTGGGCAGGTCGGAGGGGGTCATCACGGCGCGGGCGCCACTGCCGGAAACCGCGGCGGCAATGCGTTCGTCGTCGGTCGCGACGATGACTTCGTCGAGAGTTCTGGCCTTGAGGCAGGCCTCCACCACCCAGCGCACGAGAGGCTTGCCGCAGATCGGGGCGAGGCTTTTGCCGGGAAAGCGTGTGGAACCGTAGCGGGAGGGGATTACGGCGATGGTTTTCATGGGAAGGATAAAATTGAGACTCTGAGATCGGGAAACCGGGGGTTGAAATTGGATTTAGTAGCTGTGGTCTGGGTCCGGGAACGCGCGGGCGGCGACATCCGCGCGGTAGGCCTCTATCGCGCGGACCGCCTCGTCGGCCAGGTTGGCGTATGCTTTCGCGAATTTCGGAACGCGCCCCTCGCCAAGGCCGAGCAGGTCGGCAAGAACGAGATACTGCGCATCGCAGCCGCTTCCGGCGCCAACGCCGATGGTGGGAATGTCCGTGGAGGCGGAAAGCCTGGCGGCGACGTCGGCCACCACCCCCTCCAGCACAACGGAAAACGCGCCGGCGGCGGCGACGGCCTCAAGATCGCGCGCGAGGGCGTCGGCGTCCTCCGGAGTCCGCCCGCGCACCGCGTAGCCGGTGCTCTTGACGGACTGCGGCTGGAGCCCGATGTGCGCCTGCACGGGTATGCCCTCGGCGACGAGCGCGCGGATCGTGTCCGCCCTGTTCCGCCCGCCCTCGATCTTCACGGCGTCGCATCCGGCCTCGCGAAGAAAGCGCCCGGCGTTTGCCAGGGCGTCCGGAACCGTGGAATACGAAAGAAACGGCATGTCTCCCACGACTAGGCATTCTGGCGCGCCGCGCCGGACGGCCTCCGCGTGGTGAATCATCATGTCCATGGTCGCCGGCAGAGTGGTCGCATGGCCAAGGGCCGTCGTGGACAGCGAATCGCCCACGAGCACGAGAGGAACCCCGGCGCGCTGCGCGATGCGCGCGGTGATGTAGTCGTAGGCCGTGACGAGTCCAAGCGGCTCGCCGCCCTTGCAGTTGCGGAATGTGCGAATTGACATTTTCATTTCCTGTTGTCCTCAAAAAAGACCGCTGCGGCGGGCGCCGTCAGAGAGCGAGGCGCAGATTGCGGCGCAGCCAGGTGGGATCGTCGAGATTCTCCCCGCCGATGGGAGTGGCGGCCACGCCGGCGAAGCGATCCGGCGCGTGGATCGAGGTCGATCCTGCGCCTTCGTCGCCAGTCGCGGAACTTTCCGCCCAGTCGCGGAACGCCAGGACCGCCACTTCGAGCGCGCCCTCGCGCACGGCGTCGAGGGCGACCGAAAGCCTCACCGGAGTGCCGGTCGGAAGAATGCCCGAAACGGCGCCCGCGGCGGCGCCGACTTCGGCAAGGCGCAGATCCGTGCCGCCAGTCACGCCAACGAGCGCGCCGCGGATGTCGTCGGCGTGGACGCGCAGCGCCGGTCCCGGGCCTTCGAGAAGTCGATGTGCCACGACGGCCGCGCGGTCCGCGCCCTCGGCGCGTGCAAACGCGAAATGCGCGTCGCCGCGCCCGCGCGAAAGAGTCTCCAGCAGCGTGGCCGGATCGAGGCGAAGATAGGCCGGACGCGCGCAGAGACTCCAAATGAGGGAAAGCGCCGCAACGGCCACCGAATCGGCCCGGGCCATCGCCTCCGGAAGAGTCGCGCACTCCGGCGCGTCCGCCACGAGGTCGTCGTTTGAGAGACGAACGCGCACCGTGCCGAGGCCCTCCAGCGCGCGCACGGCCGCGGCGGCCGACTTGAGGCGCTCGACGCCCTCGATTCGGAACGGGGCGACGGTGAAGACGAGCGTCGGAACGCTGCGCGACGCGGCCAGCCGCAGCACGGCCGGGAGAGCGCCGGAGCCGGTGCCGCCGCCGAGACCGGCCACCACAACCAGAAGAGCCGCGCCGTCGATCGCCTTGACAAGAGGCAGCCTGTCCTCCTCCACGGCCATCGCGGCGGCCGCGGAGTCGCCGCCGCTGCCGAGCAGCCGGAAATGGACTCCGCCAATCACGACGGGATTCGCGGCGGAGGCGACGGCGGACACGCGCCCGTCGGAATCCACGACCGTTGCGGACATGTGTCCGCCGGTGGCGCGGGCGGCGGCCTCGG
>DJYI01000046.1:10159-16256 GCA_002448475.1 Verrucomicrobia bacterium UBA6982
GGCCTCGGCGAGACGCGAGCCGCAGCCGCCGAGGCCGAGAAGTCTTATGTCGGGCGCGTTCATGCGCGGTCCTCCTTTTCGAACCAGTTGGCGAGGCGCCCGAGAAACGTGCGGCGTTCGGCCCTGGCGTTTTCGCGGGCGTCCTTTTCGAGCGCCAGAGTGAACGCGCCCCAGATCGTGGCGTAGCGCGCGGGTTCGCGGTCAAAGCCCTCTATGCCGCTGGAGAGAGTCGGGGCAAGGCACGGGGCGTCGAAAACCCGCGTCACGAGTTCCGGAAGTCCGCCCAGGAGCGAGGCGCCGCCGCAGATGACCACCCCAGCGCCGAGCAGGTGCGTCGCGCCGCGGCTTTCGAGCGAAGAGCGAACAAGGCGGAGAGTTTCGTCCATGCGGGCGTTCACCACCTGCGCGACCGCGTAGAGCGGAACAGTGCGGGCCGAGGCGCCGCCGTCAACGGCCACGGGAACCCGCTCGCCACGCGGCACGCCCTCGAGAACCGCGTGGCCGTGGGTGATCTTGAGGCGCTCGGCCGCCATCGTGGAACCAGGCCGGAACGCGGCGAGGATGTCGTTCGTCACGTGGTCTCCGCCGACCGGAAGCGCGCCGATGTCCTCGATGCGCGAATGGCGCGCGAGACACCAGCTTGTGGTGCCGCCTCCGAAGTCGATGCACAGAACCCCGTCCTCGCGCTGCTGCTGCGTCGTGGCGGCGGAGAGCGCGGCGGCGGCGGAAAATATCTCGTGCCGCACCGTGACGTCGCAATCCGAGAACACCTTTTCAAACGCCTCGATTTCAGCGAGCGGCATGTCTGGAACCATCGCGCGGCGCGAGAGGTATCGGGCCTCGCGGTCGATCGGCTCAAGAACCGTCTCCGGCGAGTCGTCGAGCCTCCAGCCCTGGCCGAAGGCGTCGAGGGAGACGCGGCCTTCGAGAGTCTCGGGCTTTCTGCACGCCTCGACGGCGCGAACCTTGTCGGCCTCGCCGACGACGCCGACTTCGCCCTCGCGCGTGGAAAGCGCCACGCGCCCCTCGACGTTGCGGAACGACGTGTCGCCGCAGGAGCAGACTATTATGCAGTCCCGGAAGCCTCCGCCCGTGGCGTCGTCTATCTTGTCGAGAACCTGTTCAACGCCCTTGGCCACGTATTCGGGGTTGGAGACGCGGCCTTTGCGCATTCCGGCAGAATTCACGGAGCCGAATCCGAGAAGCTCGGGGCGGCCCGTGTCCTTGTGGCGGCGCCCGGCGATGGCCACCGTGCGCGTCGTTCCGGGTTCCACTACGACTACTGTCCGGGATTCCATTTAACAGTTGAAAGGTTGAAAGGTTGAAAAGTTGAAAGGCGGAAAGGCTGAGATAGTGGGATTGGGGGAGGGGTCAGGGGCGGGCGTGGACTTTTCGGGTGGCGCGCATGATGTCCAGCCGGCCCGCTCTGGCGCTTCGCGCGTCGCGCAGCGTTCCCTCCAGCAGGTCGAGAGCGTCGTTGATCGCGGCGTCGTCGGGAATTTCCTCCCACAGGATGCGCACCATGCAGTTTTCGCCGGTGAGAAGCACGAGATACGCCGGGTCGCTAACGTCGAGAGTGCTCACGCGCGTCGGGAAGTCCGGACGCGCGTCGAGAGCGACGACAAGCCTCAGCGCACGCTCCATCTTAGCCTCGGCGGTTTCCGGCGTGAAGCCGGGCGTTCCGGCAAGACGCCGCCCGGCCTCGGCGACGGACCTGGACGGCCCGTTCTCGATGCGCGGCAGCGAACGCCAGCGCGCGACGTCGCGCCCGACGAGCGGAAACACCAGCCCGTCCGCGTCGAGCGCGCGACGCTCGTCGAGAAGCAGCGCCACGGGCACCCTGTCTCTAACCGCGATCCGCAACGAGTCCGGGAGCGTCTTCGAGACCTCCGCGTCGGCGATCTCCGGAGCGGCGGAGAGAATCCTGCGGCGAATTTCGTCGGCGCGAGAGGCAAAAAGGTTGTCGCCCTCCCTCACCCCGGAAAGCGCGCGTATCTCCCCGGCGCTCTTGGTGGCCCCGGGAACAATCTCGATGGTCCTGAGCTCAAACTGGGGGTTGCGGGAATACATCGCCCCCCACAGCACGCTGCCGGCGAAAACGACGGCGACAGCGACCGCCACCGCGACCGCAACAGGCGCTGCGGCGGCAGCCCTCACTCCGCACCCTCCATGATGCGCGCGCAAAGCTCCGGAAACGGAATGCCGGCCCTGGCGGCGGCCTTCGGAAGGATGCTGTGCGACGTGCATCCGGGCACGGTGTTGTTTTCAAGCGCGAAGACCCCTCCGTCCGGATCGACCCGCAGGTCGATGCGGCCCATGTCGCGCCCGCCGGTAGCCCTGAACGCGAGAAGAGCCACGAAACGCGCCCTTTCGCAAAGCGCCAGCTCCGCGGCGTCTGCGGTGTCCTCCGGAAACACGTAGTCCGTGCCGGCCCCGTCGGAATACTTCGCCTCCCAGTCATACCATTCGACCTTCGGGCGCACTTCGACGATCGGCAGCGCCGTCGGAGCGTCGGCCGGGCCGATGATCGGCACCGTCCATTCGCGTCCCGGAATGAAACGCTCGACCAGAACGTCCGGATCGAAGCGCCGGGCCTCGGCCACCGCCGGGATCCACTGCGACGCCTCGCGCACGATCGTCACGCCCACGCTGGAGCCCTGGCGCGGGGGCTTCACCACAACCGGAGGCGGCATTGGCGGAAGGGCGGGCGGGGCCTCGCCGGGAGCAAGGACAAAGCCCTCGGCGCATGGGACCCCGGCCTCGGCAAAGCGGGCGCGGGAGAGAATCTTGTCGAACGCCACGCGCGACTCCTCCGCGCGATTGCCGGGATACGGCACTCCAAGCGCGTCCAGACGCGCCTGCAGCCCGCCGTCCTCCCCGAAGGCCCCGTGGATCATCGGAAACGCGGCCTCCACGCCGGATGGAAGGGTAAACGCATTCGATTCGTCGGCCACGACCTCCGAAACTTCTGCCCCGGCCTCCCGGAGGGCTGAGGCGACGGCGCGGCCCGAGAGCATGGAGATTTCCCGCTCGCTCGAGCCGCCGCCCATGATCACTGCGATGCGGCGGAATTTCATTGCTTCATCAACTCGAAAAACCTGTCTTCGTAAACGGAGAAGAGATTGTGCTTCTGGAGCAGCGCGCCAAGCTGCTTGACGAGAGACCTGTCGGCGCGGGCGGCGGCGAAGGCGCGCTCGATTTCGTCGCGCACGGCGTCCGGCACCGGCGGCCTGGCCCCCTTGTCGAAGAGGTGCTTCTCGGCCAGTTCGCGGATGTTGCGGGAGGCAGAGCGGTTCACCACCTCCCAGAAAAGGCGCACGAGGCATACGTCCCACGGCTCGTCCACGCCGTGGACGAGCGCAAGATACGGGTCGTCGCGCCGCTCCACGTCCTTGCGCGCGTCCTCGATGACGGCCTCTACCGGACGCGACACAAGCTCCTCCGAGAACGATTCGCGCTTCAGGGCGTAGCCGTAGCGCAGGATGCGCAGCGCGTCCTCGTTCTCCGAGAGCCATTCGGCGTAGCGCCTGGCCTCTTCGCCAAACCCCTCCAGCAGCATTTCGGAATACGCCGAAGGGGTTATGATCTGCGGCTTGGAGAGCTTCATCCGGCCAGTGCGCACGCGGCACTTGCCGACTTCGTCCATCAGGTCGGAAACCAGAATGTATTCCACCACCGTGCTGCCGAACGTCTCCAGCGTCCCGGACGGCGCCACCAGCACCTCGGTGTTGGCGACCGCGTAGCGGAAATCCAGCGTCTTGTTCGCGCCCATCACGACCTCCTACGGCGCGGCGCCGCCGGCTGCGGGCTGGCCTTGGCGCAGAGGGCGCGCAGGGCGAGCGCCGGCTTGAAGCGGACCACCGAACGCGGCCCGACCGCGATCGTGGTCTCCGGATGGCGCGGATTGCGCGCCACGCCGCCCTTGCGCTCCACGAGGAAGAACGAGCCAAAGTCGCGAAACTCGCAGCGGCGGCCTTCCGAAAGGGCGCCGACGATGCATTCGAAAACGGCCTCCACCGTGGCGGCGGCGGCGGGGACGCGGATGTTGAGGCCCGCCGCGACGCGGCGGACAACCTCCCGCTTGTTGAGGGCTCTTGATTTCCTCGGCATGTCGTCGGCTCTCCTTTCGGCGGGCGCGCGGCCCTAGTTCGCTGCCAGAAGCTCCGCCACGCGCGCCGGAACGGCGTCGAGCGGCAGGAGCGTTGTTTCCCCGGTGCGGCGCAGACGCACCTCCGCCCCGCCCTTTTCGAGGGAGCGCGCGCCGATCGTCACGCGGACGGAGCAGCCGATCAGGTCGGCGTCCTTGAACTTGATCCCGGGGCGCTCCTCGCGGTCGTCAACGAGAACGTCCGCCCCCGCCTTTTCGAGCGCCGATTCAAGCGCGTCAACGGCGGCGGCGACCTCTGGATTCTTCGGATCCAGCGCCAGTAGCGCCACCTGGAACGGCGAGACGGCGGCGGGCCAGACGATGCCGTCCTTGTCGTTGTTCTGCTCGGCGATCGCCTGAACGGTGCGTGAAACGCCGATGCCGTAGCATCCCATCACAGGCGTGACTGACTTTCCGGCCGCGTCGAGGACCGAAAAACCCATGGTCTTCGTGTATTTCACGCCCAGCTTGAAGACGTGGCCGACCTCGATGCCGCGCGCCAGCTCAAGCGGCTCGCCGCACCTGGGGCAGCGGTCGCCGGCCACGACCGTCGCCAGATCCTCCCAGCGCGCGATCTTGACGTCGGGGTCGTCCATGAGATTGCAGTGCACCACGTGGAAGCCTTCCTCCCCGGCACCCACCGCCACGTCGCGCGCCTCCTTGAGCGCGTTGTCGGCATAGACCGGAATCGAGACCCCGATCGGACCGATGGAGCCAAACGGCCCGGCGACCCTGGCGGTGGTTTCAGGATCGGCCATTTCGACCTCCGAGCACCCGAGGGCGCGGCGCAGCTTCGGCTCGCAGAGGTCCGCGTTGCCGCGCAGCAGGACCATCACAGGCTTGCCGTCGGCCAGATACACGAGCGACTTCACCACCTGGTCCGAGGCTATGCCAAGAGCGGCGGCGGCCTCATCGACGGTGTGCGCGCCTGGAGTGGCGACCCTGGCGCGGGGTTCGGCGGACGGAGTCGCCCAGTCGCACGGCGGGGCGCGGCGCTCCGCGCGCTCCTGGTTGGCGGCGTAGCGGCAGGACGGGCAGTGCAGAATGCCGTCCTCGCCGGACGGCGCAAGCACCATGAACTCGTGGGAGTGGTTGCCGCCGATCGCGCCCGTGTCGGCCTCCACGGGATGGGCGTCCAGGCCGCAGCGGCGGAAGATTCGCAGATAGGCGTCATACATCTTCTGGTAGGAGATGTCCGCCGCGTCGGAGTCGATGTCGAAGGAATACGCGTCCTTCATGACGAACTCCTTGCATCGCATGAGGCCGAACCGCGGGCGGATTTCGTCGCGGAACTTCGTCTGTATCTGATACACCGTGACCGGAAGCTGGCGGTAGCTGCTGGCAAGAGTGCGCAGATAGTCGGTGGCTACCTCCTCGTGCGTGGGGCCGAGCACCATAGTGTCGTCGTTGCGGTCGCGAAGGCGGAACATGCTCTTGCCCATTATGCCGGCGCGGCCGGACTCCTCCCAGAGCGAAATCGGCTGCAGCGCGGTGAAGAGGACCTCGCTCGCGCCGGCGCGGTCCATCTCCTCGCGAACGATGTTCTCGACCTTGTGCAGGACCCGCACGCCGAGCGGGGAGTAGGAGTAGAGGCCGCCCTCGAGCTTGACGAGAAGCCCGGCGCGCATCATGAGCTTGTGGGATACGATCTCCGCGTCCTTGGGATCTTCGCGGAGAGTGCAGAGAAGTGTTTTCGACCAGCGCATGGCAAAAAATGCCGCCGAACAAGGCGGACTTGTGAAGTGCGGAATGCCAACGGATCAAACCACCTTTCGCTCCGTTTTGCAAGACATTTCGCGGCAGAGGGTGTGACCAAACTTTGTCAGAACGCAAAGGACGCAATCGCGCGGGCCGATGTGTCCGGGGCTTCGCCCAGTTGAAAGGTTGAAAAGTTGAAAGGTTGAAAAGTTGAAAGGTTGAAAAGTCTTTTGCGACTAAACAACCTTCAAA
>DJYI01000108.1:0-30991 GCA_002448475.1 Verrucomicrobia bacterium UBA6982
TAGCCGTCCGGCTCCCAGAGCATCCCGAAGGTGTGGAAGCTCTCCGTGTCAACAGCCAGGCTGAGCTTGCCGCTGAACTTCGGCTCCTCGTCGTAGGCGGCCGGGATGTGGAAGCCGAGATAGTTTCCGCCGTAGCCGTTGGTGTGGAAGGAGTTGACGATCACCTCGCCAGGATCGAACGACTCCATGATGTCGTGCTCGATCCCGCTCACGCCCGGATCCAGCGTGACGCCCTGCGATTCGGTCTGCATCCAGAAGGCGCTCCACCACCCAGGCATTTTCTGCAGCCGGCAGCGGCATTCGTAGTAGCCGTAGCGGTGAACGAACTTTGGCGGACTGCGCTTGGGGAGCGGCCAGAAGCCCTTGGGATTCTCCTCGTGCGGGATGTCCCACATCAGTTCGCCGGTCTGCAACTGGGGCGAGACGAACTGCCCGTCCGCGCGCTTTTTCAGCTTCAGGTGCAGGAGGCCGCCGGAAACTTCGACGCACCCGTCATCCGGTCCGGCGAACCAGTGGGCGCGCCGCCCCCAGAAGTTTGTCCTATAGCCCCACTTCGTTTCGTCGAGCCGGTCTCCGTCGAACTCGTCGTTCCAGACGAGCCTGAACTCATGGCCCTCCGGGAGAAGCGACGGGGCGTGGCCGTCCACCGGAAACTCCTCGCGGCAGGCGAGCGGCATGTCTTCGAGCCGTTCAAGCTGGTGCCCGCTCGCCGACTCCATCTTGAGAACCCTGGTCGTATCGTCAGCGGCGGCGGGTTCCGCGCCGCCGCCTGTCGTCTTGTTTTCGTTCATGTCAGTCAGGCGGCTCGCCGCGGCACCGCGCCGCGATCAGCCCCTTGCCGGCGATCATACAGAAACGCCGGGCGCAGGGCAAGGTCGGTCACGACGCCGGGCTCGAAAAAAAATCGGTTGCGCGGAAAGGGGGCGGGGAGGATAATCGCGGCGTTTCATTCAACGGCAATTGGGGCTTTCGCCCCGGAAGGAATTCAATCAAAATGTCAGTTTCTCTCGATTGGAACAATCTTGGCTTCAAATACCGCGACACTGCGGGGCACGTCGAATGCGTCTGGCGCGACGGCGCATGGGGCGAGCTTCAGTTCAAGGCCGAACCGTGGCTGAAAATGCACATAGCCGCCGCGTGCCTGCACTACGGGCAGGAGTGCTTCGAGGGGCTCAAGGTCTTCAGGCAGAAGGACGGCCGGGTCGTCGCCTTCCGTCCGGAGGACAATGCCGCCCGCATGCAGCGCACCGCGCTTCGGACGTGCATGCCGCCTGTTCCGACGGAGCTGTTCATGGAGGCGCTGCGGCTCGTCGTCAAGAAGAACGCGGACTACATTCCCCCATACGGCACTGGCGGTTCGCTTTACGTGCGTCCGCTGCTGATCGGCACCGGCGCGCAGATCGGAGTCGCCCCCGCTGACAGCTACACCTTCGTGATGCTAGTCACCCCGGCCGGCGCATACTACAAGGGAGGTCTCAAGCCCGTCCGCGCCGTGATCCTCGACGACTACGACCGCGCCGCCCCGCTCGGCATGGGCGACGTGAAGGTCGGCGGCAACTACGCTGCGTCGATCTTCGCCCACGAGAAGGCCAAGCACATGGGCTTTCCCGTGGAGCTGTATCTCGACGCAAAAACCCACACGCTTGTCGAGGAGTTCGCCACGTCCAACTTCCTCGGAATCAAGAAGGACGGCTCATACGTGACGACCAACTCGCGCTCGGTTCTGCCGTCCGTGACAAACATGACGCTTCGCCAGATATGCGAGGACGACGGACGCAAGGTCGAAATGCGCGAGGTTCCATACGCGGAGCTCAGGGACTTCGCCGAAGTGGCCGCCTGCGGCACGGCGGTCGTTGTCACGCCGGTGTGGCAGATCGTCCGCGGAGAGGAGACACTCACTCTCGGCGATCCGGAGAAGGCCGGCCCCGTCGTGACTTCGCTTTTCGAGAAGGTCCAGGGAATCCAATACGGCGAACTTCCGGACACGCACGGCTGGTGCGTCCCGCTGGAAGTCTGAGACAGGGATTCCGGCCACCGGGCCCGCGGGCCCGCAGGCCCGTGGCCTAACGCCGACAGGGCGCGCTCTACACCCGGAAGAGCGCGCCCATCTTTTTGCCAAGCAGAATCGACACTCCCGCTATCGAGACGGTGAGGAACGCCATGGCCCACACGCCCAGCGCGCTTGCGACGTATTTGCCGGTGCCGAGGAGCTGGAAGAGCTCGTAGATCGTCTTGGTGATCGGATAGAACCGGGCCTGCTGCGCAAGCATCAGGGAGTCCGACACTTCAAGCATCGAAAAGGCGAAGGCCAGCAGCAGCCCCGCCACGAGGTTGGCGGCGATGAGCGGCAAAGTCACGCGGCGCACGGCGCGAACGGGGGAGGCGCCGAGATTCCATGCCGCCTCCTCGAACGCCTCGCTTGTCTGCTGGAGCCCCGCCACGGCGCTGCGCACCATGTATGGCAGACGACGCACGGCGTAGGCCACCACGAGGAACAGCGTCGGGTTGACCCGCACGTCGAACAGCCCGGTCCAGAATGCGCTGCCGCGCACCCACGGAAGGTTCGAGAGCCACGACGAAATCGCCAGATAGCCAAACGCCATGACAAGACCGGGGACGGCAAGCGGGATCATGGAGACGGCGTCGAGAATCCCGGCGAGCCTCAGCTTCGACCGCACGACGAGAAACGCCACGGACACGCCGAGAACAAGGTTCACGACGACCGCGACGGATGAAAAGAGCAGCGAATTGCGGATCGAGGCCACGGTCATGTCGTGGCCGAGCGCCTCGGCGTAGTTTCCGAGCGTGAACACGCTCGGAAAGACGGTTCCATACCACGAGCCGGGCTTTGAGAGCGATGTCAGGACCACCCCGAAGTGCGGCATGAGCGCCGCAAACGAAACCAGCGCGAACGGAAGCGCCGCGACCAGCCCCGCCATGCCGCGCAGCCGCGCCGGCTTGAACGCGACCGCCGCCTTTCCCTGCATGGCGAACGAGTTGCGGCCGAAGGCCGTCTTTCCAAGCGCGTAGAGGAGCACGGAGACAGACAGCACGACGAACACGAGCGCGTAGGGGAAGTGGCTGGCTCCGATTTCCTTCAGCGCGTCGAACACCTGCACGGAGGCGCACGTCGTGTATCCCATCATGAGCGGCGCGCCAAGTTCCGTGAAACTCCAGATGAACACGATCGTGCAGCCGGCGAAGAGCCCCGGCGCGATGAGCGGCATCGTCACGCGGAAGAAACGCCGCCACCCCGGGCATCCGAGGTTCGCGGCCGCCTCGTCCATCGCGGGATCGATGTTGGCGAGCGCCGCCGCCGCGTTGAGATACACTATGGGGTAGAGGGAAAGCGCCTGAACGGCCACGACGCCGAAATACCGCGCCCGCCCGAGCCAGTCGAACGACGTGCCAAGCGCTGCGTTGAGAACGCCGTAGCGCCCCAGTATCTGCTGCATTCCGATCGCGCCGACAAACGGCGGCAGGATCATCGGAACAAGCACGAGCGCCGAGAACACGGCCTTGCCGGGGAAGTCGCATCGGTGGGAAATCCACGCCAGCGGCAGGGCGACGGCCAGGCAGGAGAATGTTGTGCCGCACGCCACGAGGACGCTGTTGAGGAGCCCTTCGGCGCAGACGGGGTTTCGGAACACCGAGAC
This sequence comes from Verrucomicrobia bacterium UBA6982, assembly GCA_002448475.1. GTDB lineage: Bacteria > Verrucomicrobiota > Kiritimatiellia > RFP12 > UBA3636 > UBA3636. Next base: position 3,657 of record DJYI01000108.1, read on the forward strand.
GAGATGCCGAAGAGTGAACCCGGTCTCGTCCCAGAACCCGCCCTTCACGACAAGAAACACCGGCAGGAGGAACAGCGTGGACAAAATCACGCTGACGATGATGAAAAGAGGAGTCCAGCGATTTTTCATGTCTGCTCCCGGTGAATGTCCGCCCCCAGAGCAACAAAGTTGGTCTCAAGCGCCTCGTATCCGCGATCGACGCTTTCCGCATTCTCGATTACGGTGACGCCGCGGGCGCAAAGCCCGGCCACGACCATCGCCATGCCGGCGCGGATGTCCGGCGAAAGCAGGCGCGAGCCATGCAGATCGCACGGACCGCGCACGACAACGCGGTGCGGGTCGCAGTGCACTATCTGCGCCCCCATGCCGATGAGCCCGTCCACGAAATACAGACGGCTTTCAAACATCTTCTCGAAAAACAGCATCAGTCCGTCGCTCTGCGTCGCAAGGACAATGAGCATGGAGAGCAGGTCCGTCGGAACCGCCGGCCAGATGCCGTCCTCGAGTTTTGGAATCGCCCCGGAGAAATCGGGCTTCACCCTGAGTCCGCCGGCGCCAGAACCAGGATAGCGCAGCGTGTCCCCCTCAAGCTGCCAGTGGACGCCGAATTTGTCGAACGGGCGGCGCAGAACGGCAAAATCGTCCGGGGAAATCCCGGTGAGCGTCAGCGACCCGCCTGTCGCGGCCGCCGCGGCAAGGTAGCTTGCCCCTTCGACATAGTCCGGCCCCACTCGCGCCTCCACGCCGTGCAGGCTGTCCACGCCGCGTATGACCAGTCTGTTCGTGCCGATGCCGGAGATGTCGGCGCCCATGGCGACAAGCATGTTGCACAGGTCGCGGACGTGCGGCTCGCAAGCGGCGTTGAAGTAAACTGTCTCGCCCTTGGCCAGAGTCGCGGCCATGACAAGGTTTTCCGTGGCGGTCACGCTCGCCTCGTCAAGCAGGAAAAGCGGACATCCGCGCAGGCCGCCCCTCGGGGCGCGGAATTCGTATGGGGCCCGATCCGGCACGCTCGCCCCGAGCGCGGACAGTCCGTCGAAATGCGTGTCGAGCCTCCGGCGCCCTATGACGTCGCCCCCAGGAGGAAACACAAGCGCCCGCCCGTGCCGGGCCAGAAGCGGTCCGGCCAGAAGTATCGACGTGCGGATGCGGCTGCAAATGTCTTCGGGCAGATCAGTTCGCGAAACCGTGCGCGGATCGATCCTCGCGGTGCGGGACGCCTCGTCAAGCGAAACCCCAGCTCCGGTGGCGGCGACAAGAGAGAGCATTTCGCGCACGTCCCGGATGAGCGGAAGATTGGAGATCGACACGGGCCCGTCGGCCAGCAGCGAAGCCGCTATCATCGGCAGTGCGGCGTTTTTGTTGCCGGGCACGGCGTGGACGCCGGAGACGGGGAACCCGCCGCGTATGATGAAGCGCGACATCAGAGCGACCCTCCGCCGGCCGCGCCGGACTTCACGAACACTTCGATCACGGGGCATTCGACCGGCGGCTTTCGAACTGGCAGGATGAACTCCCACGCGTCGTCCTCAACGCGCTCCTCGTGACCACCGCCGATATTGACGAGTCCCGGACGCTCGCGGATTTTCACCTCGGAGGCGTCGTGCAGCAGCTGCGCGTATTCGACGCGGTTGCCGAAATCGAAGCGGAGTCTCCCCATTGGCCATTCAGTCAGCACGACATAGAGCCGGCGCGTCTCCGGATTCCATGTCATGACGCTGCCCGCCGGCGCCTTGAAGGGCTCCGGGGCGTCGGCACATCCGTAAATCGCCCTTCCGTTAACCTCGGTCCACCTTCCGAGCGCGGACAGCGCCTCGGAAGCGCGGTGGTCGAATGTCCCGCGCCCGGTCGGTCCGACGTTCATGATGAGGTTTCCACCGCAGGCGACGGTGCCAGCAAGCAGGGAGATCAGCTGCGCCGGGCTTTTCCAGGTGTCTTCGTCGCGCGAATAGCCCCACGCGCCGGAGAAAGTCTGGCACGTCTCCCACGTCACGGCCCGACCGCCGACAAGCGGACGCTTCTCGAGCTTGAACTGCTCGGGAGTGATGAAATCCCATCCGCCGGGCTCGTCCGCCAGATCCAGGCGGTTGTCGATGAGGATTTCCGGCTGAAGCCGCCGCGCCAGGGCGACGATGTCCCGCGACCCCCAGTCGTCGCGCCCCTTGCCGAACGCGCCCGGATACGAGTAGTCGAACCAGGCGATGTCGATCTTGCCGTAGCGCGAAAGCAGCTCCTCGATCTGCCCCAACATGTAGGCCCTGTACCGCGCCATGTCGCGCCCGGCATTGAGGGCGACGATTTCGGGGTCCGACTCCCCCCCGTTTTCCTTCCACTTGAGCCGCTCGGGACAGAGTGGATGCATCCTGTCCACCGTGAAGTCGGGGTGATGCCAGTCAATGAGAGAGTAGTAGAGTCCGACGCGCAGACCCTCGGCGCGGAAGGCATCGACGAATTCCCGCACGATGTCGCGGCCGAAAGGGGTGTTGGTCGCCTTGTAGTCGGTAAGCGCCGAGTCCCAGAGGCAGAATCCCTCGTGGTGCTTGGCGGTGAGGACGGCGTAGCGCATCCCGGCCGCGCGCGCCGACCGCGCCCAGGCCCGCGCGTCGAAAAGGTCGGGGTCGAAGTGCCTGAAGTAGAGGTCGTAGCGCTCTTCCGGTATCGCTTCGCGGGTCTTGCACCACTCATGGCGGGCCGGCAGGGCGTAGAGCCCGAAGTGGATGAACATTCCGAACCGGGACTGTGTGAACCAATTCATGCGTGGCTTATGGCGTAGGGGAGACGAGCGATGTCGGCGACGCGCGGAATCATACCGCAAGAGTGAATCGGTGGCAACAATTCCGGGAGGCCGGCGGAATGGCAAACAGGATATTGACATCGGCAGGGCCTGCGGCTAAAATTGGTTTCGTTGCCAAATTTACGGCCAAGCCCAGTTGACGCAATGACTTCCAGCGAAATCGTGCAACTCATAGCCAAACGAACCGGATCGTCCCCCACGACGATCCGGAGGGTGCTGCGCGGCGGAAACAAGGAGGTATGGCCGGGGACGGCCGCCAAGGCGGCCAGGATCCGCGAGGCGGCCCGCGAGACGGGGTTTCTGGCTAACGCCTCCGCCTCGGCCGTCCGCAAGGGGCGCTTCGGCGCCGCCATGCTGCTCCTCAGCACGGATCCGGGGCGCAGCCACCTGCCCGAAAGCCTCCTCCACAGTCTTTGCGCAGCTCTCGACAAAGTCGGCATGAGGCTTGTCATCTCCCGCTGCGACGACCGGGAACTCACGGACCGCCGCCGCCTGCCCGGCTTTCTGGCCAGCCGCTCGTGCGACGGCGTCATCGTCAACTACACCGATGGCTACCCGGAGCGCATGGAATCGCTGCTCGCAACGTTCCGAATTCCATTCGTCTGGCTCAACGCGCCGCTTGAATCGCGCTGCATCCGCTACGACGACCGCGCCGCAGGACGCGCTGCCGCGGAACGGCTGCTCGCGCTCGGCCACAGGCGTCTGGCGTTCGTGAACCTCCGCACCACGTCCACGGAGAACCCCCACCACAGCGCCGCCGAACGCCGCGAGGGGTTCCTGGAGGCCATCGCCGCCGCCGGACTGTCGGCGTCCGTCCACGAGTTCGGAAATCTGGACGGGCCGGCGCAGCGCGATGCCGTCATCCGGCTCCTTCGTTGCGACGAAGCCCCCACAGGCATCGTCGCATACGACCGCGCCGACCGCATCCTGCTGGCCGCCGTCGCCGCCGGACTCTCCGTTCCGCGAGACCTCTCGATCATCACCTTCGGCGAGGCCGGGGCCAACGCCTGCGGCGTCCCTCTCTCGCTCATGGCCGTGCCATCCCGCGCGGCCGGCGTCGAGGCCGCCGCGCTGCTGCTTCAGGCCATCGAGTCGCCGTCCAGTCCGATCAGCCGACCTCCCCTGCCCTTCTTCCCAGTTGACGGCGACACACTCGCGCCGCCGCCCCCTTCGCCCCCACACGTCAAAAACAGGAGACGACCATGAACAAACGCAACGCGCCCGCGCTCCTCGCGCTTCTCCTCGCCGCCACCGCCCACGGCGCGGAACTGTCCCTAGACGAAAACGCCAACCCCGGCGTCTTCCCCGTCCCAGGGGGCACCTGGGACTTCAACAACACCGTGCTCTGGACGGAAGACGGCGGCGCCACGCGCCGCGCCTGGACAAGCAACGACGACTCCATCCTCCTTGAGTTGCCAGACGCGGCAAGCGCATGGGGGTCCGTAACAGTCACCGCCGACGCCTCCCACGGCGCGGTCGGCGCCAACGGCATCCGAATCGTCGGCACCTTCAAGGACTGGAACAAGGTGACCTTCCAGGGGGACGGCTTCTCCCTCGGCGCCGGAGGCATCCAAAACGAAACATCCAATGCCAACGTGTACCTCTACCTGCTGGCGCCAATGACCCTTTCCGCGCCGCAAACCTGGCGCAACGACAACATCCGGGCGCTGCAGAGTCACGGCACAGTCGTCATCTCAAACCGGCTCGCCTTCGCCGAAGGCGCCACGCTCACGCTTGACGGCGCGGGACGCGCCGACCCCGCCAACCGCGGCAACAACACGGCACGCAGCGGATTCAAGGTCCAGGTGGACGAAGCCCTCGCCGGCCCTGTCTGCGTCAGCAACGGCGCAGTGCTATCACTTGCCTACTCCGCCGACGCGCCCGGCTCGAAGTTCACCTCGGGCGCCTCGCTCTCGCTCTGCGGCGGCTTCCTGTTCTTCAACGGAAACACGGCCGATTACACGGCCTCGCTTCCCGCCCTGCGCCTCGGCCCCGGCTCCTCCGCAATCGGCGGCGTCAACGCCCAAGTCACCCTCTCTGTCGGCGGCATCGTCCGCGAGCGCGGGGCCACGCTGGACCTGCCCGTCAGCTGGAACGGCGGCGTCACGGGGTTCCTGCCCGGCACCACCAACGACGTCGGCGTCATCCTCGGCGGCTGGGCGACCCTCGGCGGCGACAGCAGCGCCCAATTCGTGAAAATCAACAATGCCGACACGGGCGCGCTCACCGGGGTGAGCGGGACCCAGCGGACTCCGGACAACTGGACAGCCGACCTCAACGTGCAGGCCAACGCCGGCGGGACGCGGACGCTTGGCGACGTGGCCATCCACTCGCTCCAGATCCGCACCGACGCCGCCATCGACCTCGCCGACGCGACCGTCACGATCCGCTCCGGCGGCCTGATCTCCCTTCACGCCAACGGCACGCATCTCGGCGGCGGCGCGCTTCGCACCGGCATGGACACCGGGGAGCTCTTCGTCCACGCCGCGAAACCGATCGAGATCGGCAGCGCGCTGGCCGACAACGGCGACGTTCCCGGCTGGCTAGTCAAGGGTGGCTCGGACACGCTCACGCTTTCCGGCGCCAACGGCTTCACGGGCGGCACCTATCTCAACGGCGGCACCCTGGTCGTCACCAACGCCGCCTCGCTCCAGGGCGAGATGCACCACGCCGGTGGCGCCACCCTCGTCGTGTGCGACGGCGGGACGCTCGCGGTCCCCGATGCCGGATGGACGCTTGACGGCAGCCTCGCCATCGGCAACGGAGCCGTGCTGCGACTCCCCCTCCGCGCCGCAACGGCCGGCGGTGTCGCGCCCCTGCGCCTAACCAACCCATGGGCCACCCTTGCCGGCCCGGCTACCGGAGAAACCGCCACGCTCGCGCTCGACTTTGCCGCCGGCGCCGAGGCAGTGTCCGGCGACTACCCGCTCATCGAGTGGAATCCAGCAATTGAGCCGACCACGTGGAACGCCGCAAGCTTTACGGCGACCATTCCTCGTTCGATTTCCGGCGAGATCGTCGTTGAAAACGGAGTCCTTCTCCTCCGCGCCCGCGCCAGCGGGGACAATGCCACCTGCCTCGTCTTCCGCTAGCAAATGCGACAGCCATTTCTCATCCTCGTGGCCGCGCTGGCCCTTTCGGCGGCATCGGGTTCCGCACTCCCGAATGGCGCGAGCATTGAGCGCGCAACAGCGCGCGACGGCCACTTCGCCGACGACTCCGGCGCTCCGGTGCGCTTCTGGGGCGTCAACCTCGTCTCAGCTTTTCCCGCCGCCGGCGAGGCCGACGCCTGGGCGGCAGCCATCGCCGAGGCCGGCGTCAACGTCGTCCGCCATCACCATCTGCTGCGCCCAAGCCGCGACTGGATCATCCGCGCGCCAGTCTCATCGCTGGCGCTATACGCCGACGACTCCCGCGCACCCGATCCCGAGGCGTGGGCGCGTTTCGACGCGCTCAACGCGGCGCTTCGCCGCCGCGGCATCCGGCTCCTTCTCAGCCTCCACTTCAGCCGCCGCTACCTGCCGGGCGACGCCGACATCCTCGACCCCGGCACCGACGACGCCCGCGCCTGGGCGGAGTCCATCGCCGAACTCAACGCGCGCCCGTGGCAGCAGTCCATCGACGTCGCGAAACTCCTGCCCGTCGTGGACGAGCGCGCCCGGCTGCTCTTCTTCGAGTTCGCGCGCGCCATCCTCACCCACCGCAATCCCGGCACGGGGCTCGCCTACGCCGAGGACCCGCAGGTCCTAGCGTGGGAGACGATCAACGAATCCTCCACCGAATACGCGCTCATCTGCGGCAACCGCCTCCCGGCCTACATGGCCGGGCGCCTCCAGAGGCGCTGGGAGGAATACGCCGCAGAGCACGGAATCGACGGCGAGGCGGGCGACATTTCGAACCTTCAGGAATCGCGGCGGAAGCGTCTGCGCTCGCGCTTCCTCCACGAACTCGACGAGAATTTTTTCCGCGAAACCGTCGCGCTCGTCCACTCCCTCGGATGCAAGGCCCCCATAACCTTCAGCAATCTCTGGCGCGGCGACGACGAACTGGCCTTCGCCGCCGAACTCGGGACCCACATCGAGGACCACGCCTACGTAGATGCGCTCGTCACCCGCGACACAAGCGCATGGATGGACAACGTGCTCCCGCGCACCCGCGTCGCCGGCCTCCCCTTTGTTCTCGGCGAGTTCAACGAGGCCGAGGGCGAGCGGGCCATCGCGGCGCAGGGTTTCGCCCGCACGCAGCTGGCGCTCTCCGCCGCCGCATATGGCGCCTATCACGGGCTGGACGGAATCGTCTGGTTCGCGTGGAACCACGGCGATCGGCGCCTCGGACCTGACGGGCGCGCCCGCGACGAGGGACGCGTCCCCGCCATCGGCGACCTCTGCGCCGACGGCATGCTGCTCGACCACTTCCCGCTGCTCTCGGCGATATACCGGCGCGGACTCGTCCGCCAGGCCGACACCACCGTCACGCTTGAAGCGCCCGTCCCAGTCAACGCCGTCTCCTACTCCGAACTCATGCGCGGCCACGCCCCGCAGCCGCCCCCGGGCGCCCTCTCCGCCGTCTCCGTCGCCAAGCGCTTCACGCCGGCCGCTTCCGTCGCCGGCGCGCCACCGGCGCCGGAATTCCCGGACGCGCCGGGCGACGGGCGTTTCGTCTCCGACACCGGCGAACTCGTCCGCGACGTCGCACAGGGGCAGCTCGTCGTCGCCGCGCCATGCGCGGAGGCGTTCAGCGGCTTCTGCACCAACGCGCCGAGAGCGGCGCTTCGCCACCTTGACGTCGGCGCATTCACCGACACCGCGCGCGGCGCCATCGACTTCGCGACCGTCCTAGTCGTTGCCGACGACGGCGACCGCCATCTCGCGACGGCGCGGCGGATTCTCGTGAGCCGGACGGGGCTGGACGACGCGCGCGGAGAATCGTGCGACCCGCCCGCCGTCGTTCTGCGCGGCCTCCTGCCAGGCGCATGGAAGATGCGCGTGAACCGCCCCGTCGCCACTGCGCGCACACTCCACGAACTCGCCTCTCTGGACGCCATCCCGCTCTCCACCGACTCCTCCGGCGCGCTCGCGCTTCCCGTCCCACTGTGGACGCAGGCCAGACTGGAACACGAATAGCATGTATTCGCTCGACTCCTTCCGCCTTGATCTGCGCCGAAGCGTCGCACCGGACAACCACGTGTGGATCGGCAGCGGCTTCGGCACCGTGGCGCCACTTCCAGGCACAGTCTGCGGCGCCAGAGGCTTCTTCTCGCCCCCGTTCGCAGCGCCAGACACCTCGCTCGCCTTCACGTTCACGGCCGACGGCCATCCCGCGCCAGACAACGGCAGCCGCGGCAAGGAAGACGTCGGACTGCTGTTTTCCGGCGCCGAATGGCGTCCCGACCGCATCGCCCGGCGCGGCACCTACCACTGGCGCGTCAACGGACGGCTGATCTCCTTTGGAGTCGAATCCGACCTCGCCGCCTTCGCCTCCCGGCACGGGTTCGCCGTTCGCATCCGCGCGACCAACCGCAGCGCCGCCCCGCTGGAACTGCGGCTGGACGCGACTCTGGAGCCCGGCCGTCCACGCCGCGTCCCGCTCGGTCCCGCATGGAACTTCTCGCCACCAGCCGCCGGCGCCGACACCCCCAAGCCGCTCGGCGGGGGAGTCTGGACCCTCCACGACGGCCAGAGGCTCGCTCTTCTGGGCGATGGTGGCACCGTCCGGACGCTGCCGCCCGGCGGCACCGCCGAATGGTGCGTGGGGGTGGTGTTCGAGGAGGAAGCCGGGACCCGCGACGACTCCCCCGCCGCCCTCCTCGACGAAACGCGAGCCGCGTGGGAGCGCCGCGTAGCCGCGGCTTCCGCCTCCATTCCCGAACTGCGCACCGACATTCCCGGACTGGAGCCCTATTGGAGACGCTCGATCGCGAGCGGCCTCGTGTGCCTCTGGGAAAACCCCGAGTTCGTCGTTTCCCCGTTCCCGGCCACCAGTGGACTCGACGGCGGCTCCATCTGCTGCTATCCATGGGACGCCGCCGGCTACGCCGCGCGCTTCCTCGCCGCCCTGCTCGGCCCACGCATCCGCGATCTTCTGCGAGCGCTTCTGAAGTGCGGCGTCGAGCGCCACATCTGCATGTCCATATCCGGCGAAGGCGAAGGCGAGTGCAGCTACTCCTACAGCCTCTGGTCCCTTCTCCACCTCTACGTCGCCATGTCCGCCGAACTCGGAATCGACGAGACGCTCTTCGACGACGTGCTCCGTGTCTTCCTCGCCGACGAACGCCGGCTTCCCGACGTCGGCGAGCTCAAGGACTACGGGAACCAGCGCAACCTCCTCGAAATGCGCACCAGCGGCTACGAGCATGTCGTGCCAAGCCCCAACGCCGAGCGCGCCTGGGGCTTCGATCGCATGGCCGACATCGCAGAACGCCTCGGTCGCCCCGACGCCGCCGCCTGGCGCGCCAAGGCCGCAAGGATCCGCGAGGCCATCCGCCGCGACCTCTGGGACGCCGACGCCGGCTGGTTCCGGTGCCGCAACCCGGACCACGACGAGCTGGTCTATTCCATCCAGATGTTCGACGCGATGCGCTTCGGCGCCTGCACGCCCGACATGGCCGACGCCATCTGCACCCATATTCGCGACGGCGCGTTTCTTGGCCACTACGGCGCAAGCAGCGTCTCGGCCGAGGATGCCGTCCACTACGAGCTCAACGACCCCGACTGGTCCGGCTCCGGCGCCTACTCCGGCGAGGGGCCGCAGCTGGCCGAGACGCTGTGGCGCGCGGGGCGTCCAGAGCTGGCATGGGACGTTCTCTCCCGCCATTTCTGGATGGGCGAGATGCTCCCCTACGTCCCGCAGGAACACGCCTGCGACAGACCGGCCACCCCCGCGCACAAGCGGGCAAACATCATCGCCGGCGCGGCCGGATACGAGGCAATTCTCCATGGCATGGCGGGCGTGGAGCCGCGTCTGGACGGCTCGTTGCGGATCGCCCCGAACCCTCCCCCAGGCGGATTCGTCGAGCTTCGCGGCATCCGGCACTGCGGTCGTGGCACCGATCTCAGGTTCGACGCCGCAGGAATGCGCGTAGCAATCGACGACAAGACCATTTACGAAGGTCCCGTCCGCGAAATAGTTCTATAGGTCTTTGCCATGCCTGGTGGGGCAAGCCGTCACGGCGAGCCGCATCGCGGCGCGCTCGGCGAGCGTGCCCTACCCATGACATTTGTGCCATTTGCCATTTTTGAACATTTGCCAATTGCAAATTGCGAACAATCCCCCATCTGTGTGCATTATCGCGCAACGTCCCCAAAGTCCGCAAAGGAATCCTAGCCACATCGCGGCGCGATTCTTCTCCAATTTCCGCGACGAAGTTGTTTTTAGCCACAAAGAACGCAAAGAGCACAAAGTTATCGCCTATGAACAATTGTCATTGGTCAGCGGACAAGAAACAGAGTCGAAAAGACGGAATCGCTGCGGATGCCCAAGTTGTTCAGAATCTGGCCGGCCTCGCCTGGGGGTGGCGCTGCAAAGGGAAGCCCGTGCCGCAACGCGAAATACGACCTCAGCGACGCTGTTTCGGGCTCTAACAGCGGTCGCATGGCAAACACGATTTCCCTGACGAAGCCTGGCCATGCTCGGTTCCATTCGGGCGAGGCGGGCGAACCTCCGACGAAAAGCTCGTTTGCCGGATGGCCGGTCGGGAAGGCAATTTCCAGCAGGTGGGTCCCGCTTGCGGGAAATTGTGTGCCGCGAGTCGAAAATGTCCGCCCGTCGAAAACGAAACATTCCTGGCCGTCACGGCTTTCGGCACGCAAGGTCGGCTCCTCCCAAGGAAAGAGGCATGGCTGGAAACGAAGTGCGACTTGGCCGTCCAGAAGGGTAGCGCGCGGGGTCGCCGCCGAGGTGCGCCCCGCCACGACCATGACATGGAAAACCATGTTTGTCGAATCGCGTGGAAAGCCGAGCGGGGCGGAAACTCCATTGGATGACGCGAACAACACGCCGAATTCCCGATCTGATACTGGTAGAACCCAGTCATGAGATGGATTGAACGCCGGCGTCAGAGCCGCCCCATTCCGTTCGGCAAGCCAGACACCGTTTGTTTCGAACCGTTCCGCCCGGAATTGCACGACCGCCGGACCGTCCGCCCGCGCAACGCAAAGCGGAACGGAGATGGCAAGGAAGGCGATCAGGGCAGCTACCATTGTTCGACGACGATTTTCCATCTTCCGTCAATCCATACGGCTGGAATTCCTGCATGTGTCAATTTCTCACCAGGCCCAGTTCCGCTGAAATGATGCATCCTGACCATCGCGCAAAGGTTTGTCTTCAACCGTTCTGGCATCCAATCCGCATTGGTGAAGAAATCGGTGATACACGGCGGCTCGAATCCAAGTCCAGGCAAATCGGCCGTAGCAACTTCTTCGATATGCGCCGCATACAAGTCACTTTGATCTTCCGGGATGCAGAACATTTCCGAGAGTTGTGGGAAAGTCGCCGTTTTCCACGGTTTTGACTGAAGGGACGAAACGAACGTGGACATCGCCGCAAGTTCGTTTGAATGTGTTGACATTAACTCCGCGGCGTTTCTGTAGCGGAGCAAAATGTCATCATCGACCGGGAGTTCATATGTGCCAGTGGCGGAGTTGCGGTAAAATTCGAATGGAACCTTCAGGCTGGAATTTTCGGAAACGATGAAGCACGTGTTTAGGTGACTGTATTCGACACTTCCTCTTCCAGGAAGGGATTCGTACCATTCGACGGTCTTGTCACCCCACTGCGAGGACAACTGCACGAGCATTGCGGCGATGTCATGCCGTTCCTCCGGCGTCGCGTTTGTTGAAGTCACCACGTATTCGAACCTGTTGGTCGAAATGTAAAAGCCCGTATCCCCGGATTGCCCGTTCACGAGCAGCGGCAAGAGCAGGAACAACGGCGCGCATGACAATTTGATTTTCATGGTTGTGTTCATGATTTGTTTTAATGTATTGGTGGTCTGGCATTCAAGTAATGTTGTGTTGATGTTCCACTGCGCAAGCATGGTCTCGTTAGGCGAAGCGGTGCCCAAATGAATGGAGCAGGACGAACGGGATTCCCATCCAATTGTAGGCCTCGGACGAACGGTTTTACGTCTTTGTCTACATGATTTGACACATTGAGAGGAAAAGTCAAAAATCCCGCCGGCGACACGAAATCGGCCGTTCCGGCGGAAATGCCGGATGTTATCAGATTGCCGTTTTCATTGTATGTGGCCTGGTTTCCGTGGCCGTCGGGCCCGGGTGCGCGAATTTCCCAGACTGCGTCGTGATGCAGATGTGAATTCGTGGCGATTCGCTTTGGCTTGCTCCAGGCGGAGTAATCGGCCCCGCCGGTCGGAAGCGACGCCTCCTCGCGTCCAGTTCGCGGATTTGTCGAGATGTCAAGGCGGGACGGCGGGCGCGGGAGCGAGGTTGTCCATGACGTGTCCGCGTTGGAGGACGCCCAGTTGCCGAACTCCGTTGAGGATTGTGCGGAATTCACGACAATCCACAGCCTGTCAAGCGCTCTCGGCACGCTGGAATGGCGAAGCTCGACATGGAATGTCGTCGGCTCCAAGTCAATTGGTTTCTTGATTTCCGATATGATCCCGTTGTTTGGCGCCCCGTTCACCCGGAAACAAAGGTCGTCTTCGAAGAGTTCGCAAACGGGGTCTAGAAACTCCGAAAGATCGATCGTCAGGCCCGGCGACCATATCTCCGCCCAGCAATGGTCCGTTTCGTCGTCCTCCTGATCGCCGGTGGTCATGCGGGCAAGATTTCGCATCCAAGGCTTGTTTCCTGTGTGCTTGAAGCCGAGAACAGCATCCGCTCCTGGAACGGCCGGGCAGTTTTCCGCGTAGCGGATTGTGACTGGTGCCAATGTCGGCTCATGCGATTCAGGCTCCTCCGGGTCGTGGGTCGAATGCCAGCAAGCGCCGACGACATTCGTCAATGGTGCCGAATAGCAGCTCTTTATTTCGACAGTCGCCTCGCATTCCGGCCACAGTCGCAAAAACGATGCCCTTTTGCTCGCGGAAACCGAAATGTATGGCGGGAGAGGGAGCCCTCTTTGCACTGTCAGGACAGGTTCGTCGGTCACGAATCGCTCATGGCTTACAAGCCAGGTATACGGCCCCAGCCCGTCATCCCCGACAAGCCGAAACTCCAGATCCGGCCCATGATAGCGGCAGACCGTTTTCCATTCGAGACTTCCTATGGAAGCCGGTCTGACGGAAACTCGCGGAGGGCGCGTTCCCATCCGCGAGCCGCCGCGCAATGGAGTTCCGGAATGACCGGGCAGTTGACCGGCGAATGTCGCGGCATCGTCGTTGATGTCAAGAAATCCGCCATCGGCCGTGAGAATGCGGTCGCCCTCCGAATCGACACCGGAAGTGGGATCCCACACGGCGGTCATGCCCGCCTTCCAGACTCCTGTTCCCGCGCCGTCCGGCGATGGGAAAAGAACAACCTCGAAAGTGTTGTTTGTGGAGAATCGCAACCGGATTGACTCGTGGAGGCCCGGTTCCAGCACTGCGTGGCCATCTCCCCAGTCAAGAATCGCGGTTCGAGTCGTGAAAACGGAGAGCACGGCGTCGGCTTCACCTGCCGACAACTGGCCGAATGCGTTTGCAGTCCAGTTTGCTCCGGAAGCGGTTTCATTTGTGCCGACAACGGGCGACCATTCCCAGTCTTCGCCCCATTCGTCGGGGATTCCATCCTCGTTTTCATCGGTTTCCGTGAATGGGAAGTCCGATGCACCCAAGGGGTCGTATCCCAGAATCTGAGCCAACTGTCCGGCAACTTCTGCCCCGTCGTCGATGCCATCGCCGTCGGTGTCGGCGCAAAGGGGATCGAGTCCGGCGCGGTATTCGTCGAGGTTCGACAATCCGTCGCCGTCAGGATCGTCATTGTCGGCCATGCCGGTTGTATGAGTCCAGCGCTTCCATTGTTCAGGAATGGACGGTTCCTCGCCGCGCGCGGCCATGGGAGCGTCATTGTTCGATTGCCGCAAGTCACTACGGGACAATTCGTTTGTCCCTCTGGGCTTTCCGCCTCCGAAAACCGAAATTGCGACTAGGGCCACGATTGCCAAGAGTCGCGCGACCACTCCGCGTTCATCCGTCCGGAGGTGAAGAACCTCAGCGATCCCCGAACGTCGCGCAATCCACGCAACTGCGATGGCCAACCAGCCCAGACTAATGGCAGTCGCGAACGCGATGGCGGCGGGGTCGTGCAGAGGAATCCGTGGGGGCATTGGTTAAAGACGCGGCGGACTAGCGCAGGAATCCGTGCTGGCGGACATTTGGGACAGGTTGCGCGACAAGGGCGCGTCCTACGGCGCGAACGCCCTTCTTGTCCTCCGCCCACAGCAGCGACTCCGTCTCCCAGAGCGTCGGGCCGTCCACCTTCGGGGAGATGCAGAAATCGACCTTGCCGAAAATGCGGACGCAATCCAGCGCGCTGAACACGTCGCGGGCGACGCGGCTCTTCAGTTCCTCTTCTGGGATGCTCGGATCGTAGGGCATGGCAATGGTTCCCTGCGGCGGAATCCTGTCACAACTCACGGCAAAAGACAATCCAAACCGCCACTAAGGCATAACCACATGTCCCGTTTGGTCGTTTGATCGACGATCGACCAAACCGACGACAGACCAAGCCAATCGCCGGCGCCGCGCGGCGAGCGGCAGGCCCTGGGAGCGCGGGCTTCCAGCCCGCGATATGTGCGGCGTCTCGCCGCGCCAGACCTGGTGGGGCAAGCCGTCACGGCGAGCCGCATCGCGGCGCGCTCGGCGAGCGCGCCCCGCCATCATCGACGATCGACCAAACCGACGACCGACCAAGCCAATTTCCTTCCGCGACCGCATTGCAAAGGTCAGTGAGGTGGAGTAGGATTCGCCCAACTAACCACCGCCGAAAATGCTTCTTTTCTACGTCCGGCACGGGGAGCCGGTATATGACCCCGATTCGCTGACTCCTCTCGGACGCCGTCAGGCGGAATCCGTTGCGCACAGGCTTTGTCTTTTCGGCATTGACCATGTTTTCACCTCGACTTCGACTCGCGCGATCGAGACCGCCCGGCCCACGCTCGAAATGCTGAAACTTGCGCCGGAACAGCCATTTGACTGGATGAACGAAAACAAGGTCTGGCCGGAACTGAGCGTGGAGTTCGCCCCAGGTCGCCGACACTGGTGCTACGACGACGACGAGTGCCTCGCCTCGTTCGCCGACCCGGCGCTGCGCGCAATGGGGCCGCGCTGGGCCGAGCACCCGCTTTTCGCCGAAAGGCACCCCTCGTTCGGCCGAGCCGTGCGGAAAATGCGGCGCGAGGCGGACGCATTTCTCGAATCGCTTGGATACCGGCACGAGGCGGAGCGCTGCGAATACCGCGTCGAGCGCGACAACGGCGAACGCATCGCGCTGTTCGCGCACGAGGGGGCGGGTCTGCTGTTCCTCTCGACGATTCTCGACATTCCCTATCCGCTTTTCGCGCCTGCGTTTGCCATGGGGCACACCGGCGTCACGGTAGTGGAGTTCCGCGCGCGGGGGGAGGTCTGCTCCCCACGCGTCCTGCAGCTCTCCTCCGACTCCCATCTCTACCGCGACGGGCTGCCGCTCAACTACCAGAATCGCTTGCGGTTCTGACAAGCGCCACGGCCGCGATCCGTTCTTGGAGAGTTCCGACTACGCGCCAAGGGGTTTTCGCACGTCGAAAACGTCCGCCTCGGCCGCACAGTCTTCGACGCCTAGCAGGCGCTTTGGCGGAGCGCCGCAAGAACCCCCGCGGCGGAACGCTCCCACGAAAACGCCGCCGCACGGGCGCGTCCAGCGGCGCGAAGACGCTCGGCGAGCGCGGGGTCGGAGAGAATCGACGCCGCCGCGCCGGCCATGGCGGCCGCGTCTCCGGGAGGGCAAAGCAGCGCGGCTTCGCCGGCGACCTCCGGGACCGATCCCGCCCTTGCGGCCACAACCGGCAGGCCGGCGGACATCGCCTCAAGCACCGGCAGGCCGAACCCCTCGTAGCGTGACGGAAACAGCAGCAGCTCCGCCGTGCGATACAGCGCTGAAAGGCGCTCCCGCGAAACGCCGCCATCGAGCCGGACGACGCGCTCGCCCGCGCGTGTTTCGCGCATCGCGGAAAGAAGAGCTCCCTCTCCGCGCCGGGCCCGTCCCAGCACGACCAGCCGGAGATCCGGGAAGCGCTGCGCAAGGCGCGAGAAGGCGAAGACCGCGGTTTCGAGACTCTTGTGCGGATAGGAGTTGGAGACAACAAGCGCAAAGCGCTCGTTTCGAGAACATCCAGACAGCAGGCGCGCTTCGGCGACGGCGCCTTCCGGATCGGTCGGCGGCGCGGCGAAGAACGGGTCGGCGGCCTCGGGCACGGCGACGACCCGCCGCGGATCGGCTCCAGGCACGAAACGAAGGATTTCCCCGCGCGAGAACTCAGACACGGCAATCGTCACGGCGCTGCGCCTCACGGCGGCCGGGACGAGGGCACGCATCGCGAAAAGGGCCGGCGGGGAGAAGTCCTCCGGGAAGCGCTCGTATTGCATGTCATGCACCGTGGTGACCTGCGGGCAGGGCGCGCGAACGACGGCGGAATTGCCCGGGTTCCACAGCGCAGAGACGGAGTGCAAGCGCAGAAGGCGCGACAGGGAGAAGTTCTCGAAAGCGAGGCGCCGGACGCGCGAAACGGCGCGCACCCCCGTTCCGACGACTTCGCACACATCGGTGCCGCGCCTTTCGCGACAAGACGCGCCGACGACGCGAAGATCGTCGATAAGAACGGAGATGTTTTCGGCGCTGGCGAACACGACAAGGCGTTCGTCAGGGGCAAGAAGCGCCGGAAGCGCGGCCAAGGTCCGGCGCAGATACGTTTCTGTGCCGCCCACCTGGCCGGGAATCATGAAAAGGGCGTTTACGGCGTATGTCTTCACGGGGCGTTCATGCGGCGGTAGCAGAAAACTATTCCCCGGGCGACAAACCAGTGCAGCAGCGACGTCGGGGCGAGGCGTCCGGCGTCGGCGCGCGCGACGTCGAGCTCCTCGGCGAACTGGCGCTCGTAGCCGGCGCCGCCGATCGAGCCGGGCGTCCATCGGAAGAATGCGAGCGGCGCGCGGCCCGGAACGCGCGTCGCGCCGCCGCGGCGCCAAAGGCGGAGCCACAGTTCGTAGTCCCACGCGGCCCTGAGATCGGTCCGAAGCGCGCCGCCCGCCGCATCCCAGGCGCAGCGGCGGATCAGCGTTGACGGCTGGCAGACATAGTTGAGAGTGCGTATCGCGGCATGGCAGGACACAGGATGCCAGGCCTCCTTGAAGCGCGTGACGAACCTGCGGATTTCGCGGCCTTCGGCGTCAACGACCGGACAGCGCCCGAACGCGAACGCGGCATTCGGCGCGGCGCGGAGAGCAGCCACGGAGCGCTCGATTGCGCGCGGGGCGTAGAAGTCGTCGGCGTTGAGCCAGGCGAGAAACTCAGAACCGGACGCCGCCGCTGACGCGAAGCCGCGGTTTATGGCGTCGGCGGGACCATTGTCGGGGCGGCGCTCGTAGAACGTGTCGGGATGCGCATGGCGCGCGACAATCGCGGCGGTGCCGTCGTCCTCCGGCGACCCGTCAAGCACCAGATGGCGCACACGCACGGAGCCGCCCTCGCGCTGCGCCGCAACGGAGCGGACAGCCGCTTCGATCCAGCGTGCCGCGCGGAACGCGGGCGTGACAACGGTCACTTCTGGCGGATTATCGTTCATGCGCGCGGATGGGCCGCGTGGTAAACCGCGCGGAGGCGTTCGACGGAAACGTGCGTGTAGAGCTGCGTGGTTGAAAGCGACGCATGGCCCAGAAGCTCCTGCACGGCGCGCAGGTCGGCGCCGGCGTCCAGCAAGTGCGTGGCGAACGAGTGGCGCAGCGAGTGCGGCGAGAAACTCGATGGAAGTCCGGCGGAAATCATGGCGGAGGCGAACACGCGCTCCAGCAGGCGAGTCGTCGCCCGGCCGCCGCGCCTGTTGCGGAACACAGGCTCGCCGGGATCGAGCGCCTGCCGCCCCCAGCGGGCGCGCGTGGCGCCAAACAGGGCGCGCAGGGCGCTCGCGGCCGAACCGGACATCGGTGCAAGGCGCTGCTTGCGTCCCTTTCCGAGGAGCGTGGCGCATCCGGTCGCGAAGTCCACGGCCCCGACGTTAAGCGACGCGGCCTCCGCGACGCGCGCCCCCGTGCCGTAGAGAAATTCCAGCGCGGCCCAGTCGCGCAACGGCAGCCAGGAGTCGTCGGCCGTGGCGCCAGCCGAGGCAGAGACCGTAACCGCCGAGGCCGCGGCCTTCGCGGTGTCGAGCAGGCGCGCCACGTCCTCGACGCCGAGAACGTCCGGCAGCACGCGACGAGTCTTGGGGCCGCGAAGCGAGGCGAACGGAACGTCCGGAATGGAGCCTTCGCGCACGAGGAACGCGTAAAAGGACTTGAGAGCGGAAAGTTTGCGCCGGACGGAGGCCGGGGAGGCTCCGGAGCGGGCGAGATCGGCGAGAAAGGCGCGAACGTTGTTGCGCTCGACGGCCGTCCACTTGAACGGAGGGGCGGCCTCGGGACCCCAGCAATGGCGCGCGAATTGTCCCAAGTCCCGCAAATATCCGGCGTCGGTGTTCGGAGACTCGTCGCGCACCGAAAGAAGGTGCGCGGAAAAACGCGCGACGGCGGGGTCGTCCGCCACGACGGATCGCAGCGGCTCGCCGGACACTGTCTCCTCAAGCGGCTTCACGCCGGCCGTCCCAGATCCTTGACGCGCGGGGCGTCCGCGGCGCACCCGTCGAGCCAGCGCGACAGCGGCGCCGCGGCAGGCAGAGCGTCGGCTCCGAGGTGGTCCGGAGACTCTCCGGCGTCCATGAGCGCGGTGGCGAGCTGCGCCACGGTGAACGTCTGAAGATCGACGCGCGCGGCCCATGCGTCCGGCTCGCCAAGGACCGGGACCACGACGCCGGCCTCTTCGAGGCGTCTGGCCACATCGCGCGCAAACCGGACCGGAACGCGATGCTCGCGGTTAAAGCGCACGACGCGCAAGACGCCGTCGCCGCGCCTTGCCGCCACAGCCAGCTCGGCCAGCATCTCGGCGGCCAGGAAAAGCCGCGAGCGCGCGGACGGGGCGGGGCTTCCGCGCTCCATCTCGTAGGTGTCCGCGTTTTGGGCCGCGAAGGACACCTCGCACGCGACCAGAAGCACCACCCACGAAACGTAGAGCCACGAGAGAAGGATCGGGACGGCGGCGAACGAACCGAAGAACGTGCTGTATTTCGCGACCCCGATCTGCAGTCCGAGACAGATCTTGAGCCATGCGCTGAAACCGACGGCCGCGACGAATCCGCCGAGCAATCCGGGCTTCCAGTTCACGCGCGTGTTCGGGGCGAAGCGCAGGAGGAAGCAGAAAAGCAGCGTGAGCATCAGCAGCACCCAGATGCCCTTGAAGACCGGAACGCCGGCGACATCGGGAAGGCCAAGGGCGCCGTCCATTTCGTTCATCTTGCGCTCAAGCAGCGCGACGACGGGAACCGAGGACGTCGCAATTGCCAGAACCGGCAGTATGACGATGACTGAAAGGTAGTCCGTGAAGCGGCGCGGCAGCGAGCGGACCGTTCGGACTCCCCAGACGTGGTTGAAGGCCCTCTCGATGTCCCCGACCAGACTTACGACAGTCCAGAGCATCAGCAAAAGACCGATTCCTCCGAGTGCGCGAAAATTGAGCCTGTCCACCACATCGAACGCCTTGTCGGCAAGATTCTGGAAAAACGCCTCGTCGAGTCCACCTGGCTGACCTGGCTCGGCGTCGGATGACTTGCCGTCGGCGGCATCGGCGGCGGATTCGCCGGCGGAAGTCGCGTCTGTAATCTCCTCGCCGGAGAGGTTTTCGGAAGACGCGAGCGCGGCTTCCTCCGCTCCGACGGGGACCGAGGCGCCGCCGCCAGCATTTCTTCCGGCCGCGCCGATCGCGGCCTCCGGGACGTAGTCCACAAACAGCTTGTGGATGCCGTCGCTGGCCCTCTGGCGAAGTTCTTCGCCGTCCATCACGCCTTTTGCAAGGGACAGCGAAAGCGCCAGAACCGGAACAATGGCGAGCAACGTCATGAACGTGAGCGACGAAGCCCGCAGAACGCACTCGTCGTGGCGGAAGCCGCGCGCGACGAGCGCCACGACGCGCACTGAGCGCACGAGAGCCCTGTGTGCTCCGCGCGCGGCGGACAGCTCCACGTCCCAGACGTCCTGTGTCGCGAACTTCGCCGCCTTCTTGGCGAAGATCCTTGCGGAGACGAGAATGGAGCGGAATGTCATTGCGCGAGTCCCGCAAGTATTTCGGCGGAGCGGGAGCATCCGAAACGAGTCGCCCCGGCCTCGCGAAGCGCGAGAAGCTGCGCCGCGTCGTGAATGCCTCCGGCGGCCTTCACGCGAACGGAAGGTCCGACGTTGGCGGCCATTAGGCGGACGTCCTCGACGGTTGCGCCGCCGCGGCCGTATCCGGTCGAAGTCTTGACGAAATCTACGCCGACGCGGGTGCAGACGCGGCACAATTCGATCTTCTGGGCGTCCGTGAGCAGACAGCATTCGAAAATGACCTTGAGAACGCGTCCGTTGGAGTGAACCGCGTCGCAGACCTCCCGGATGTCCCGCTCGACGTATTCCCAGTCGCCGTCGATGACCTTCGAGGGATTAACGACCATGTCGAGTTCGTCGGCGCCGTCATCCATCGCGAGACGCGCCTCGGCCACCTTGGCGGCGGTGGTGGAAGTGCCGTGCGGGAACCCAACGACCGTGCAGACGCCCACGCCGGTGCCGCGCAGCGCCTCGGCGCAGCGCCTGACGGCGAACGGGCAGACGCACACGGTCGCGCAGCGGTTAGCGGCGGCAAAGGAGCAGCATTCGTCGAATGCCGCTCCTGGACTGGCCGGGTTTAGGACGGTGTGGTCGATCATCCCGGCGATCGCCTCCCTGGTGACTGCTCCGTTCGTGTTCATGATTATCCTTTCCCGATCTCCAAGTCTCGGCTCCGCCGTCTATCGCCTTCCACGAATGTTCCGTCTCGGCGGCCCACGGAGGAAGCCGCCGCCTCGACGCTGGCCGAAGCCGCCGCGGCGTTCGCGGCGCGGCGCGACGCCGTGCTCTGGAGCCGGAGGCTCCTCGAAGAGTTCGTCCTCGGGCATCTGGCATGGGAGTTCGCGTCCGATGAGTTTCTCGATGTCCGGTATGATGAAGCTCTCGTCCTCGCACGCGAACGAGACGGCCGTTCCCGCCTCCCCGGCGCGACCCGTGCGCCCGATGCGGTGGATGTAGTCGTCCGGCTCGTATGGGAAGTCGTAGTTGACGACGAGCGATATGCCGTCCACCTGAAGTCCGCGCGCGGCGACGTCGGTGGCGACCACGACCTTTGCCGCACCGCTGCGGAAGTCTTCGAGGATTCGGATTCGCTTCTTCTGGTCCACGTCTCCGGAAAGCTCCAGCGCCGGAATGCCGTGCGCCTGGAGAAGTCGCACAAGATCCTCGCAGCCAGTCTTGCGGTTGCGGAAGACAAGGATGCGCTCGCCGTCGTGACGGCGCAGCAGGTTGTAGAGAACGGCGAACTTCTCGTGTGTCGAAATCGGATAGACGACCTGGGTGATCGTGTCGGCGGGGTGGAATTCGTCGTCCACTGCGATCTTGACCGGGTCGGGCATCCACTGGGCCGCAAGACGCATTACGTCTTCGCCGAGAGTTGCCGAGAAGAGCAGCGTCTGGCGCTGCTTTGGAAGATACCAGACGATTTTGCGAACGTCCGGTATGAAGCCCATGTCAAGCATGCGGTCGGCCTCGTCGATCACAAGCGTGTGAACTGCGGAAAGATCCAGCACGTGCGCGCGGCGGAAGTCCAGAAGGCGTCCGGGCGTGGCCGCGACAAGGTCGAGCGGCTGCGACTCGATAGCGTCCTGCTGCGCGGCGTGGTCGCACCCGCCGTAAACGGCGAGGCAGCGCAGACCGCAGTGCGCGCCGATCTTCTTCGCGTCCTCCGCTATCTGCATCACGAGCTCGCGCGTCGGGGCGAGGACTAGCGCGGCGGGGCGCCCGGTCACTGTAGGACGCAACTCCGGGTTTTCCAGCATCCGCTTGAAGATCGCGATGAGGAACGCGGCGGTCTTTCCGGTGCCAGTCTGCGCGCGGCCGGCGACGTTGCGCCCGGCCATAGTCTGCTCCAGAGAGGCGGCCTGAATTGGGGTGCAATACTCGAAGCCGAGATCGGCCAGGCCGTGAAGGATCGGCGACTGGATCGGAAAGTCGGTAAACCGGCGGAAGCCCTCCTTCTCGGGAACGGCATATGAGACGGCGGGATCCCAGTCCGATTCAGGCACGACGGCCGGCGGAAACTCCTTCGGAGCCGCCGCGGGGCGCGGGCCGTCCTCGCGCCGCTCGCGGCGGGCGGGACGCTCCTGCCGCGACTGGCGGCTCCCGGAGTCGCGCCCTCCGCGGCGCTCCGACCTGGCGGATGGCCGGCGCTCGCGCCGAACATCCGGGCCGGGGCCGGATTCGACACCGGCGGACGCGCCAACGCCGTTTTGTTCCGGCGCCGCTGGCGCGGCTCCGCCGCCGCGTTCCGGTCCTGAGTGGCGACCGGACGAGCCAAACAGTTTCTTGACGAATGAAAAAAGCGACATGGAAAATCCTTCGGGGAGAAAAAGACGGGGGCGGCGCGGAACCGCCTGCTGGCGGACCGGCGCGCACCCCCCGGATGCGCGGGCGGGCAACCGCAAAGGGCTGCCCGCCGGCGACAAGGCCAACTTCGAAGTTAGCGCTTGGAGAACTGGAAGCGGCGGCGGGCTCCGCGCAGACCGGGCTTCTTGCGCTCCTTCATGCGAGGATCGCGCGTCAGACAGCCGGCGGCCTTGAGCGGCGCGCGCAGAGAGGCGTCGGCCTCGCACAGCGCGCGGGCAATGCCGTGGCGGACCGCACCGACCTGACCGGTGCTGCCGCCGCCCTTGGCAAACGCGACAACGTCGTATTTCGTTTCGACGCCGGCGATTTTGAGCGGCTGGAGAAGGAAGATGCGGGAGGCTTCGTCCGTGACGTATTCCTCCAGCGGCTTGCGGTTGATTGTGCACTTGCCTTCGCCCGAAAGAAGCGAAACGCGAGCGACGGCGGTCTTGCGGCGACCGGTGGCGGCGGCGAGAATTTCGGCCATGGTGATGTGTGTCCTTTACTCAGACTGGTCAGATCGCGACCGCGACGGGCTTCTGCGCGGCGTGCGGATGTTCGGCGCCCGGATACACGAGCAGACGGCGCATCATGTCGCGGGCGAGCTTGTTGCCGGGAAGCATTCCCTTGACGGCTTCGGTCACAATTCGGGCGGGATCCTTGGCGCGCACGACGGAGGCCGGCAGCACCACGTGGCCGCCGCGCCAGCCGGAGAAGCGCTCGTATGTCTTCTGCTGCTCCTTGCGCCCGGAAAGCTTGACCTTGGAGGCGTTGACGACGACGACGAACGCGCCCGTGTCCACCCACGGGGTGTAGTCGGGCTTGTCCTTGCCGCGGAGGGCGTTAGCGACGAAGACGGCGAGACGACCGGCCGGAACGCCGGCGGCATCTACGAGAATCCATTTGCGGTTTTCGCCGGGATCCTTGGGGAAAAACGTGTTCATGTAATCGGAACTTCTTTGTTGCGTAGTGGATACGGGCGGGGAATTCTGCCAGAAGGCGCGGGAAAAGTCAACGTGTTTTTCAAAGTCGCGGAAATTGCCCGCTCCGGCTGATTGGTGTAGCATTGCGCGCCGTCATGAAAGGTTGTCTGATTTCCTTTGAAGGGCCGGAGGGCGGCGGAAAAAGCACTCAGGCCCGGACTCTCGCCGCCGCTCTGCGCTCCCGCGGCCTGGAAGTGCTTGAGACCCGCGAGCCAGGAGGCACTAAGCTCGGAGAGACTGTTCGCGGCATTCTCCAGAACGATCTCGCCGGCGAGCCGCCGTGCGACGCGGCCGAGGCCCTTCTGTTCTGCGCGGCGCGCGCCCAGTTGTGCCGCAACGTGCTTGCGCCCGCTCTTTCGCGAGGCGCGTGGGTCGTTCTCGACCGATTCACGGACTCGACGCTAGCCTACCAGGGCTACGGGCGCGGCTTTTCGGTTGACACGCTTCGGGCGATGAACTCATTTGCCACCGGGCCGGTGCGTCCGAACCTGACGCTGCTGCTGGACGTTCCGCCGGAAACCGGACTTGCGCGCGCATTGGCGCGCTCGGGATCGAAGGACCGCATTGAAAGCGCTCCGGCGGAATTTCACCGCCGTCTGCGCGAGGGCTATCTGGAACTGGCGCAAAAGGAACCGGAGCGGTTCGTCGTAATCGACGCAACCGCTCCGGAGCAGGTCGTCCGCGACCGCGTAATGGCGGCCGTTGACGATCGACTTAGACCCGCAGGACGCTGTTGAGGGTGCCGAGACCGTTCTGCGTCCAGTCGCGATCGGGATCCGGATCGAGGGTCCAGACGCCGTTGATCACGAACTTGTATTCGTAGATTCCGGGCGCGAGCGTGACCGTGGCGGAATAGACTCCGGTGCCGGCCTTGTCCGTCATGGGAAGGGCGGATGGATCCCAGTTGTTGAATGATCCCGCGAGAAACACGGTGCTGCCGGGGTCGGCCTGAACCGTGATCACCTTGCGCTCGGACTTTGGCTGCGCGGGCTTGCGCGCCGTGACTTTCGCCACGGGAGCGGCCTTGGCCGCCGCGCGGCGGACTGTCGCCTTCTTGGCGGCGGGTGTCGTTGTTTTCTTTGGCATAACTGCTCTTCTTTCTTTTGCCTGCGCCTGAACGGGATGGAAAAAAACGCTCCCCGGCGCGGAAGAGGCGCGGAGTCTATGACAAACCCCCAAGCGTAGCAAGAGAAATTTGCGCGACGGGTGCGACCGAAATCTGTCCGTGCGAAATCTGCGTTGGCTGTCCCCATGTTCCTAGTTTCCAGAGGTCTCTCGCGGAGTTCGCTAAGTCCGCAAAGAGTTGTGAGCACTGATGGCTGAGGCGAGACAAAATGGACCTCGCGACTCAAACGCGCGTCTATCGCGGGCTGGAAGCTTTCTGGGAGCGCGGGCATCCTGCCCGCGGCGTTCGCGGACTGGAAGCTTTCTGGGAGCGCGGGCATCCTGCCCGCGAACGCGCGTCGATCAATGTCGGCGATTGCGGCCTTTGCGTTCGAACAAGGTTTGGTCGCACCCGTGCGCGGCGCGCCAATTGCGCTCCGCGCACTTGCCGGGCTAGCCGCCGTTGCCGCCGCACAGTCGCCGCCACGCGGCGGCGATGGCGAGCGCGACCTCGCTTTTGATGCCGCCGGACGTGCCCTCGCGCGGCTTCGCCGGCTCCGGGTCTGGCATCATCCACGAAAGGCGCGGCAGAAAGTGCGCAAGCGCCTTCATGGCCGCGATCAGAAGAATCAGAAATGAAAACACCACCGTCATGCCCATTGCCATGAGAATGACACCCTTGAGAATCGAGTCGTTCATTTTGAACCTTTCACCACGCCGGACTTTGACCGGACATTTCCCTTGAGTTTTTCGTCCTTGCCGGACTTCGGCTGGCCGTTCACCTTGAGCGCTTCGCCTTCGGCGCGGAGTCCTGGCTAGGGGTTTCGGAGGAGGGCGCGAGACGGCCAAGAGCGAAAAGCCCGGCGAATAGCGCGACGAATCCAACGAAGAATGCGGTGATTTTTATGATGTTTGCGGATGTCATTCCTGATTTCCCTCGTTTTTGCGGTCGCCATCGGAGATTTGCACGTCACGGCGTCTTCTCCGAAAACCGCGGCAAAGACCGGCCAAAGTCCAGCCGGCGACAAAAGTCTGGCGTCCGTCCTCCGGCTTCGAGACAGTCGCGACGATTGAAGCCGGCGCGGACCTTCCCGACGACTTGCGCGCGCGGACGGCCGAAAAGGTCCCCGCCAGCAGGACAAGCAGCGTCGGCATTGCGACAAGCGCGACCATGCGCCGCCTGACCGCACGACGGCGCGAAGCGATCGCGTGGCCGAGTCTGGCGGAGAAATCCGGCGGAAGAGTCATGCCGGCCACGCTGTCGCGGATTCTTGCGGCCAGCATCTGATCCATGTCGTTGCACTGATCCAGTTGATCTACGTTCATGCGGAGTCTCCCTTGTTGAAATCGGAATCCAGCAAATCGGCGCGAAGCAGTTCCTTCGCGCGGTGAAGACGGCTCTTGACGGTTCCCGCCGGAACCCGCTGAATTGCTGCGACCTCGTCAACGTCCAGACCTTCGAAAAGGCGCAGAACGACAGTTTCGCGCAATTCCGGCGGAAGGCGCAGAACAGCGTCGCGGACTGCGGCGCGATCCGCAGTGGCTCCCGGGCTTGCGCCGGCTGCGGCGTCTGGCGGAGCAGGGATTGAGTCAACAACGTCTGACGAGATAGTCGCCGGGCGACGGCGACGCGCGTCCATTCGTCGGAAATTCAGCAGTATCGAATAGAGCCAGGCGAAAAAACTTCCAGTCGGACGATAGGAGTCGATTTTCCGAACCGCCCGGTCTAGAGTCCTGAAGACAAGATCCTCGGCGTCGCCCGCGTCGCCGCAAAGAAGCATGGCGGCGGCGAAAAGCCTGTCTCCGTATTCGGAGACAAGCAGCTTCGCGCCGGATTCGCCGTTGCGCCTGATCTCAAGCCAGACATCCATCGCACAAGCGTAAATGCCGCAAAGCGCAAAAAGGTTCACGACATGATCGACTTGGTCGATTTGGTCGACATGGTCGGCTTAGTCGACAATCAATTCCCTCGACGATCGACCAACTCGACGACCGACCAAGCCAATCGAATGATCGGCTTGGTCGATTTGGTCGACTTGGTCGATTTAGTCGATTTGGTCGAAAATCAATTCCTTCGACGACCGACCAATTCGACGATCGACCAAGCCAATCGAATGGTCGGCTTGGTCGATTTGGTCGGCAAAAAAAAGGACCGCCCGGATCCTGGGGATCCGGGCGGTCCTAAGAAAAAACCCTGGCGGCGCGCTACTCTCCCACGGCCGATTGCCGCAGTACCCTCGCCACTGGGGCCCTTCACTTCCGTGTTCGGAATGGGAACGGGTGTTGCCTCCCCGCCATGGCCACCAGGGAAAACGAAACGGAAGGCGAGTCCTGCTCCGCGCCGCGGCGGCAACGCCGCGGTCCGGAAGGCAATCGCACCGGGCCTGTGGCTCCGAAGCGAAGTTGAAGGAAAAAACACGCACAAGCCTCACGGACGATTAGTACCGGTCGGGTCAGCGCGTCGCCGCGCTTGCGCCTCCGGCCTATCGAGGTGGTGGTCTTCCACCGTCCTTCAGAGACTTGCGTCTGGGAGATCCTATCTTTGGGTGGGCTTGGCGCTTAGATGCATTCAGCGCTTATCCGTTCCGGACTTGGCTACCCGGCGATGCTCCTGGCGGAACAACCGGCACACCAACTGTCCGTGATTCCCGGTCCTCTCGTACTAGGGAATCTTCCCTTCAAATCTCCAACGCCCGCAGCGGATATGGACCAAACTGTCTCACGACGTTTTGAACCCAGCTCGCGTACC
>DJYI01000108.1:31085-31543 GCA_002448475.1 Verrucomicrobia bacterium UBA6982
ACCTTCTCCAGCCCCAGGATGCGATGAGCCGACATCGAGGTGCCAAACGATTGCGTCGATATGGACTCTCGGCAATCATCAGCCTGTTATCCCCAGAGTACCTTTTATCCGTTGAGCGGCGGCGCTACCACGAGCGACCGCCGGATCACTAAGTCCTGCTTTCGCATCTGCTCGACTTGTAGGTCTCGCAGTCAAGCCACCTTCTGCCTTTGCGCTCTTTCGCGCGGTTGCCGACCGCGCCGAGGTGACCTTTGAACTCCTCCGTTACCGTTTTGGAGGAAACCGCCCCAGTCAAACTGACCCTCTGGCATGGTCCCGGCCCCCGATTCAGGGGGCGAGGTTAGACGACCGTCTTCCCAAGACCGGTATTTCACTGGTGCCTCCGCCCCTCCCGGAAGAGGGGCCTCCGAGGCTCCCGGCTATGCTACGCATGGGCAGCCAGTCGCCAGTGCCAGAAT
>DJYI01000131.1 GCA_002448475.1 Verrucomicrobia bacterium UBA6982
TCCTTCTACTGCTGGGGCGCTGTGGGCGTGATCATGGGTTCGACGCTGTTCTTCATGCTC
The DNA here is from genome assembly GCA_002448475.1 of Verrucomicrobia bacterium UBA6982. GTDB lineage: Bacteria > Verrucomicrobiota > Kiritimatiellia > RFP12 > UBA3636 > UBA3636. The sequence continues at coordinate 61 of DJYI01000131.1, forward strand.
TTCGGGCAGGAAAACTGGTGGATCCTGTCATGCCTTTGGGCGCTGATTCCCTTGTACAATATCGTGAACTTCGCCACCTGTCCCATCGAACCCATCGTGAAGGGCACGGAGAGCATGACGATGACGCAGCTGCTCAAAAGCGGAACGTTCTGGGTGTTCCTGGTGCTGATGGTGGCTGCGGGAGCGTCGGAGGCGACGATGGCGCAGTGGACATCGGCCTTTGCGGAGGCGTCTTTGGGCGTGGACAAGGCCATCGGCGATCTGGCTGGCCCTTGCGGCTTTGCCTTCTGCATGGGTCTGGGCCGACTGTGGTATGGCAGGAAGGGGCAGAACATGGACCTGTCGGCCTATATGATGGGCGCAGGGGCGCTGTGCTTCGCCTCCTATCTGACGGCATCGCTGGCCCCCTCGCCCATCGTGGCTTTCGCGGGCTGCATGGTCAGCGGTCTGTCTGTGGGCATCATGTGGCCCGGCTCCATCAGTCTCACCTCCGCCCGCATGCCCGAGGGAGGCACGGCCATGTTCGCGCTGCTGGCACTGGGTGGCGACATGGGTGGCACCTTGGGGCCATCACTCGTTGGCGTCTGCACCGGAACCTCCGAGAACAACATCCAGGACGGACTGCTCGCGGCATCCATATTCCCCGTGCTGTTGGTGGTGTGCCTGATGATAGTGCGGCGAAATCGACGGCACCTCGCTTCCCCGCAAACTCGCTAGCCGCCTCCGTCGCCCCCGCCGCGGACGGCAGGCGCCGGCGTGAGGCGCTCGTGGCGGGCGCCCCAGACCATGAGCGCGTGGAAGACGGGCAGGAGTTCCTCGCCCGCCGGCGTGAGCGCCCAGTCGACGCGGCGGACGCGCCCTTCGTAGCGCTCCGTCGCGGCGGCGACGCCGTCCCGCTCCAGTTCGCGCAGCGTCGAGGCGAGCATGGTGCGCGTGAGGCCGTCCGGCGCGAGCGCGCGCAGGAGCGCGCCAAAGCCCGTCGGGACGGCGCAGAGGCGGTAGAGCACGTACGCCTTCCAGCGTCCGCGGAAGACGCCTAGCGCGACGCCCACCGGGCACGCGCCGTCCGGGGTGCGGATTTCGCTTCGCGCCCGGAACCTGGCGCGGAATTCGTCGAAGGAGAGCGGTTCGTTCGTCATGACGCGGATTCTACCAGAGCGCGGCGCCGCGGGGAAGCGGTCAGAAACTTCTGACTTCTTGCCGCAGTTTGTCATTGTTAGGTGCACCGACGCGGAAAAGCGGAAAACCCTATTTGTCAAATACGGGTGCACCGTAGAATGCGCGGGGATGAAAGCCATGCCAGACACGACCTTGCGGGAACGCCTTCCCGATCTGCGCAACCAATGCAACCGCCTGAAAAGCAAGGTGGCCAAGGGAAATTTCCTGACGCGCCTTCAGACGGCATTTCCGATTAGCCGAAAACTACTGATAAAGCGCCTGAGCGGGAACCGTCCATTCAAGCAGCTGGGCGGGTGCCCGAGGCTCCCGCCCAGCTGGAAGATCGGAGTGACGCCAGTCCGAGTTTCCAGCCTCCAGTCGCCGATACGGAGGCGACGACCGCCGCCACCGGGGCCACTCCCGTCAGATCAGCGGACGGGCAGGCCGGTGGAGGCGTCTCCCAGCTCCTGACGAGCGCGTCCGCCGGGCGCAAGGTCCGCCTCTCCGGCGCATCCAAGGACGCGGGAACGGAACGCTCTTTCGCCGAACTGCGCTACGTGCTAGGATCGGTCGCATGAAAACATGCACTCCGGCGGGCGCGTTCGCCCGCATTCTCGCGTCCTGCTTCGTCATTTCGATGTGCGGCTGCGCGTCGCCGCAGCTGCGCGATAGCACTGCCACGCCGCGTCCGGCCATCGCCCGCATAGAATCGAGGGGCGTGCTGCTCGTGGGCAGCACGGGCGACTACCGGCCACTCACCTGGCGCGATCCGGAGTCCGGCGAATGGGAGGGCTTCGGCGTAGATCTGGCGCGGCGCCTCGCCGCGGAGCTGGGCGTCCGCGCCGAGTTCGTGCAGACCTCGTGGCCGACGCTAGCCGCGAACGTGCAGGCCGACCCGCCGGCCTTCGACATGGCCATCGGAGGCATCACCGTCACCGACGCCCGGCGCGAGAAGATGGCAATGTCGCGCGGCTACCTCTCCAACGGCAAGACGATCCTGTGCCGCGCCGAGGACGCCGCGCGCTTCCGCACGCTCGCGGACCTCGACCGGCCGGACGTCCGCGTCATGGTCAACCCCGGAGGCCTCAACGAGGCGTTCGCCCGGGCGAATCTCCCGCACGCCGCGCTCGCAGTCCATCCGCGCAACGAGGAGATCCCCTCGCTCGTGGCCGATGGGGCGGCCGACGTGATGATCACGGAGATCGTCGAGGCACCGTGGTACATCCGGAACGATCCGCGCCTCGCGGCGCCGCTCCTCGACCGTCCCTTCACCAGGGGCGAGATCGGCGTCCTCCTGCGCAAGGGCCAGGACGACCTGCTCGCCTTCGTGGACGCCGCCCTCGCCGGAATGGCCGCGGACGGAACCCTCGACTCGCTCAAGGCGAAGCATGGCCTCGCCCCCGCCGGCAACTGACGGCGCCCGCGCGTCAAAGGCGGCGCATGGCTGCGGGGGATTGACAATCCCGCGCCACGGCGCGGGACGGCGCGGTCAGATTCCGGCGTCGACGAACTCGCCGCCGGCGAGGCGGTCCTCGATCCAGGTGATGATCTCGGGGGCGATCATGTGGCCCTTCTCCTCGGCCATGAGGAAGTGGCCGACGCCCGCGTAAATGCGCAGGCTGCGGTCTGCGGAGCCCGTCTCGCGGTAGAAGTCGATCGCGTCCTGCGGGGAGACGCACATGTCGTTGTTGCCCGTGAGAACGAGGACCGGATCGACGAACGCCTTGCTGTTCTTCTTGAGGTAGTCGATGCCCTCCGAAAAGGCGTTGAGGATGGAGACGGAGATTGACTTGAGCGTCCCGTCGTCGCCCTCGGCCGAGAAAGTCGAGAGCTCCTTCCAGCCGGGCAGGTGGAGCGTGCCGTAGGCGGCGTCCACGGGGCTGATCTCCGCCTCGGGGTCCTCGGGGCGAGGAAGCCAGCCGAAGTTCATGAAGTGGTAGCGAAGGACGCCGGCACAGAGGATGAAGCCGCTAACTTCGCCGGGATGCTTCGTGCCGTAGAGGGCGGAGACGTGGCCGCCCATGCTGTGGCCCAGGACATAGACCGGCAGACCGGGGCGCTCGGCCTTGGCGAGGGCGACGACGGCCCGCAGGTCGGCCACCATCTCCCAGTAGCTCTTCACGTAGCCGCGCCGGCCCTCCGACCGGCCATGCCCGCGCGCATCGTAGCGGTAGACGGCGATGCCGGCCTTGCCGAACGGCTTCACGAAGTCGTCGTAGAGCCCGTGGTGGTTCGCCAGGCCGTGGACGATCACGAGGACCGCGCGCGCGTCGCCCTCCGGAAGGTCGCGTTTGAGGAAGAGCCGCGTGCCGTCGCCGCCGGCGATCATCTCGCCTTGGGCTTCCGTGGCGGGCGGTTCCGCCGGCGCGGTGTCGGCGGCGGATACGAAACAGGCCGCCGCGACAGCCGCCGCGGCGAGAAGGAACTTGTGCGTTGTGGCGTTCATGACGGGCGTGGATTCTACCCAAAACGCGCCGCCGGAGCAAAACCGGCGTTAGGCGCGGGCGCATCTCCGTTTCCGGCCCACCATCCCCAAATCTCATTCACGTTTCATTTCGCCCGTGTTTTCAATTCTGCCTCCGCCGTCCCGTCCCGCGCTATTGCCCTTGCCGCCGCGTCGCCTATGCCGTCATGCTCCCGCCAGTCTCTCGTCGTCGTCGCCACGCCATCCGCATGCCCTCCCGCGCGGCTTCGCGCACCTCCTCCCTTTGCTCCTTGCGCT
>DJYI01000161.1 GCA_002448475.1 Verrucomicrobia bacterium UBA6982
TTGCGTTCCGTTGCATGGACAGTTTCTGGTCGCGCCCCGCGTGCGCATCCCGCTTGACAGTGAGGGGGCGGCGGAATAGCATCGCCCCAGTTTTCTTCCCAAATTCTCCAATCCGGATGCGGGAAGGAGGCGTCAAAAGAAAAGCAACTGAAATGACCTACGAAGAAGCCCGTTCCGCAATGGCCGCCGTTGGCCAGGAACACATTTTCAAGTTCTGGGACACACTTGATCAGACCGCGCGCGCAGCGCTTCTGGCACAGGTTTCACGTATCCATCTTGACGATCTTGCAATGCTCCGAGGTGTTCTGGAGAAGGAGCATTCCGGCGCCGCCGAGGCTTCAGCCGCCGCCGCCACCATCAGCGAAATGAAGCCCGCGCCAGTCGTGGAGCTCACTGCCGGACAGCGCGCGGAAATGGCCGAAATCGGAGAGCGGGAATTGCGCGCCGGACACGTGGCTGCACTGGTCGTGGCAGGAGGCCAGGGGTCGCGTCTCGGATTTGACGGCCCCAAAGGCTGCTACCCGGTCGGTCCGGTCACGAACGCTCCGCTTTTCGCCTTCCACGCCCGCAAGATTCTCGCGCTTCGCAACGCCTTTGGCGCTCCGGTTCCATTCTGCGTCATGACAAGCGAGACAAACGACGCGGCCACGCGGGCTTTCTTCCGCGACAACGACTTCTTCGGTCTTCCCGAAGGCGAAGTGTTCTTCTTCGTCCAGGGAATGTGGCCGGCACTCACGCCAGACGGGAAAATGCTGCTCGACACTCCGGGGCATGTGTTCACCGCTCCTGACGGACACGGCGGCGTTCTTTCGGCATTGGAGCGATCCGGCGTCCTTGCCAGACTGCGCGCCCTTGGCGTCACAACCATGTTCTACTTCCAGGTGGACAACCCAATGGTCGATGTCGCCGATCCGGCGTTCATAGGGCTTCACGTGGCGCGCGGCGCCGACGTTTCAATCAAAGTCTGCGCCAAGCGCGATCCCCAGGAAGGACTCGGCGTTGCCGTCGAGCGCGGAGGCAAGACCCAGATTGTCGAATACACGGAATTCACCGACGCCCAGAAGAACGAAAGACTGCCCGACGGCGAACTGCGCTACAAATTCGGGTCCGTCGCCATACACGTCTTTTCCATCGATTTTCTTGAGCGGGAAGCCCGCGCCGGACTTCCAGTCCACGTGGCGCACAAGAAGGTTCCGCACGTTGACGACTCCGGCGCCGTTGTCAAGCCGTCTTCGCCAAATGCCTGCAAATTTGAAAAATTCGTCTTCGACAGCCTGCTCGACGCCAAAACGTGCGTGTGCCTTGCGTTCGACCGCGAAGAGGAGTTTTCCCCGGTGAAGAACGCCGAGGGATCAGACAGCCCCGCGACATGCCGTGCCGACCTTTCGCGCAAATGGGCGCGGTGGCTGGCCGCCTGCGGCGTTCAAATTCCGGTTGGCGCGGACGGGTATCCAGAGCGGCCGGTTGAGATCGACCCAGCCTTCGCCCGCGACTCCGCGTCCCTCGCCTCGGCCCTCGCGCGAAATCCCCGCGACATACCGCCAGAAGGCGGAGTCCTTCTGAAAGCGTAGGGGAAAATGCCAGAAGACTCCGCAAGGCCATCCCGTCCTCCTTCCGTGGAAAAGACACTGCTTCACGAGGGAGGATGGGCCAACGCCATGGTTTGGCGCTGCCGCGACGAAGAAGGCGCGGAATGGGTCGAAAAGGATTTCAGTCCGGCCAATTGGCTTGTGCGCAACACACTGGGCCGATTCCTCGTTGCGCGCGAAGCGTGGGTCCTCGGCAGGCTTTCCGGAACGGGCGTAGTTCCCGAAGGAGTGAGAAAGCTTTCGGCGGTCAGTCTTCGCGAGGACGTCGTTCCGGGCTTCGCTCTCCGCGATTCCGCATGCGGGGCCTATCGCGGCAATGTCTTCGATCCGACAAAAGTCCACGGCCTGGATCCCGACACGCTGCGCCAGGAGATTCCAAGCTCGTTTTTCGACGCGCTTGAAGCGGGACTGCGCGCCTGCCACGCCGCGGGATTCGTCCATCTGGACATCCACAACGCGCGCAACGTCATGGTGACCCCTGGCTTCCGTCCCGTTGTCCTGGACTGGCAGTCTGCGCTTCCGGTGCGCTTCATGCCCCGGCCATTCAGACGCATGCTTGAAAAAATCGATCTTGCCGGCGTTGCCAAGTTTCGGGCGAAGTTCCGACCCGCCGACATCTCATCCGCCCAGCGCCGCCGACTGAGACGACTCTATTTTCTCCGCCGCGTATTCTGGCTCCCGCGCGTTCAGCTTCGAGCCCGATCCGGAAACCGCAGCCAGGCGCCAAAAGACTGACAACGTCTTTGCGGTCTCATTTGGCCGGTTGCCGGCAGGCCTGGGCGCCGACGCATATTCGCCGCGTTTCAAAAGAGAGCCGACTTCTTTTCAAAAATTCCGCGCGATTTTTGGTTTGACGCGGATGGGGCATTGCCGCTAGCATCGGTGGCCCGTTTCACTTTTCTACTCCACGATGAAAACGACAGCCCCATTTTCCCGCGCTCCGCGCTCTTTTCGCGCCTTACTGCCCATGGCCGCCGCTTTCGCCGCCGGTTTTGCGGCGGCTCTCATCCTCCGCCCCGGAGGAGGCGGCGCAGACACCGCCTCGGCAACATCGGCCGCCCCAAACGACGAAGCCGCGACAAATGCCGTCGTCGCCCTCGCCGGCGGCGGCGCATCGGACTCCGAAGCCCCGCCGCGGCTTTCGCTCTCCATTCGCGCCATCGGCACACTCGAAAGCGCAGACACCCAGCCAGTCGTGGAACTGCGAGGACCCGTGGGCGTTTTCACGACAAACGTCTTCGATCGTCTGCACGAATGGATTTCGCTTGACGTTGACGGGTGCAGGACTCCATTTTCAACGTGCAGAATCGCCAACAGCCGCGACGACGCCGTGGGGCTTCTGCCCGACGTTGAAACCAGCGCCGCGCTGATACGTGTCAGAGTTTCGCAGGAATTTCCGGCCCCCGACGGATTTGCGCCAATGGCCGCCCCATTTGAGGCCGAGGTCCGCCACGCGGTCGAACCCATCTTCTTCCGCTCCCTGCGCGCCGAGGCGGGAGACTGGGGCGAACGGCCGAGCGTCAGCGTGATCCTCTCCGAATCGCGCTGCACCATTTCCTCGGTTGTCGAGAACCTCATCTTCGACCCGCCAGTTCCAGGCGGCGTGCGCGCGGAGGAGGACAGCTGGATCGGACTGTGGGATCCGGACACCGACAACTATACGAGCGGCCCGGGATTTAGGCTTTACGGAGCGTTTTCACCCGAAACCCGCTATCGCATGGCGCTGCGTCCGGACGCCGCGCTCGTCTCCTCAAGGGGCGCGGCCCGCCTAGCAGCGACAAACTCCGTCTCGTTTGTCGTGCCGAAGCCCGACACCAGAATCAACTTCTGCGCCGGCTCTGGCGGATCGCTCGTCCCGACAGACATTTCGGCAATCGCGCTGCGCACTCAAAACGCCGGCAGGCTCCGCGCGACTCTCAACCGCGTTCTCCCCCAAAACGTCCTTTCCGCCACCCGGTTCTCATGGGTTGACGGATACGAGGAGCGTTTTTGCGAACGCACCGGCCCGGAGCTGGAAACATTCGTCCCGACGGCCGGGGTGTGCACCAATTCACTTGCCCTTTCCGACTTTTTCGCCCCTGACGCCGAGGGCGGCCTCGCCGACGCCGCGACCAGACGTCCCCCAGACGGACTCTATCGACTGCGCTGCACCGTCGAGCGCGCCGGAGCCAAAGATGGAGACGGCCCCGCCGCAACCGCCGAATGTCTCGTAAACCTCTCGGACATCGGCATTAGCGTCCGAATCGTCGGGAACGACCTCCAGGCATGGGTCGTCGGGCTTGCATCGGGCGCGCCGGTTCCCGGAGCGAAGGTCACGCTCGTCGGGCAGAACAACTCGACGATGTCATCGGCGATCGCGGACAAAGACGGCGTTGCGCTCGTCAAACTGCCGCCACCGGACGTTCCGGGTTCGACGTCCCCGGCGCTTGTCCTTGCAGAAACGCCGGACGGCGGATACGGCTTTTTGATCCTTGACGACAAAAACTCCACGGAGGAGGCCGCCGAACGTCCGCCGGAGGGGTTTCCGGAGTCCGTCACGGAACTTGACGGATTTCTTTTCTCCGACAGGGGCATATACCGCCACGGAGACCGCGTCTTACTGCAAGGGCTCGTTCGCGACGCGTCGGGTTTCGCACCCGAGCCGCTGGAGCTCTCGCTCGAAATGCGGCGCCCGGACGGAAACCTCGTCGAGCGGATTCCTGTCCATACCGACTCGCGCGGCCATTTCGCGCTAAATGAAGGATGGGAGGCGCCGTCATCGCAGCCATCCGGAAAATGGCGCGCCGTCCTGCGGGAGACAGGCAAAAACGGTCGCACCTTGGCGGAACGCGCTTTTTCGATCGAGGAATTTGCCCCGCCGAAAATCGTCGCGGAAATCCCCTCCCCCGCTCCGGCCCCCGCGCCATGCGCGACGAACACCGTGTTCTCCGTGGCGGCGCGGTGGATGTTCGGGACTCCAGCGTCGTCCCTTTCGGCGCGCGGAACCATCCGCACGGCAAAATCCGACTGGAGGCCAGCCCCGTGGTCGTCAAACGGATGGTCGATTGGATCATCGCGCCGCGCCTTTCAGCATTTTTCCGATGAAAAAAACGTCCGTCTGGACATGGACGGCCGGGCCGCGTTTGATTTCGACATCTCCAAACTGCGCGGCTCATGGCCAAGTCCTCTCGCAATTACGCGCACTGCGTCGGTCTTCGAGCCCGGAGGCCGCTCAGTGCAGTCGTCCAACGCGACAATCTACCACCCGTTCCCGCATTATGTCGCCGTCAGGACCACGGCGGCCGACGGCGGAGCGTCCGTGCGCGCCGAAGTGCGGCTCGTGCGACCGGACGGCTCTGCGGCCGACGACCTGGCCGGAACAATCGTCCGTCTCGCCTTCTTCGCCGCGAAATGGGAAAGCCGGCTGGAGCGCCAGGACTCCGGCAAGTGGGCATGGCGCACCCAGCGCGTTCTCAAACGACTCGGCGAGGCCGAAGTCGAAGCGCTCGCCGATGCGCCGTCATCGTTCCTTTTCTCCCTGCCCCCGGAACGCTCGGACTTCGAGATTCTGGCGCAATGCCCCGCGCCGCAGGGATTTTCCGACGGACCGGAGACAGTGTGCGCGTTCTCGTCGTGGGATCTTGATGGCGACAATTCCGGCGACGTCGCCGACGCCCCGAATCCCGTGCGACTCACTCTCAAAAGCGCGTCGAAATCATGGCGCGCCGGCGACGAAGCCGCTGTCTCCGTCCTCGCCCCGTTTGCCGGACGCGCCCTCGTCACAACCCAGGGACGCGGCATAGCGTCGCACTTCGAGACTTTTCTCGAAGAGGGCGACAACGAGGTCCGCGTGCCCGTTGCGACGGACCTCTATCCGTCATGCGAACTTTCGATTGTCCTGATCCGGCCAGTCGTTCAGGGCGCGCCAGGCTCCACGGCGGGTTCATGGCGCCCCCACCGGGCATGTGGATCACTGACGCTGCATGTCAGCGACCCCGCTCGCGCGCTCCCTCTTGTCCTCGACGATCCTGTCGTCGAGATGCGCCCGTCTGGCGGTTCGTCCGTCTCGGCGCGGGCATCGCTCAGATTCGGAGACGCGGATGCCGATAAAGTCGGCGCCGCAAAGGGACGTCCCTCGAACGACGGTTCCGCCCGCGCCACATTTTTCCTCGTAGATGAGACTCTGCTCGACCTTACGCGCGAACCGCTGCCGGACCCGGAGGCGCGTTTCGGACGCGCCCGCGCCAGCCGCGCAATGACATGGGACTCATGGAGCGCGATGATGCCGCTTTCCGACGCCCCGCTTCTCAAAACAGCCGCCGTCGGAGGCGACGACCTCGAATTTGCGGCCAAGGCCATGGCCGACGCGATGCTGGCCGGACGGGTGTCACCCGTGTCGTCCCGCCGGTTCGAGCCGCTTGTGCGCGCCGTGTCGGACGTTCCCTTCGTTGACGGAGAGGCGCGCGCGCGGTTCGACATACCGGATTTTGCCGGTCGGCTCCGCGTCATCTGCGTCGCATGGACCTCCGGCGCGGGCTCGGCCGCGAAAAGTTCGGCGACCGTAGCCCCCTCCCTTGTGGCCGAGGCCGACGGCCCGCGCTTCCTCTGCTGCGGCGACGTTTCCGAGGCCGTCTGCACGCTTCACAACAACACCGACCAGGCCGAGGCGATCCACATCCGCTTTGAGTTCGACGGCGCTCCGTCCCGCGAACGCGACATCATGGTTCCGGCGCGCGGCTTTGCCGTCGCCAGAGAACCTGTGTCTGTTCCCGAGGGAGCCGGCGAGGGCGTCCGTCACGTAAAGTTCACGGCGACGGGACTTGGGGAAACCCATTCATCCGGCTTTGAAATCCCGGTGCGAGCAGCCCTGCCGCCACGCACATTCACCGAAACGAAGGAACTTGCGCCAGGTCAGGTTCTGGTTCTCGAAGCCTCCGGCGACGCGGTCGCCGGTGTCGGCGCCTCGGCCGAAATCGCCGCACTCGCGTCGGACGAGGCCATCGCCGCCCCCGCCCTGCGCTGGCTCCACGCCTACCAGTGGGGCTGCATCGAGCAGACCGTTTCGCGCGCACTCCCTATGCTGGTTTCCGGCCGCGCCATGGGAAATCTTTCGGACCGGATTCTCGACAGCCCCGGAGAAGCGGAGACGCGAATCAGGGTGGCCATCGCGCGGGCCGGTTCGATGCTGCGCGGCGACGGGTTCACGACATGGCCTGACACCTCGTGGACCGACGCCGGATATTCTGCGTGGGCGGGCTTCTTCATCGCCGAAGCCCACCGCGCTGGATTCGACGTTCCCCAGTCCGTTCTCACTGGCACCCGCGACGTTCTTCGCTCTCTGGCAAGGCGCCCCTCTCCCGCGCTCACAGACCGAGACGGGCGCGGCGGCCGACTTGCCCGCGACGTCGCCTTCGCGGAAACACGCGCGCTGGCGCTGCTCGGCCTAGCTTCAGATTCGATTCCTGACGAAGGCGCCGCACAGCGACTCTTCGACATCCGCGAGTCCATTTCATCTCTTGCGAGAGCGCGTCTTGCCATCGTGTTTTTCCGCACCGGCCATCCTTCCGAAGGGCTCGAACTGCTCCGATCTCTCGACCCTCTCTCGGACACGCAGTCCGCCGCGTGGGCCCTGGTCGCCTGGCTGGAATCACCAGTTTCCCCTGACGACCCGGAGCGCGTCGATGAAACGGCCCGCCACCTTGCTCGCCTCACCGCCGCGCGCAACGGTGACGGGCACTGGGGGACGACCGCCGACAACGCCGCCGCTCTGATCGCGCTCGCCGCACGCCGGCGCGCCGGGGCGTTCCAGTCCGCGCCCATACACGACGCCACCGCGAAAACCGACGGCGGGATCGAAGTTCGACTCTCGTCCAAGGATCCGAATTCATCTCCTGCGGCCACCCTCCGTCCAGGCGGAAAACCGCTTCGCCTACGGGGGCCGGACGCCTGCGGCGCCATCGTCCTGCGCAATGTCGGCACCGCCCCCGTGTCGGTGCAACGCTCCGTCGTAGCCTCCCCGCTGCCGTCCTCGCCGGCCGCGCGGCCGCAAAGTAACGGCATCGACATCAAGCGACGCTTCATGTTGACTGACGGAACCGCGATCGATCCATCCGTCGGCGTTCCTCGCGGAACGACAATTATCGTGGCCGTTGATCTGAAGCCCAGCCGCGAAGTTGACGCGGAGCATCCAATCCGCGACATCGTTCTCGACGAATGGCTGCCGGCCGGGTTTGAGCCGGAGCCGCACGCGGACTTCACCTCAACCACCATCGCCGCGATCCACGCAAATGCGTCTAGTTGGATCCGCCACCGCGAAGTGCGCGACGACAGACTTGTCGCCTTCGGCCAGTCGATAACCGGCCCAGTCACATTCCACTATGTCGCGCAGGCCGTGTCCGCCGGAACATACATCCTGCCCCCGGCCGTGGCCGAAGCCATGTATGACCCGGCGATACGGGCATCGACAGCCGTGGAAAGAATCGAAATCACACCGGAACAGGGCAATGAAAACGGAGAAAAATGACACCGCAGCCCCAAGCGGCCAAAGCGGCGCAAACTTGGCTTTGCGCCGCAAGGGGGTTTGTGCTACCATGGGGCGCATGAAAGCCCCGGCGTCTTTTCTTTTTTCCGTTCTCGCCGCGTCCGCCGCTCTTGCGCAGGACGCATCCGCACCCAGGTTCGTCGAAATAACCGGCAACCGGGTGAATCTCCGCGCCGCACCAAAGCCGGATGGCGAAGTGCTGGCGCAGGCGTCAATTGGCGACATTCTGCCGCTTCACGGCGAAATCGCCGATCCGTGGGTCGCTGTCGGCGTTCCGGACAAGTGCGACCTGTGGATTCGCTCCGACCTCGTGCGCGGCGGGGAAGTGCGCGTCGATGGCGCCCGTCTCCGCTCCGGCGCGGGAACTCAGTTCACGATCGTCGGATCCCTTCCGCTCGGAACGCCTCTTGAAATTCGCGGCACCGCAGGCGAATGGTCGCGCGTCGCCCCGCCGTCCCTTCCCGGCGTTTCACTCTACGTGACTAACGCATACGTAAACGCCGCCGAGCCCAAGGCCGACAAGGCCACTGCTGCCGAGTCCGCGGAATCAGGCGGGGCCGGGTCGCCCGTTCCGCCACCCCCGGCTCAAGTCGCGCCAACTCCGTCGGTCGATCTCTCGGAACCGACGGAAATCGATGTTTCCACTTCCGCAGGTGGCTCCCCGCAGCCTCCGTCCCAGACGACTGGCGACGGCAGGACTGCCGTTTCCTCGCCGGCCCCGGTTCCGGAGGCGCCCCCTCTGCGAGACGAAGTGACCGCCGCCGCGCCCGAGGCGCCGCCGCCGCCGCCAAAGCCCGTGGCGCCGCCGCCTTCAACCGCTGACAGGGGGCACGTGACGCTCCCGCCCCCGCCGCCAGACCGCTCTGTTCCGGTAGGCCCGGCGAAGATACAGTCATCGCGCCTCGACGCGTCGCGCATTCAGGCTTCCGACGGCGAATACGCCGGTCTTCTGGCCTCCGCCCCAGCCTTCGGCTCGCATCCGACGAAATTCCGCCTCATCCGCATGGATCGCCACAACACCCCCGAAACAGTGTGCTGGGTTTACGGAAACACCGAGCAGCTCAATTCCCTGCGCGGATCCGCCATGACAATCTCCGGCGCTGTTTACTGGTTCAAGGGGTGCGACATTCCGGTCGTTTTCGCTCAGGAGATTCTCACGTCGGGAAAGAGGCGCTAAACGCCTCGCTTCCAGCCCCACACGACCGGAGGCCGCGCCAAATGCGAACCGTAGTGGCGGAACACGCCGGATTCTGCGGCGGCGTCCGGCGAGCGGTCGCAATGGCCGAATCGCTCGCCGCGGCGGCAAACGGCTGTCCGGTCTTCACGGACGGCCCCCTCATCCACAACGCCGGCGAAACGGCTCGGCTCGCGGCGCTCGGCGTGCGTCCTTGCGAAAACCCGGCCATGCTGCCCGCAGGAGCGCATCTAGTGCTGCGCGCGCACGGCATTCCTCCCTCGCGTCAGGAGTTCCTTTCCACTCTTTCCCTCACCCTGCACGACGCCACGTGCCCGTTCGTGCGCTCCGTCCAGGAACGGTGCCGCGCGGAGGCTCTTGAAGGCCGGTTCGTTTTGATTCTCGGCGACGCTGACCATGCCGAGGTCGTCGGACTTTCCGGATACGCGGGGCCGCGCTCCTCGGTCATCTCCGGACCGCGTGAAGTCCGGGGCCTGACAGAGCCCGGAGCCCCGGTTTCGCTCGTTTCGCAGACCACGCAGTCGCCGGAACGGCTTTCCGAAACCGCCGCCGCAGTTCGCGCGCGCTGGCCGGACGCTCGCGTGTTCGACACGGTTTGCCCCGCCACTCGCGATCGTCGGCGGGGCATGGACGAGCTGACTGGAAAATGCGAGGCGGTTGCGGTCGTCGGTTCGTCCGGCAGTGCAAACGCGATGCGTTTACTTGCCCTCGCCCGCGAGCGCCTGCCAGCGGCACTCGTCGAATCGCCCGACACCATTGACGAGGATTTCTTCCGCCACTTTTCCGTTGTCGGCATTGCCGCCGGCGCGTCCACGCCCGATTCCGCAGTCACCGCCGTCCGCGAACGGCTGGAGGCCTTGACATGACTTCGACAAATCCCGAAATCGTCCGCCACCTCACTTCATCCGCCGTCCCATCGACAATCGCTTCCGCCATTCTGTCCGCGCTTGTCATCTGCGGCTGCGCCTCGGGGCCGGACTGGGAGGAGCCGGATGTGTCATCGGACCTGCCATCGGAATTTCGCCGCATCCCCGCTGACGCGGCGTTTCTCGCTCCGGCTCCGGCAGACTCCGCTGTAGCTGCGGAGAGTGCGGATTCGGAGCCCGACTACACCGGCGCCTCCGCGATCGCCACTACCGACTGGTTCGCTCAATGGGACGACCCGCTGCTGCGTTCGCTGCTCCAGCGCGCCGCTTCATCCAACCTCACCGTGCGCCAGGCAGTCGAAAGAGTCGAGGCGGCGCGCGCCGCGCTGGACTCCTCTCGCGCCTCCCTGCTGCCGACGCTGGGAGCATCCGGTTCGGCCTCTCGCTCGCGCTCGTTCGATCCGGGAAAAACAGCCTCGTCATACCGGGCCGGCGCCGACGCTTCGTGGGAGATCGATCTGTTCGGCAAAAACAGGCGAACGGCGGAGGCCGCGCAGGCGGATCTCGAAAGCGCGGGATGGAAACTTGAAGACGCTATGCTGACCCTGCGCGCGGAACTCGTTTCGGCATACGTGGCGCTGCGTCTTTCCCAGACGGCGCTGGAGATTGCGCGCGAAAACCTCCTTGCCGAGGAAGACAACGCCAAAATCGCCCGGGCCAAGGGCGATTCCGGATTCTCATCCGGAGCCGACGTCGCCGCCGCAGAAGCGGGCGTTGCCACGTCACGGGCGTCCATTCCTCCGCGCGAAGCGGCCGCGGACCACGCCGCGCGGGCAATCGAGCGATTGCTCGCCATGCCGCCAAACTCGCTAGACGCCGAACTCGCCGCCGCCACCGGCCATGACGTTCCCGCAGCGCCTCCCGTTCCGTCCGCCGCTCCAGCGGAACTGCTATCGCGCCGTCCTGACGTGCGAGCCGCCCTTTCTGCTCTGCACGCCGCCACGGCTCGCGTCGGAGAGGCGCGAGCGGCGCGTTTTCCATCGGTCGATCTGTCCGCCTCGTTCGTCCTGTCCGCCGCATCGCTATCCGCATGGTCGGAGGCGCTCAAGACGCTTGCAGCAGGTCCTTCAATATCCGCGCCGATCTTCCGTGGCGGCGCCCTCGCCGCTGCCGAACGGCGCGCCGACGCCGCCGCGCGGGAGGCTCTGCTCGCATATCGAGACACGGTTCTCGCGGCAGTCCACGAGGCCCAAAACGCCTGGACCTCGCTCTCAGCCGAGGCCGCTCGCGGCGCGGATCTTGAAACAGCGGTCAGCCGCAACGAGGAGGCGCTTGAGGCCGCAAGGGCGAAGTATCGCGCCGGAACTGGCGACTGGACTGCGGTGACGGTGCGCCAAATGGCGCTTCTCTCCTCCAGACTATCCCTAGCGCAGCATCGCGCCGACATGGCCGACTGCGCCGTCTCGCTCGTCAAGGCGCTTGGCGGAAGCCAGATGTAACACCACCAAAAAACTCACGACGAGACCAAGACCTGTCCGCGCGACGGAACTCAAACCTCGCCAGATACATCGCGGCCGTGTCTTCGTCGGCAATGCCACAAATGCACGGCCGCGCGCCGCGCGGGCCGCATTGCTGCAACGCCACCCCGCTGTGGGGTGCGGCGTCCCGCAGCGCCCGGACCTATGATCCGGCGCGGACGGAGGCCGCCGCCGCCAGCCGCTTAGATCAGCACAGAGGTCGCGCCGCCCAATTGGCAACTGGAATTGGAAACTGGCAACACTTCCACATTGGCAACATTTACCCTAAAAAACGCAGTTGACACG
>DJYI01000058.1:0-171 GCA_002448475.1 Verrucomicrobia bacterium UBA6982
ACATGCGCAACCCGCACAACCCCGAAACCGGTCGCTCCATGGCGCTCCTCTCCGTCAACAAGCCCGTTCCGAACGAGGTCGTTGCGTCGATCTCCGCCACCATCGGGTCGATCAAGTCTGGCGCGCTGGCTCTCTAGCTCGGCGGGGCGGGGGAGGGCGCTCGCCCTCCCC
>DJYI01000058.1:226-62669 GCA_002448475.1 Verrucomicrobia bacterium UBA6982
GGGCGCTCGCCCTCCCCGCCTGCCCGTCCGCCGCGTCTTGTCCCCCGTTCGCGTTCTGGTCGCACGCCCGTTTCACGCAGTTCCAAGTCTCAGTTCGTAAATTGGAAGTCAGAATTCTGGAAATGCCGCTTGATTTCGGCGCGAGCCGCCACGGGTCCGACATGGGCCCGTCGGCGATACGTCTGGCCGGCATCCGCGATGGAATAACGGGCCTCGGACACAAAGTCGTCCGCCACGGGTCTCCCCCCTCGCTGCCGCCTCAGGAATATGCTGACCCTGGGGATCCGCGCGCAAAGTATCTCGCGCCGATAGTGTCGGCCTGCTCGGCTCTTGCCCGCGAGGTGCGCGAGGGTGCCGATTCTAGCCAGTTTCCGCTTGTCCTTGGCGGCGACCATTCCGTTGCGCTTGGATCCCTGGCTGGCATGGGGGCGGCCGCTCGCGCCGCAGGAGCTCGACTCGGCGTGCTTTACGTCGATGCCCACGGCGACTTCAACACGCCTGAGACGTCTCCCTCCGGAAACATTCACGGCCAGTGTCTGGCCGCGTCGTGCGGCTTCGGCCTCCCCGCGCTCGTGGATCTCTACGAGCCAGGTCGCAAGGTCGATCCCCGCAATGTGTGCTTTGTCGGAACGCGCGACCTCGACCCCGGCGAACGCGAACTTATGCGCGGCGCCGGAGTGACGGTGTTTTCAATGTCCGAAATCGACCGACGTGGCTTCCCGGACGTTCTGCACTCGGTCGCGGACTTCTTCCGCGAACATTCCGACTGGGTCCATGTGAGTTTCGACATGGACGTTCTCGATCCAATGTTCGCGCCCGGCACCGGCATTCCGCTGCCTGCCGGTCTGACAAACCGCGAAGCGCTTCTTCTCATGGAGGAAATGGCCGCCACGGGACTTGTTCGTTCCGCGGACATCGTCGAGGTAAACCCCGTGCTCGACGTGCGAAACCAGACTGCCGTCTTGGCGGCCGCGCTCGCCAGACGACTGCTTGGTGAAAAAATCTGGTAGCGACCGCTCCGCGCCGGTCTCGCTAGCTTGCCGCAAGACCCGCGCCATGCCTGCGAATCATGGCTGAGGCGATCACGACGAATATTCCGAACCATTGCCAAGCGGTGATTTGCTCGCCGAAGAAAACTGCGCCGGAGGCGGCGGCTACGAGCGGCGGCAGGTATTCCATGAAACTCAGGCTTTCCAGGGACATTCCCTTGTGAGCCTCGTTCCACCCGAGGAACGCCACGCATGTCGGAAACACCGCCAGAAATGAGATGCACCAAATTTCCAGCGCGCTTCCTGGAGGAGTTGGAGCATGGCCCCGGGCAAGCTGGAACACAAGCAGCCACGCGGCGCCGAAGAACACCGTCCACGCCGTAAACGGAAGCGGCCCCATCGAGCGGACAGCATCGCGCCCGAGCGCAGTGTAAACCGCCCAGCACAGCCCGGAAAGGAACACGAACGCGTCGCCTGCCCCCAGCGCGCCGAGATTCGTGCCCGCTCCGTCAACCGCGCGCAGCACAAGCAGACTCCCCGCAAAGCCAAGCGCCACGCTGACTGCCTCCCGCGCGCAAGGGCGGCGTCCGGCCAGAAACGAAAGCATAAGCACCTGCATGGGTACGTATGCCTCCAGAAGGGATGCGTTGACTGACGCGACAGTCTCCTGGGCCATGAAAAGCAACTGCGCCATTGCAGCCGAGCCGATCAGTCCAAGCGCGGCGACTGCGATCCATCCGCGAATCCCGCGCGGCCACGCCGCCCGTCCACACGACGCAAATGCGGCGCCGAGCAGGATCGGAGACGCGGCCAGATAGCGGAAAAAGCCGACGGATGCCGGCGGCATGTTCCCACGTTTGAGCAAAAGATCGCCGACCGGGAACATGACGCCCCAGCAGACGACCGCCGCCCAGGCCCACGCCCATGCGATTCGCTTCCGCGACGCGGCCAGCCGGCGCAAGTCCGAAGGTGCCGCCCCCGCACCCGCCCGCGCCGCTCCATGAAGATGTCGTGCAATTGCTGCCATTATGCCCCAAACCAGCTGCGTTTGGTTCAGCGAACTACGCATCGCAAAAACATGGTGCGCCCGGTTGGACTTGAACCAACGACCTAGGGATTATGAGTCCCCAGCTCTGACCGACTGAGCTACGGGCGCAAAGCCAATGCCTCCAATGACTCGGACGATTTTCAAGCCGTGCGGTTGACCGGCGATTTCGCGTGATTCCGGAAGCGTTGCGCGGGGAATACTATCGCAGCGATTGAAAAAATGAAAGCAAAAAAACACGGGGCGACGGTGTTTGCAAGATACGGCGACAACTGCTTTGCGGAGTGAATTCGGTCTCAGCTTCGTCTGGGTGGCGCTTCCGGGCTGTCGAATGTCGGCTGTTGAATGTCGAAGTTGTTGTTGTTAGCCACAAAGAACACAAATTAGCCACAAAGAACACAAAGAATACAAGTATCGTAAAGGTCTTTGGAAAATGGCGGCTTGCGCACGGACTTTTGCATTTGGGGCATTTGTCATTTACAAGCAATTGTGTCATTTGTGGACATTTGCCAATCGCAAACTTCGCTTTCCGTTGAACAGACAGGTTTTGGCCACGCCCGGTTCAGGTCCGGCGATTGATTCGCGGAACGCTTTCGGGTATTATCTCCCCCCGTCAACTTAATGCCAGGAAATGTCCTACGAAGTAATAGCCCGAAAATGGCGCCCGCAGACCTTTGAGGAGGTTGTCGGGCAGGATCACGTGGTTCGAACGTTGCGCAGCGCGATCGAAAGCGGTCGCATAGCGCAGGCATATCTGCTCGCTGGTCCGCGCGGCACCGGCAAGACTACGCTTGCGCGTATTTTTGAAAAGGCCCTCAACTGCGTCCACGGCCCCACGACGACGCCATGCGGTGTGTGTCCGGCGTGCAAGGCCATAACCTCCGGCTCGTCCTTCGACGTAGTCGAGATCGACGGCGCGTCCAACAACAAGGTGGAGGACATCCACGGGACGATTCTCGACACGGTCCAGAACGCGCCTGTCGAGGGGAAGTTCCGGATTTTCTACATTGACGAGGTCCACATGCTCTCGCAGGGGGCGTTCAACGCCCTGCTCAAGACTCTGGAGGAGCCTCCGCCGTATCTGAAGTTCATCTTTGCGACGACCGATCCGGAGAAGGTCCTTGGCACGATTCTTTCGCGCTGCCAGCGTTTTGACTTGCGCAAGATCTCCGTATCCGACATTTGCGGCCAGTTGCGCAAGATATGCGCGGCCGAGGATGTCTCGATCTCCGACGATGCGCTTCTGGCGATCGCGCGCGGCGCCGATGGCGGCATGCGTGACGCCGAATCCGCCTTGGACCAGATCATCGCCTTCACCGGGAAGAAGATTTCCGAGGACGATGTCATCGGCGTGTTCGGTCTTGTTTCGCGCTCGATGATCGAGGATCTGGCCGACGCCATACTTCGCGAGGATGTCGCCCGCGTTCTTGCGCGTCTTGACGAACTGGATCGTTCCGGCAAGAACCTTCGCCGACTTGTCGGAGAGCTCATAGACCACTTCCGCAATCTTCTCGTATGTCTTGAACTCGGCGGCAAGACTGACGGCCTCGACATCACGGAGGCTCAGCGGGACACTTTGCTGCGGCAGAAGGAGGGAGCGTCGCCATCGGCCATTCTTTCGGTGGTTGAAGAGCTGGTGCGGCTTGAAGGAACCCTTCGTCTTGCCATATCCCAGCGGACTCTTGTCGAAACTTCTCTGATACGCTGCACGCGCTTTTCGCGACAGGTTGATCTTGAAAGGATTCTGCGTCGCCTCGCAGCTCTTGAGCGCGGGTTCGCCGCTCCCGCAACCGAAGTGGCCTCGCCTCAGGTCCGCAATGCCGCGCCGCAGGTCCGCGTGGATGCCGCGCCGCCAGTCCGCATGGATGCCGCGCCGCAGGTCCGCGCGGAGGCCGCGCCGCCGGTCCGCGTTGAGGCAGCGCCGCCAGTCCGCGTTGAGGCAGCGCCGCCAGTCCGCGTTGAGGCAGCGCCGCAGGTCCCCACGGGAGCGGAGCCGCAAGCCGGCGGAGGCGCGGAGCCGCAGGGACGGGTGGCCGATTCTCCGGAAGTGCAGTCCGTTCTTTCGGTCTTTCCCGGCGCCAGAATCACCGACGTGCGCTGACGCGCCTTGCGTGCCGCATGACGGCCTGGCTCCAGGCTCCGACAATCAACGGGCATCGTCTTTTTTAGCCAAACCGGCAATTTTCACCAACATCCATCCCAAACACATCTAAACCAAAATGGCAAACTTTTTCGAACAAATCCGCAAGATCAAGGAAATGCGCAATAGCACCAAGGAGGTCCAGCGCATGCTTGAGGGTCTCACTGCCGACTACGAAAACGCCGGCGTGAAGGTCGTCGTCTCCGGCGATTTCAGACT
Organism: Verrucomicrobia bacterium UBA6982; assembly: GCA_002448475.1. Classification (GTDB taxonomy): domain Bacteria; phylum Verrucomicrobiota; class Kiritimatiellia; order RFP12; family UBA3636; genus UBA3636. The sequence goes on from DJYI01000058.1 coordinate 4,620, forward strand.
CAAGTCGATCGAATTCACCGATCCCTCGATCATAGATCCGGCGCATCCCGAAAAGCTGGTCCGCACGCTCACGGAAAACATCAACAAGGCGATCAAGACCGTGAAGTCCCGTGCCGACGGCATGACTCAGGAGGCCATGAAGAAGATGAACCTCAGCGAACTCGGGGAGATGCTGAGGGGAATGTAATCCCGGGGGATTCCTCGACCAGAGGTCTTTCGTGGATCCGTTCGCCGCGCTGTCGCAGGAGCTTTCGCGCCTTCCCGGCATGGGAAGGCGCTCGGCGGAGCGCGCGGCGCTGGCGCTCGTTCGGCGCGGCGCGTCGGCCATTGACCCGCTCTGCGCGGCCCTGACCGCCGCTCGGGACGAAATGACCACATGCGTCAAATGCGGAGCCCTTACTACAAAATCCCAGAATCCGTGCCGCCTCTGCCTTGATCCGCAGCGCGACCACGCGCTGCTGCTTGTGGTGGAGGATGCCGGAGACGTCCTCTCAATAGAGCGCTCCGGCGCGTATCGTGGAACGTATCACACTCTTGGCGGGCGGATCTCGCCGATGTCCGGCATCGGACCGGGCGAACTAGCGCTTGAATCGTTGCGGGCGCGGCTTGACGAAGGCGGTGTTCGCGAGACGATTCTCGCCCTCCCAACCGATGTCGAGGGCGACGCCACCGCATCCTTCTTGGCGGAACTTATCGGACGGGCCCATCCGGAGATACGCGTGACCCGGCTTGCCTTCGGTCTGCCGGCCGACAGCGCGGTTCGCTATTCGGACCCGCTGACTCTGCGGCGAGCAATAGCCGGGCGTGTTTCCGGGGCGCAGGGCGGATGATCGACTAGCGCAGGATTGCCACGGCCGCGAACGCGGCCGCGACAGCCGCCGCGGCAACTGTCGGGAGCGAGCGGCCCGCCAGAGAAAGCGCGAGGGCCGTGCAGAATCCGGCGGCCGAGGCGCGGGCGTCGCCTGTCGTCTCAGCGGAGAACACGTCCGGGACCACCATGGCGGCGAGGATTGAGTATGGAAGCCGTTCCACGAACGCGACCATGCGCGGATTGGAGAATGGTTTTCGCAGCAGAACGAGCGGCAGGACACGGAACGCATACGAGCCGGCGGCGACAAGCAATACAAGAGCGAGCAGTTCGGCGTTGTTCATCGCCTGTCCTCCGTTGACGGGAACAGCCAGACCGAAAGAGCGGCGGCGGCAATGCCGGACGCGAGAACCGCCAGAGCGGGCGCTCTCGATGCGAGCGGGACGATGGCCCGCAGAGCCGTGTTGGCGAGCGCCGCCGCGGCGACCGCAAAGAGCATCGGCCGTGAAGCCTTGGCCGCGCCCGTGACGATGGCGACGAACATCGCGTAAAGCGCGATTCCAAGCGGCGCGACGTAGTTCGGTGGGAGCAGGGAAGTGCCTGCCGCCCCCGCCGCGTTGCCAATGTTCCATCCGAGATAGGAACTTGCGAAAACTCCTGCCAGATAGCTCGGACCGGGCGCAAACGGGCGCGAAACCGCGAGGGCCGCGTTTTCGTCGGTTACGGACAGCGCGATCGCGGCGCGTTTTAGCGGACCGATGCCGGGCGGCAGTTTCTGCGCGAGAGCGAGCGACAGAAGGAGATAGCGCGCATTGAGGCAGAGGCAGAGCGCGGCGAGAGCCCAGAATCCGCCGTCAGGGCCGGGAATCGCGCGATGGGAGAGCGCGCCCTGGCTCGTGCCTGAAAGCTGGGTCAGGGACTGCACGACGGGGGACCACACTGGATGGCCGTTTGCGACTGCGGCGGCGGCGACTGCGAAGCCGACGCCGGCGTAGCCGAAGCAGATCGGGGCGGCGTCGATGAATCCGCGCCGAAAACAGGAAGGCGAGCTCATTCGATGTCGAGCAGCTTCTGGACGTCGGCCCATGTGAGCTTGGACATCGTCTGTTCGTCGCCGCCGACAACGGAGTCGATGATCGCGCGTTTGCGGCGCTGCATCTGCAGCACGCGCTCCTCAATGGTGTTGGCGGTGATGAGGCGCAGCGAGTAAACGGTGTTCTTCTGCCCGATGCGGTGGGCGCGGTCCGTCGCCTGATCCTCGACGGACGGATTCCACCATGGGTCGAAGTGGACGACCTCGTCGGCCCCGGTAAGGTTCAGACCTGCGCCGCCGGCCTTGAGCGAGATGAGAAAAACCGGCACCGACGGATCGTTGTTGAAGCGCTGCACCTGCTCCATGCGATCCTTCGACGCCCCGTCGAGATAGCAATACGGCACGCCGCGCGTCTTCAACTCATCGCGCAGGATGCCAAGCATCTTGACGAACTGCGAAAACACCAGAACGCGGTGTCCGCCGCTCATGGCCTCGTCCAGAATCTGCAGGAGGTGCTCCATCTTTCCGGATGGGCGCTCGGCGTTCTGGGAGTCCTCGACGAGCCCGAGATGGCAGCAGACCTGCCTGAGGCGCAGAAGAACCGTGAGAATGATCATGCGGCTCTTTTCAAAGCCCTGCTCGTGAACGGCGCCGGTGACCTGACGGCGGGACTCGATGAGGATCCTGTCGTAAACCGCGCGCTGTTCCGGAGTGAGTTCGCACCACGACGTCTTGACGATCTTGGGCGGCAGCTCCTTTGCCACCTCCTTCTTGAGGCGGCGCAGGATGAAAGGCTCCATCTTGTCGTGGAGGCGCTCCGAGGCGTCCTGGTATTCGCCGGTGTCGGGAGGGCCCGAAAGCGGCTCCTCGTAAGTGCGCTTGAACGCCTCGTAGCGCCCGAGGTAGCCGGGCATCAGAAAGTCCATGATGCTCCAGAGGTCGGCCACGGTGTTCTCAACGGGAGTGCCGGTGACGACCAGCCGGGCCGCGTCGTGGTTCAGGCGCTTGACGCTCTTGGCGTTCTGCGTGTTGCGGTTCTTGATGTTTTGCGCTTCGTCGAGGACCACCGCGGTGAAGTGGATGTCGCGATACTGCTCGATGTCGCGGCGCATGAGCGCATAGGACGTGACTACGAGGTCCGCCGACTGAAGACTGTCGAAAAGCTCCTTGCGCGCCGGGCCGGCCATTGCCACGACCTTGAGTTCGGGCGTGAAGTGGTGCGCCTCGTGCGTCCAGTTGTAAACAAGCGACGTGGGGCAGACAACGATGGCGGGACCCTCGCCGTTCACGCGCTTCAGTGAAATCCAGGCGAGCGTCTGAATCGTCTTGCCGAGGCCCATTTCGTCGGCGAGGATTCCGCCGCGGTCCTTCGTTTCGAGATAGCGCAGCCATGCGACTCCGAGCTTCTGGTAGGGGCGAAGAAGGGAGCGCACCGGTTCGCCGAGCGACGCCGGCTGAAGTTCGGAGCGGATGGCGGAGAGATCGGCCTCGTGGAGCCAGCTCTCGGGCGCGCTTTCGAGGACGACGCCGCTGGAGGCGAGCGAATCGATCACGCGCTTGACGAAGTGAGTGTAGGTGTCGTCCATCCGGCGAGGGGCGCCGGGACCGTCGTCGCGGTTGGAGCGCGGGCGACCGCGCGTGGTGGCGCATTCGGCCAGTGCGGAATTGAGGTTTTCGATCGCGTCGCGGTCGAAAAGAACCACGTGTCCGTCGTGGTAGCACCATGAATGGCGGGGCGCGGTGGACTTGTATTCGGCGTCCGTTATCTCCGTCCTGCCGTTTGCGGACGCCAGACGGTATCCGATTTCAAAGGCGTTGGCGCCGGGAATCTCCGCCACGGTTATGCGCGGGGCCACGCGAACGAACGTCTTCGCGTATGCCTGAAGCGCCGGATCAAGCGAGATGCGCCAGTTGTGGCGCGAGAGCGACGGTATCGTCCCTCCAAAAAAGTCGAGCACCCTGTCGTCGCCGACGATTTTCGGGAGCGTCCACGTGCGGAGTTCGGGCGGCGTGTTTTCGTCGCCGGAGGCCGAGGCGAGACCGAGCCGCCCAAGGCGCTCCAGCGCATGGCGTTCGCTTGCCAGGTTGCGCCCGTAGTAGAGGAACCGGTCTTCAGGATCGGGCACCGTGAACTGGTCGGAAGGAGTCGCCGAAATCACGTCCACGACAATTGGCGCCGTTGGCTCGTCCTGCCCGTCCTCCGACGGCAACCGCGCGTAAACGGCTTTGAGCGTGAGCATGAGGGAGGCGGGGCTTCCTGCGACTTCCAGCAGAAAGCGCGGCCGACCCGGCTTCACCACGAAAACGGATTCATCGACGGTCGAGACGAAGCCCTGCGGCCCGAGCAGTTCGCGCAGCGTCTTCATCCTGCCAACGCCCCTGCCGCCGACTTTGAACTCCCGACGCATGAAGTCGATGGTCTCGCGTCGAGGCAGCAGACACTCCTTTTCGACGTAAACCGATCCGTAAACGGACGGGATCACGCGCGAAAGCGGGCGCAGAACCCCGCCGGAGAGAACATAGGCCCTGTCTCCGCGCCAGTCCGAGGGATCGCGGCTTACGAGAATTCGCGCGGATTCCTGGTCTTCGCCCTCTGGCAGGTCTATCTGGAGGGAAAGCGCCAGTCTTCCTGTTGGTTCGTCGAGCCGGACCGCCAGCCGCGACGAAATGGCCTTCTCCGACGGAAGAACGGGCACCGCCGGCGAATGGACTGGCTGGAGCGGGATCGTGTTCTCGGCGAAGCACTCCAGCAGCGCGAAGAACCCCTTGCGATCAAGCGGAAGGGTGCGCCCGGCCGAAGCCGGAAGCGTCGGGGGGAAAATGCGCTCCAGAGTGAAAAGGACATCATCCTCCTCCGGCGTTGGCTGGAACGGGATTTTCCGCGAAACAATGTCGCGCAACGTGCATGGATTGGGTTTTGCGCCGTTGCGGTGGATTGAGAGCGCGAGAGGCACGACTCCCTTGTCAAAGAAACGGTCGGCCCAGTCGTCCGGCAGGAAGAAGTGCAGACGCGGCTGGTCCGGACTTGGCTGAATGCGCGGCGGGCGCAGGATGGTCGCGGCGCGGGGGGCGCGCCCGGCGCGAGCGCGCGGAGGCGGGAGCGCTGTCAGACGCCCGGCCGACGGAGCCGCGCGCGACTGCTCCTCGGTGCGCGTCCCCCCGTTGCGCTGCAGCGCCAGTCCGATGGCGGCGGCCAGCATGTGGACGCAGATGCGGCCGTCGCGCTGCGAGGAGGCGCACGGACAAAGGTTCTCGACCATGCCGCGGCGGTCGCGGAAAACGCGGAAGCGGGTGTGCAGCGTGTGCCCAGCGTGCGTGATGTCCGCTTCGCCAACATCCCCCTTGAACACCGGATTAACGACATCGCCCTTGTTGGCGTATTGCTCAAGCGCCTCGACATACTGCCGATCGCCGCCCCATACGCGGATTTCGTCCAGGGTGAAGTCGAAAACGTCTGTGTCCGGAGCGGAATCCATTTCGCCAGTCTTTCTTCTTTCGTCTTGTGTGCAGGGGTCTACGCCGTGAGCGGTGTGACCACATCTTGCAACAAACCCCCGAAAAATGCAAGCCCGATTTTTGAATTGGGCGCGACGGCGCGTAGCCTGCGCGCAAATGACTGATTCCGCCGGGCGCGTCCATGCGTTCGCGACGGGTTGAACGAAACAGGGTGTTGCAGTATCCTCCGGCCCCGTCTTCCGCGCGGCGGGACGGTCGTTCTCGCGCGCCGCCGCGCTTTCCGAAACAGTAAATACACGCACAGACATCTCCATGAGACCAGTTGCCTTGATCATCCGCGACGGCTGGGGCCTGAACCCCCGCCGCGATGGAAATTCCGTCGCCTCGGCGAAAACCCCATACATTGACGCGCTTCAGGCCAAGTATCCATGGTCCACCCTCGACGCATGCGGCGAGGCCGTCGGTCTTCCGGCGGGATACCAGGGTTCCTCGGAGGTCGGCCACCTCAACATGGGCGCCGGGCGGATCGTGATCCAGGAGCTCAAGCGCATCGACGACGGACTTTCCACCGGCGCGCTGTTCGAGACCGACAAGTGGCGCTCGTTCATCGCCGCCTGGAAGAAGGGCGGCGGCCGACTCCACTTCCTCGGCCTGCTTCAGAACGAGGGCGTCCACGCCCATCAGGAGCACCTCTACAAGCTCATGCGCCGCGCCCGCGCCGAATGGCCGGAGGGGCAGATCGTCGTGCATCCGTTCCTCGACGGCCGCGACACGCCGCCGCGCTCCACGATGGAGTTCGTCTCAAGGCTCGAAAAGGAAATGGCCGAAGTCGGCGGCTGCTCGATCGGCACCGTGATGGGGCGCTACTACGGAATGGACCGCGCCAAGAACTGGGCGCTGACGGACGAGGCATACGACGTGCTGTGCCGCGGCGAAAAGTCCGGTTGCCGCAAGGCCGCCACGGCCGAGGCCGCGGTTGCCGAGTCATACGCCTCCGACAAGACGCCCGACGGCCAGCCGATGACCGACGAATACATCCTGCCATACGCCATCGCCGGCTACGACGGAATGCGCGACGGGGATGTCGTCTTCCACACCAACTACCGCCAGGATCGCGCCATTCAGCTTTCCCAGGCGTTTGTCTCGGAGGACTATCCCGGAACGCGCAAGGTCCGCCCCGCCGTGTCCTACATGGGCTTTACGCGCTACTGGGACGAGTTCGACAGCTATCTGCTCGGCGCCATGGGCGGAGAGGGCGGCGGCGGCATGGACAACTTGCTCGGGCAGGTCGTCGCGGCGGCCGGCATCAGGCAGCTGCGCATTGCCGAGACCCAGAAGTTCCGCCACGTCACGAGTTTCTTCAACGGCAAGTCAACGAAGCCCAGCGACGGGGAAGACCAGGTGAACATTCCGTCCCGGTTCGATCCTGCAACCTTTGCCTCCCATCCGGAGATGGACGCCTTCGCCGTCACTTCCGAAATCTTCTCCCGTCTCGACGCCGATCCGGAAAAATACGGCCTCATCGTCGTAAACTACGCCAACTGCGACATGGTCGGACACACCGGCGATCCCTTCGCCGCGCAGCGCGCGGTCGAGATCGTGGACGAAAACGTCGGATCGCTCGTCCAGCGTCTGCTCGCGCTTGACGCCAAGATACTCGTCACGGCCGACCACGGCAACGCGGACCAGATGGTCAACTACGAGACCGGGGCCGTCATGACGAGCCATTCGATGAATCCCGTGTCCTGCATCTACATCGCAAACGACGCCGAGAAAGAGGGCGTCAGGATGGCGAAGGACGGCATTCTTTCCTCGGTCGCGCCCACGATCCTTGAAATGATGGGGCTGCCGATTCCTCCGGAAATGACGAGCCCAAGCCTGCTCGTGAAGTAATTCCGGCGCGCGGACGCCGCCCCGCCGCAAGTCAAGCCGGGGCGGCGTTTTTTTCTTTTGAATCCAACCCGCTCGCGAATCCGCTCGCGCGACTTGCCCCGGCGCTCTTCCGTCGTTTTGCGCGGGGCGTTGCGGCGGGGAAGGGGAAGTGATAGGATTGTCCCCCGCATGAAAACTCATCTCTCTGTCGATCTTGGCGCCGGAAGCGGGCGCGTAATCGCCGCCGTTTCCGACGGCGCCTCCCTCCGAATGGAGGTCGTGAACCGGTTTTCCAACGATCCCGTCGAACTTGGCGGACACTTGTATTGGAATTTTCCGGGGTTGCTTGCCGACATACGCTCCGGCCTGCGCGCAGCGGCGGCGAAATACGGCGAAATCGCCTCGGTCGGCGTCGATACATGGGGCGTGGACTATGGTTTGATCGACCGTTCGGGGCGCCTCCTCGGGCTGCCCTGCATTTATCGCGACCGGCGCAACAATCCAGCCAACACGGAGGCCGCCTTCGCTCTGCTGGGGCGGCGCAGGCTATATGACGAGACTGGCATCCAGTTCATGGATTTCAACACGGTCTTCCAGCTCTTCGCCGAGCGCGCCGAGCCGGATCCGCTCATCGACCATGCCTCGCGTCTGCTGTTCATGCCGGATCTCGTCAACTGGGCGCTTTGCGGAGAGATGGCGAACGAGGCCACGATCGCCAGCACGACCGGGATGATTTCCCTGGATACGCGCGACTGGAGCCCTCGCATCGTTTCGGCCCTGCGCCTGCCGGACGGCCTGCTGGGCAAGCCGGTTGCCCCCGGCACCGTGCTTGGTTGCGTTCGCGGAATCCCGGGACTCGAAAAGACCCCGGTCGTCACGGTCGGCGCGCACGACACCGCCTCGGCGGTGGCCTCGGTTCCGGCCGACCCCGCCACGTCGTGGGCGTATCTGGCAACGGGGACATGGGCGCTTCTGGGCGTTGAAACCGAGTCTCCGATTCGCGGAGACGCTGCCTACTCGCTAAATTACACGCACGAGGGGGCCGCCAACGGAAAGTTCCGCTTCCTCAAGAACTGCACCGGAATGTGGATGGTACAGGAGCTGCGCCGCGCGTGGGCGGCCGAGGATGGCGGAACGGCTCCTTCGTGGGACTCGCTCATGCACGCGGCGGAGGCCGTCGCCCCGTTCCGGACTCTCGTTGATCCGGACTGGGCTCCTTTCCAGTCGCCCGGCGGAATGCCCGGAAAGATCGCGGACTTTGCCAGGCTCACCGGCCAGCCAGTCCCGTCCACGCGCGGCGAGATGTATCGCGCGGCGATGGAGGGCGTAGTCATGCGCTACCGCGAGGTGTGGGGCGAGCTGGAGACTCTCACCGGACGCCGCCGCGACGTCTTGCACATGATCGGCGGCGCCACCCGCGACGCCATGCACTGCCGTTTCTCGGCCGACGCGCTCGGCGTCCGCATCGTCTGCGGGCCGGACGAAGGCGCCGCCATGGGCAATGCCGTAGCGCAGATGGTCGGTCTTGGCGACCTGCGCGATTTCGACGAAGGCCGCGCCCTTGTTTCGCGGTCGATTGAAAAGACCGAATGGACTCCGGGGCCTGACGCCGCCGCATGGGCGGACGCCTTCCCGCGTTTCCTTGACGCGAAGAGGAAGGCGTCTGATGGGGCGGTTGCGGCGTCGCGCTAGCGACACGGAAGACACAAGCACAATTCCAGTTTCATTTTGACGATGGAAGAGATATCAGAAACCCTCCTGCGCCGGCGCTTCGCCGCCTTTCTTCCGAACGCCGAGTTCCTGCGTTCGGAGGAGTGCCGCGGCGGACACATCAACCGCACGTTTTTCGTCGATGCCCGCGTTTACGGGCGCGAGCGTCGGTTCGTGCTCCAGAGCGTCAACAAGAACGTGTTCAAGAACTACGCCGGGGTGATGGAAAACGTGTTCCGCATTTCCGCCCACCTTGGCAGCAAGAGCCTTGACGTGGGGTCGGACGATCCAACCCGCGATCACATCCACTTTCTGCGCACGGCGGACGGCGGCATGGGCGTGGACGGTTCCATCGGCTTCTGGCGGCTCTACCGCTACATCGGCGGGGCCGAGGGGCGCCTCCGCGCAACGACCCCCGACGAGGCGCGCGCGGCGGCCGAGGCGTTCGGCCGCTTCCAGTGGCTTTTGGCCGATCTCCCCGCGCCGCGGCTGTGGGAGACGATTTCTTCGTTTCACGACACGCGCCGGCGCTTCGCCAATCTCGAAAAGTCCGCCGATGCCGATGCGGTCGGTCGCCTTTCAGCCGTGCGTGGCGATCTGGAAGCCTATCTCGCCCTGCGTCCCGAGGCGCTCAAAGTTCAGGAGGCGTTTGAGCGCGGCGAATTCCCGGAACGGATCGCCCACAACGACGCCAAGTATTCCAACGTTCTCATGGACTCCGCGACGAATCGAGCCGTCTGCGTGATCGACCTGGACACCTGCATGCCAGGCCTTTCCCTTCACGATTTCGGCGATCTCATGCGCTCGATGTCCTGTGACCGCCCGGAGGACGAGCCGGACACGTCGAAGATAGTGGTGCGTCGTGACATGTATGACGCGCTTGTGGACGGATTCATGTCGCAGGCGGACAATTTCCTCCTTCCCGCCGAACGCGCGCTTTTGCCCAACGCCGGCATCGCGATCACGCTTGAAACGGGTTCGCGCTTCCTTGCCGACTACCTCGACGGCGACCGCTACTTCCACATCGACTATCCGGAACACAACCTCGTGCGCGCCCGCTCGCAGCTTGCGCTCGCCCGCTCCATGCTCGACACCCTCTAGCCTCCACGCGTTCGCAATGGTTTTCCTCGCGGCTCAAGTCGCCGCGCTCCAGTTCAACACTTTGCCAGCCGCTCCCGTCAAGCCATGACGCCGCAACTCCAGTTTGAAGGAAGAGTCCTATCCGCCGACCAGATGCGCGCGGAGCGGGATCGTCTTCACGCCGAGGGGAAGACGCTCGTCTTCACGAACGGATGCTTTGATTTGCTCCATGCCGGTCATGTCTCGTATCTGCAGTTCGCCCGTTCTCTTGGCGACGCCCTCTGCATAGGCCTCAACTCCGACGATTCGGTGCGCCGCGCAAAGGGGCCGTCCCGCCCGATAGTCGCGCAGGAACATCGCGCCAGGCTGCTATGCTGCCTCCGATTCGTGGACTACGTCGTTGTGTTCGGCGAAGACGAGCCGCGCGACCTGATCGCCAGGATCCTTCCCGATGTCCTGGTGAAGGGCAGGGACTGGGCGCACTACGTAAGCGGACGAGACATCGTGGAGGCCAACGGCGGCCGCGTCGTTCTCGCGGACATGGTTCCCGGCCTTTCCACGACATCCGTCGTTAATCGAATTCTCCAAAACTCGCAGAAGGAACTGAAATGATCTACGACACGATTGACAGGGCTCTTCCCGTCGCGCAATTGCATCCGCGCTTTGCCACCGCGCTCGCGTGGCTGCGCGAGCGTGCGGCGACGGCCGAAAAGGGGCGCAACGAGCTTGACGGCGACGACGTGTTCGTCAACATCGACGAATACGACGCGCATCCGTTCGATCCCGGAAAGTTCGAGCTTCATCGCCTCTACGTCGATATCCAATACGTAATTTCCGGCGAGGAGGAAATCTTCGTCGGCGATCCGTCTGGCATGCGGACTCGCGTCGCATACGACGGCGCCAAGGACGTTGCATGGTTCGTTCGCGAGGGCGATGCCGGGCTGCACCGGGTTGTCATGCGCCCCGGCTCGTTCCTCCTGCTCTGGCCCGACGTCGAGGCGCACCAGCCGGGAGTGGTCCCCGCCGGCGCGGTCTCTCCCGTTCGCGTCCGCAAGGCGATAGCGAAAATAAGGATTTAGGCTCCGAACATGGAAGACGATTCGCGAAGCGCTGATGCGGGCGGGCCCGCCGACGGCAATGCGAAACGACGCCACCGCCCGGTCGTCGGGACTCTGGCGTATATTCTGTCGCCGGATCGTCGCAGGACACTGCTGGTCCACCGCACGTATCGCGAATCGGACGAAAATCTCGGCAAATACAACGGCGTTGGCGGTCATTTGGAGCGCGGCGAAAGCGTTTCCGAATGCATGAGGCGTGAAATTCGCGAGGAGACGGGGCTTGAAGTCGTGTCGATGCGTCTGCGAGGCACTGTCTGCTGGTCTGATTTCGGCCCGGCCAAGGACGAGTGGCTCGGGTTCGTCTTCGTCGTGGACGAGTTTCGCGGCGAGCCTTTCGCCGACAACGAGGAGGGAACGCTTTCGTGGCATGACGTGGCGTCCCTGGATTCGCTGCCGATGTGGAAGGGGGATCGCCTCTTCCTGCCGCTTGTGTTCGACGATGATCCGCGCCAGTTTCACGGCTACATGCGATACGAGGGCGAGGAGCCCCGTGACTGGACGGTTGACCGATACTAGAAAACTCAAATCCGCAATTCAGATCCCGAATTCCGAATCCCAAATCGCAAATCTCAGATTACAAGTCCCAGATTCCAACTCTCCACACGCAATCCAAATCAACACATGAAACCAGCGACAATCTGCATTCAAGGCGGCTGGAAGCCGAAAAACGGCGAGCCCCGCCAGCTCCCGATCTACCAGAGCACCACGTGGCGCTACTCCACGAGCGAGGAGATGGGCAAGCTCTTCGACCTCGAAGCCTCGGGCTATTTCTACACGCGCCTCCAGAACCCGACGAACGACGTCGTGGCCGACAAGATCCGCGAACTCGAAGGCGGCGTTGGCGCGATGCTGACATCGTCGGGGCAGGCCGCCAACTTCTACGCCATTTTCAACATCGCAAGCGCCGGCGACCACGTTCTTTCCACGGCCGCGATCTACGGTGGAACGTCGAATCTCTTCACCGTCACGATGAAGAAGATGGGAATCGAGGTCGAACTCGTCGATCAGGACCTGCCGGAGGAGGAGATCGCCAGGCGTTTTCGTCCCAACACCAAGGCGGTGTTCGGCGAAACGCTGACGAACCCCGGAGTCCGGGTCCTCGACCTTGAAAAGTTCGCCCGCCTCGCCCACTCCCACGGTGTCCCGTTCATTGTTGACAACACCTTCCCGACTCCGATCAACTGCCGTCCGTTCGAATGGGGCGTTGACATCGTGACGCACTCCACGACCAAATACATGGACGGCCATGCGTGCCAGACCGGCGGCGTGATCGTCGATAGCGGAAACTTCGACTGGGATGCCCATGCGGACAAGTTCCCCGGCCTCACAACGCCCGACGAGAGCTATCACGGACTGACCTACACCAAAAAGTTCGGCAAGCTGGGCTACACCACAAAGCTCGTAGCCCAGCTCATGCGCGACCTCGGGTCCCAGGCATCCCCCTTCAGCTCGTTCCTTCTCAACATCGGCCTGGAGACGCTCCACCTGCGCATGCCGCGCCACTGCGAAAACGCCCTCAAGGTCGCGCAGTATCTCAAAACCCGTCCCGAGGTGGAATGGGTGAACTATCCGGGCCTGCCGGACAACAAGGACCACGCCCTCGCCATGAAATACATGCCAAACGGCACGAGCGGAGTTCTCGCGTTCGCCGTGAAGGGGTCGCGCGAAGACGCCGGCAAGTTCATCGACCGGCTCAAGTTCGTGAGCATCGAGACCCACGTGGCCGACAGCCGGACCTGCGTTCTGCACCCAGCGAGCCACACCCACCGCCAACTTTCCTCCGAACAGCTCGCCCAGGCCGGCGTCCCCGAAGGACTCATCCGCCTTTCGGTCGGGCTCGAAGACGCGGACGACATCATTGCCGATCTCGATCAGGCGTTCTCCGGCCGCTGAACAAAGGAGGCTCAAGGACAATGTCCCCGCGAGCACCCAGATCTGGCCGCCGCGACGACGCGCCGCCGGTGCGCATCCCCCCCTACAGCATGGAGGCGGAGCGCGCCGTGCTCGGCGCGATCCTCCTCTCGCCTGAAAAGACGTTTGAAATGCTCTCCGCGCAGCACTGCGTGCCGGAGTGGTTTTACGTCGAAGGCAACCGCGTCATATTCGAGGCGGCCCGCTCTCTTTCGGAAGGCAAGGCGCAGGGGGTGGACGCAGTAACGGTCGTATCGGCTCTCCAGGAGGCTGGCAAACTTGAGGCCGTCGGCGGCGCCGCCGCCGTTGAGCGGCTCGTCGAGGGCGAAATCGTAGTCGCCCATGCCGAATACTACGCCGACATTCTGCGCCAGAAGTTCGTTCTGCGTCAGATTTCTGACATCGCCTCCGAGGCGATCGAAAAATGCTACGCCCCTGATCGCTCGGCCTCCGCCATTCTCTCCGACGCGCAGGAGGCCATGTTCGCCATTTCCGAAAAGGAGACGCGCGCCCTGCCGACGTTCCGCGAATCGCTGATGTCGACTTTCGGAAAGATCGATCGGCTGTTGTCCGACACGACCGGCATGAACGGTCTTTCGACTGGCTTCAAGGATCTCGACAAGAAGATTCAGGGGCTGCGCAACGCCGAGATGATCGTTCTTGCCGCGCGTCCATCCATGGGCAAGACGTCTCTGGCGATGAACATCTGCACCTCAATCGCGCTAGACGTCGATTGCAACGGAAAGAAGCGGGCTTCGGCGGACCGCTCCCGGCCGCCGGGTTCCAACCGCCTGCCAGTTCTGGTGTTCAGCTGCGAAATGTCCACCGACGCGCTGATGACGAGGCTGCTGTGCACCCTTTCGCGCGTTCCGTTTTCCGACATCGTTGACAAGTCCAATGTCCGCGCCGCCGACCTGCCCCGCATGAAGGACAGGCTTTCCGCAGCCGCCACCGAGCTGATGGACGCCCCTTTCTTCATCGACGACACGGGCGGACTCGACATCAACGATCTGCGCGCCCGCGCGCGCCGCATGAAAAAGCGCCACGGCATCCGGCTCATCATGATCGACTACCTTCAGCTTCTGAACGCCCGCGAGGCGCAGGGGGAGGGCAGGCAGCTCGAAACGACAAAGATTTCCGCCGGAGTAAAGGCGATGGCTAAGGAACTTGACGTGCCGGTGATCGTCCTGTCGCAGCTCTCGCGCGACAGCGAAAAGCGCGACAAGGAAGCCAGGCCGCGCCTTTCCGATTTGCGCGACTCCGGCTCGATCGAGCAGGACGCCGACGTGGTGATGCTTCTGCGCCGTCCCTGCAAGAACCCGGGCTCCACCGGTTCCGAAATTCCGAATCTCGCGGTCGTTGACGTCGCCAAGAACCGCAACGGCGCGACCGGAGAGGTCAATCTCAACTTCGAGGATCGTCTCACGCGATTCTCCAACTACATTGCGGGCGGCGACTTCGACAGTCCGGCCGCGCGCTGAACCAATAGAAAAAATGACAGAAGAAGAAGTCCTTTCCGTCCTTCGGGAGACCGGCGCTCTCCTGCGCGGGCATTTTGAGCTGCGCTCCGGGCTGCACAGCCCAGAGTTCTTCCAGTGCGCCAACCTGCTGCGCTTTCCCCGCAAGGCGGAGATGCTCTGCGCCGCTCTGGCCGCTTTGATTCCGCACGACGCGGCAGAAGAGGCGACAACGGTCGTTTCGCCCGCGCTTGGCGGCATCCTCGTCGGTCACGAAGTCGCCCGCGCTCTCGACAAGAAGTGCATTTTCGCCGAGAAGAAGGACGGCGCGCTCGTAATGCGCCGTTTTTCGCTGGAGCAGGGCGAGCCGTGCATCGTCGCGGAAGACGTCGTGACGCGAGGCGGTCGCGTCCAGGAGACTATCGACATCGTGCGTTCGCTTGGCGGGCGTGTCGTCGCCGTGGCGACGCTCGTTGACCGCAGCGGCGGCAAGGCGTCGTTTGGCGATGTGCCCCACGTTTCGCTGCTGCGAATGTCGCCGGTAGTTTACGAGCCATCGCAATGCCCTCTTTGCGCCGCCGGAGACCGTCCGTTTCATCCCGGCTCCTAATGTCTCGCCGCCAACCTTAGTTTTTTTCAGCCGAAAGGATCCTGCACAATGATCTCCTCCCCCGACTTTGACTCTCGCCTTGCCGCTCTCCGTGCGCGGCACGAGGCGCTCCTTGCCCAGCGCAACGCCCCCGCGTTTGACGAAGGTGGCGCGTTTGTCCGCTACGAGCATCCGGTTCTTACAGCCGATCACGTTCCTCTTGACTGGCGCTACGACTTTGACCGCGCTGCGAATCCGCGCCTCCTTGAGCGCCTGGGCGTCGAGGCCGCCTTCAACGCCGGCGCGATCAAGTTCGGAGGCAAGTATTGCGTCGTGGCCCGCGTGGAGGGCGCCGACCGCAAGTCGTTCTTCGCCGTCGCAGAGAGCGAAAACGGCGTGGACGGGTTCCGCTTTCGGCCCGAGCCGATAACAATGCCGGAGCTGGACGACCCAGCAGTCAACGTCTATGACATGCGCCTCACCGCGCACGAGGACGGCTGGATCTACGGCGTGTTCTGCGTGGAGCGGCACGATCCGGATCGTCCCGGCGATCCAACCGCCGCCGTCGCCGCGGCTGGCATCGCCCGCACGAAGGATCTCGACCGCTGGGAGCGACTGCCCGATCTTGAGAGTCCGGGGCAGCAGCGCAATGTCGTCCTTCATCCGGAGTTCGTGAACGGGCAGTATGCGCTCTACACTCGCCCGCAGGACGGATTCATCGACGCCGGAAGCGGCGGCGGCATCGGCTGGGCGCTTCTGCCAGACATGTCCCACGCGCGAGTCGGGGCGCAGAAAATCATCGACGCCAGAGCCTATCACACCGTGAAGGAGGCCAAGAACGGCGAAGGTCCGGCGCCGATCCGGTCTTCGCGCGGCTGGATACACCTCGCGCACGGCGTTCGCGGCACTGCGGCCGGTCTTCGCTACGTCCTCTACATGTATGTGACGGCTCTTGACGATCCGTCGCGCGTGATCGCCGCGCCTGGCGGCGGCGTCCTCGTTCCGCGCGGATCGGAGCGCGTTGGCGACACCTCGAACGTTCTCTTCGCCAACGGCTGGATCGCCGATCCCGACGGGCGCGTCCTGCTCTACTACGCCTCCTCGGACACGCGCCTTCATGTCGCCGAAAGCAGCGTGGACCGTCTGCTGGACTGGTGTTTCAACACACCGCCGGACCGCGGTCGCACCGCGTTCTCGGTCGAGGACAGGCTCGCGCTAATTCGGAAGAACCGGGCGCTCTAGCGCCCGGGCAGTTCGATTATTTCGGCGTCTGGGATCGTGATGCCGTCGGTGTCGGGGTCGGAGTAGCCCCGCAGCCCAGGCATCCTGATGAACTGGTGCGTCGGCGTCCCTGTCTCGGGGTCGAATGTTTCGAGATACAGTTCCGCCAGATTCTTGTTTCTCCGGTAGCGGTAGAGATACACGTCGCGCCCCGGAAAGAGTCCGGGCAATTCGGCGTTGCGGGAGCGCAGATTGCGGACGTAAACGACGTTTCCGCCGAAATCCGGGTCATTCAGCATGAACGCCGAGGCGAAATAGCCACGGGCGCGGTCCGCGCGATCTACCGCGCGTCCGATGTCGTCGTGTATGACCACGGCATTGCGCAGCCCCGCGCGCTCGACGACGCGCGGAAGCAGTCTTTCAATGTCATGCCAGTGGTCGTCGAATGAGCGCAGGTGGAATGGAAGAAAGACCAGAAGCCCAACTGCGGCCGGCACAAGGCATGTCCTCGCAAGGGAAACGCCGAAGAAGTCCGCCGCGACGCGACATCCGGCGGCGGCCAGAATCGCCGCGGGCGCAAGGGCGACGGACAGGTATCGCGCCGGGAAGCATATCTCATACCAGAAAAAGAAGAAGTAGAATGCGGAGAGCAGCAGCGGGAACGACCACAGCCACGCTGCGCGGCGGCGCATGCGCGTGGGCGCAAGCGCGAGAAGCGCCGGCACGAAAAACGGGATCGGCCA
Source organism: Verrucomicrobia bacterium UBA6982 (assembly GCA_002448475.1). Taxonomy (GTDB): domain Bacteria; phylum Verrucomicrobiota; class Kiritimatiellia; order RFP12; family UBA3636; genus UBA3636. Next base: position 21,618 of record DJYI01000058.1, read on the forward strand.
TCCGGTGGCCTTCGCCGCGAATTCCATCGCCCTGTCAAAGGCGTTCCGAACTGCGTCTTTAGGCGTGAAGAAGTCCGTGAATCCGTATTTTCCCGTTTTACCCATGAACAGGACGTGGCCCGGAACCCTCCAGTTGCCGGTCTGAAGCTGCGTCCACGCGAAATGCAGCGCCAGCGCCGACGCGAAGACGGCGGCCGCCGCGGCAAGGCCGGCGCGGGCCTTCCATGCGAGCCGAGGCCGCGCCAGCACGAGAGCCGCAAACGCCAGTCCGCATACGGCGGCGTCGCCCGGGCGGCAGAGAAAGGCAAGTGACAGGCCGATTCCGATCTGGATTCCGTGCCAGAGCCTTCCGCAGCCGTCGGCGCCTGAATCGCCGCCCGTCAGACCGAGGCAGAGCACAAGCGATCTTGCGGCCACCAGAATTCCAAGCGCCGTTGGGGCGTGGTTCAGATATGTCGCCGAGAGCTCGGCGACGGCCGGACTCGCAAGCAACATCAGCGCGGAGAGTCTGGCGACGCGTTCGCCGAATAGAATTCTGGCAAGAGAGGTGGCGACTGCGCAGGCCGCGGCGGCGCAAGTCGGCATGGCCATCCACGGGACTCCGAGCGCAAGGAACGGCAGCAGAACAAGCGCGTGCCCGAACGGATACATGGCGCAGAGCCACTTTGAACCGTGAATGCCGGAAATAATCGCAAATTGGTGGAAGAACTCCGGCGGAGTCGGGGCGGGGACGCGCAAGTGGCCCGAGAGGAATATCTTGGACTGGAAAAGCGCCGCCGCATCGTCGTCCAGCACAGGCGTCCCAAGGAACACCCGGAGCGAGACCGAGGAAAACCACACGGTGCCTGCCGCGAACACGATCCAACCGAACGCCTTCGGAGAAGGCCGCATGACGGAGGCGGAAATGAAATCCGCGATGCGTCGCGCCCTTGGGTGGAACGCCACAATGGCGGCCGCGAATGCGACCGCCAGCGTAATGACAGGCCTGGTTCTAAGAACTGCGAATCGGGGGACAAAAGCCAGGAACGCGGCCGAGGCGGCAAATGCAAAAAAAGCCAGACTAGCGGCGAGTCCCCGCTGACTGCAGGAGCGCATTCTAAAGAACGCCTCCAAGAGAAATCAGATCCCTGGAGGTGAAAATGCCGAGCCAAGGCATTTTGACGAGGCCGCCGACAAGAATGGATGCCGCGAAAAGCGCCGTGAGAACCATCAGCCCCTTCTCGCGATACAGCTTTTCGGGTTTTTGCGCCGCGCTGTCGGGCTTGTAGGCTATTGCGAGATACTTGCCGAACAGAGCGAACATGAACGGCATGGCCACCAGCAGCTCGATACGGTATTTCACGAGAAAGGCGCCGAGCAGGAACGAGGAGAACAGGGCATAGACCACGGAGGAGACGAGAAGGGAACTTTCGGTGTAGAGCCGAAAGCTGCGGCGGTAGAGCCCTGCTCGTTCCGGATCGCCGATCATCCTGTATTCGGCAAAGCGCTTGGTGGCCATGAGAAAGGCGCCGGCCATCCAGTATCCCAGAACGAGACTGCAAGGCGGAAGGCTTGAGTCGGTGACGACAAACCAGCCCATAAGCAGGCGGATCATGTTGTTCACGCTCTCGGAAAGGACATCGAGGTATGGCACGTCCTTGGTCCGGACAGGCTCCACGTTGTAGGCGAGGCCCATCACGAAGAGCCATGTCGCGGAGGCGAAGAAGAGCCTTCCGACGCAAAGCGAAAGCGCGAGGCCGGCGGCGGCCAGAACCGCCCATTCAGCCCAGACAAGACCTCGCCGCAGCGAAGCAACGACAACCGGACGGTTTTTCTTTGTCGGGTGGAAGCGATCGAACTTGGCGTCCAGCCATTCGTTTATCACATAGTTGGCGCTGGCCACCAGACACGTGGATGCGAGCGCGACGGCAAGTCGCGCGCAGTCCCAGCATGATAATCCGCGATGCAGCATCGCCGCCGCGGCGAGAGTTCCGGGGAGGATGAAGAGGTTCTTGATCCAGTGATCCGGCCTGGCGATGCGGACGTAGTCGCGCAGCGTGGCCCCTCTTTGATCGTTCATTTCCGTTCGGCCCCGTCGATGCTACATCTTGCGAAGGGCGACGACCGCGTTGTGCCCGCCGAAGCCAAGCGAGTTGTTCAGGGCGACGTCGATCCTGCGCTCCCGCGCCGTGTTCGGCGTGTAGTCGAGGTCGCAGTCGGGATCGGGGGTCTCGTAGTTGATCGTCGGCGGCACGATTCCGGTTTCAATGGCCTTGGCGCAGACTACGGTTTCCAAAGCCCCCGTGCCGCCCAGCAGGTGGCCTGTCATTGACTTTGTCGAGGAAATGGAAGCCTTGCGGGCCGCCTCTTCGCCGAGCGCCTTCTTGATGACGATGGTTTCGACCTTGTCGTTCATCGGAGTCGAAGTGCCATGGGCGTTCACGTAATCGACGGAGTCGCCGGAAACGCCGGCCTCCGACATGGCAAGCGACATGGCGCGAGCGCCGGCCTCGCCGTCAGGCATTGGGGCCGTCATGTGGTAGGCGTCGCATGTTTCGCCGAAGCCCGCAACTTCCGCGTAGATTCTGGCGCCGCGCTTTCTCGCGCGCTCGTATTCCTCAAGGACGAGGACCGCCGCGCCTTCGGCCATGATAAAGCCGTTGCGGTCCTTGTCGAACGGACGGCAGGCGCGCTCGGGTTCGTCATTGCGAGTCGAAAGCGCATGAAGCGCCGCGAAGCTTGCGACGGCAACCGGGCAGAGCGGCGCCTCGCATCCGCCGGCGAGGATCACGTCAGCCTCCCCGTGCTGGATTGCGCGCAGCGCCGAGCCGATGCTGTGCAGCCCGGTGGCGCATGCCGAAACCACACCGTAGTTGAGCCCGTGCAAGCCATGCTGGAGCGCGATCATTCCGGCCGCCATGTTCGCGATCATCGACGGGATGGCGAAAGGCGAGACCTTGAACGTCGAGTTGCGGACCATGCGCAGAACTTCGTTTTCCGTGACATCGATGCCGCCGACGCCCGATCCAACGGTGCAGCCGCAGCGATAGGGGTCAGGTTCCGCGGCGAAGTCGATGCCGGAGTCGCCCACGGCCATTTTGGCTGCCGCCAGCGCATATTGGGTGAAAAGCGCGCAGCGGCGGGCCAGCTTCGGATCGACTCCGAACGAAGCCGCGTCAAAGTCCTTGACTTCGCCGGCGATCGTGACCGGAAATCCACCGGAAACGTCGAACTTCGTTATCGTGCCGATTCCGTTTTTGCCGGCGACGGCGTTGTTCCAGAACGTTTCAAGATTGTTGCCGATGGGCGAGACGACGCCCATGCCGGTGATCACGACTTTGCGCATGGCGGGAGGTTTGTGGGTTGGACTCTTCTAAAACTCAGGACACTTGGGGGATTGAGGACGTTTGCATTCTCCCCCCCTGAAAAGCAAAGCGCGTCTGACGGCGGACTGCCGCCGGACGCGCGGAATTGCACGAAGGCGGGACTTAATCGACGTTTTCGGGAACGCCCTTGCCCTTGAGGAATTCGATGACGGAGCCAACCGTCTCGAACTTGGCGGCGTCCTCTTCGGGGATGTTGTCGCCGACGTATTGCTTGAAGGCGTCTTCGATGTTCATCATCAGTTCGGCCTGGTCGAGCGAATCGGCGCCGAGGTCGTTCACGAATGCGGCTTCGGGGGTGACCTGGGACTCTTCGGCGTGGAGGCTGTCGACGACGATCTTCTTGACTTTCTCTTCGAGGGTCATTTTGTTTTTCCTTGTGGTTTTGGGGGTTGTTTGGGTTTGGAGGAAAAAGGGTGGGGGAGAGCTGGCGAATTCAGTAAAACTGGTCGCGTTACGGCATCAGCATGCCGCCGTTTACGGAAAGCACCTGCCCCGTCACGTAGGAGGCGGCGTCCGAGGCGAGGAATGCAACGGCCTTGGCGACGTCCTGGACTTCGCCGAATTTTCTAAGGGGAACGATGGACAGCATCTGCTTCTTGACTTCGTCCGACAGGACTTCGGTCATCTTGCTGTTGATGAATCCGGGCGCCACGGCGTTCACGCGAATGCCGCGTCCGCCAAGTTCACGCGCCGTCGTCTTCGTAAGGGCCACGAGCCCGCCCTTGCTGGCGCTGTAGTTGGCCTGGCCCGCGTTGCCCATCAGACCCACCACCGAGGCGATGTTCACGATGGATCCGGAGCGCGCGCGCATCATGAGCTTCGCCGCTTCGCGGGTCACGAGAAAGGCGCCCTTGAGATTGATGTCGAGCACCGTGTCCCAGTCCGACTCGCTCATGCGGACGAGCAGTCCGTCGCGCGTGACGCCGGCGTTGTTGACCACGATGTCCAGCGAGCCGAATGTCTTTGCCGCTTCTGCGATGCCGGAAACAACGCTTTCCTCCTTTGACACGTCAATGGCGAGCGATTCGGCGCTGATTCCGTCAATGGCGCGAAGGGCGGCGACGGTTTCCGCGCACCATTCCTTCTGAACGTCGCAGACGACGATGTTCTGCGCAATTCCGCCACGGGCGAGTTCTTCGCAGATCGCGCGACCGATTCCGCGCGCCGATCCGGTTACAAGAGCGGTTTTCATCTGATGTAGAAATCGATTTTCCTTTGAAACGAGCCAGACTTTGGCGACGGTTGAACGGGGGGGATGGCCGAACAAGCCGGGGCTTGGAAAGCGGCGGGGGCGGATTATCCCACAAACGGCCTGGTTTGTGAACCCCCCATTTCAAAAAAAGTCAAAATTTTTTTGAAAGGGCGGCAATTGGGCCGCGATCGCCCTATGACAGGTCTCCGTCCACCATCGCGCAGACGCAGGAATCGGACCAGACGTTCTCCGCTGTCTCTATCATGTCGATCACAGCATAGACAGGGAGAATGACGCCGAGAATTCCGATTGGCATTCCCTGCCCGGCCATGAGCGAGAGCGTGAGGAAGTAGCATCCCATGGGGACGCCAGCGTTTCCGATCGCCGACACGCAGGCGATCAGAACCCACAGCAGCATTGTCGGCAGTGTCAGCGCTGCGCCGCCGTTTTGCATGACGAAGAGAGACGTCACGAGGATGAAGGCGGCGCATCCGTTCATGTTGATCGTGCAGCAGATGGGGCAGACGAAGCGCGCGACTTCAGGCTTTGCGCCAAGTCTCGTTTCCGCCGAGTTGACCGTGACCGGAAGCGTGGCCGCGGAACTCTTCGTGAAGAGCGCCATCATGACTGCCGGCGACATCGCCCGAATCACGCGGAGCGGGTTGATCCCCCGGACAACCAGGAACAGCGGCAGCACCACGAAGAACTGGACGAGGTTGCCGGCAAGGACAACGGCGAGGTATTTCCCGAGTGAGCCAATGTCTAGGCCGGTCTTGACCTGGGCCGCCAGTTGCGCGGAGAAGGCGACGATGCCAAGCGGAAGCGCCCAGACAAGTCCCTTGATCATCGTGAAGAGGAGCTCCTGCAAGCCATTGACACCTTTGAGAAGGGCCGCCTTTTCAGGGGTGTCCTTCATGGTTGCGATCCCGAAGCCCGCCGCCGCCGCCACGAGCAGGATCGACAGGACGTTGCCTGCGAGGAACGGGTGGACCATATTGTTGGGGATTACCGCGAGAACGTGCCCGTAGAACGTCTCCGGAACGTAATGCGATGTCGCTCCGGCGCTTTCGGCGATGATGTCGGCGGGGAGGTTTCCTGGCCGGATCAGCAGGTAGAGTCCGAGCCCCACGAGCGCGGCGGCCAGCGTGGTGAGAAGCGTATAGACGATGGTGTGCAGGAAAAGTTTCCCTGTGCTGCGCTTCGCGCCGAGCGCGGCGAGAGTCGTGGTTACGGCAAGCGCAATCGTCGGCACCGCAATGAACTGGAAAAGCCGCGTGTAGGCCGAGGCCACAAAATTGAAGAAGTCGTCGAGTCTTGCCGAGCCGAGCGTTCCAAGCGCGGCGCCAAGTATCAGCGCCGCTGTCCAGATGGCGAATTTTCCAAGTTCGGTTCCCTTGCCAATTTTCATTTTTCAGCCTCTGATCTTTTTTGCGCGCCGGGGCGCGCAGGTGTGGCCCGGAGTCTATCCGAACGCATCATCGCGGGCAAGTGGTCCTGCGTTCCAGGCTTATCCCACAAAACTGGGGGATAAACTATCCCCTAAACCGAAGTTCCAGCGCTTTTTTGAGCGGCCGACAGCGATGAAACCCTTGTCGCTATTGGCGACGACGTGTTTATGCCTGTTTGTTTTTTCGTTCCATTTGTTCCCATGTATTGTTGATAACTTTTTTCTTAATTTTATTCAATACTCACACTAGAATCGCGCCCATGTATATCGAAACAGTCCCAAATCGCGGCTCCCGCCCGGCCTACCTTTTGCGCGACGCGCGGCGCGAAGGCTCCAAAACTGTCAAGCGCACACTCGCCAATCTCTCGCACCTGCCAGAGCACGCCATCGAGGCGCTTCGGCTCTGCCTCAAGGGGGTGCGCCTGTGCGACGCCCCGAAGACCTTCGCCGTGAAGTCCACCATCCCCTGCGGGCACGTCAAGGCCATGCGAATGGCCATGGCACGTCTCGGCATGGCGGAACTCGTCTCGTCGAAGCCCTGCTCCGAGCGGGACATCGTGTTGGCGATGATCGCCCAGCGCCTTGTCGAGCCGTGCTCGAAGCTGGAAACCGCAGTCCGGTTCTCGGACACGACCGTGGCTGCGGACTTCGGCCTTCCGCCGGGGACGGACGAAGACGCCTTGGGCGGACGCGGAGCTGGGCCAATTTACGCGGAGGACAACCTTCCTTCCGCCCGCGCGGCGCGGGATCCAGTCGCCAAGGCCGGCCCCACGGACGAGGCGAAACGCAAGAAAAGGACCGGGCTTTCGGCGGGCGGATTCGCCCTGCGGGACTGGCGCGGGGTCATGTCGGCGCTCGCCTCGCAGTGCCGCACCACGGTCGAAGCGGGCGGAATCCCGGTCTCGATGGACACGGAGCCGACCGCGTATCAGGCGGAGGTGTTTCGGTTGTTGTCGGCGAAATCTCCAGTATGGGGCGGTGTTCCCAGAAACCGGAACGAGAATTGGGCGGGCGGAAATGCGCCCGCACCGCTCAAATAAAGGCCCACCCGCTTCTGGGGAGGTGCGCCTTAGCGCTGGAACTTCGGTCTAGAGAATCTCTCCGACGAGTTTCACGTCTTCCATGATGTCCGCCATCGCGACCTCGCCGGCAACATCGACCATCTCGTGGTCGGCCCGACGGGGGTGTTCGTTCTTGAGACGAAGAACTGGCGCGGCCACGTCGAGTTGTCGCCCGAGAAGAAACTGCTTAACGATGGGAAGGACAGGACGGGCGACATGAACACGCTCATGCAGCGCGTGTATTCCGTCCACGACAAGATCAAGGCGCTTTCCGGTTTGGATATCTACGTCACGGGCGTTATGGTCTTCACCCGCGCGTCTGTCACGCCGAACTACGAGGCGACCATCGCCCTGCACCAGGATGACTATCTCGTCGAAAAATGCCTCCTCTGGTCGAGCAAGAACCGCAACCGTACCAAGGACGAGGTGAAAACAATCGCCTCGGATCTTCACGCCTTATTCAGGCGGGAACTCGGCGGGCAAAAGACATCCTCGTGATAACGCCGAGGATGCTTCGTCACGTCCACTGGGCCTGGCGCCGGCGGAAGGCCGAGCGATAGGCATCGGCCGCCTTGTGGTCAGGCACGCAGAACACGAACCTGCGCTCAGGGTTTGCGGAAGATGTGTTCCCTGTGCCACGCGAGATACGGGAGGTGGCGGGGAGAGGGAGCGCGGCGGAGGCTCTGGGCGGGGTCGAGGGCGAAGACGGGAACGGCCGCGGGATCGAGCGATGGGGACAGGGCGATGATGCCGTTGTCGGAGAAGGTGATCCAGCCGGCGTCGAAGATGGCGTCGAGCGGGATGCAGAGAGGGAAGCCGTTGAAGGGGTCGAGGCGTTCGGGGTCGGTGGCGTCGCGCCAGGGCTTGGCATGGCTCGCGCGCAGGAGCGCCGGATCGGCAAGGCCCGTGACGGCGCAGGCACCGTCCCAGAGCGAGAACAGGTCCTCGCGGTAGCCGGACTGCCCCACGCGCTGCTTCACGGTGGCGAGCCGCTCGGTCGCGACGGACGGCGGCTCCGCCGCGGCGCCTCCGGCGGTCGTGCGGAAGATCGCCTCGAGCGCCGGCACCGCGGCCGTGAAGCGCCCTGGCTCGTAGGAAAGGACCAGGGAGCCATCGCCGGCGGCAAGCGCCGGGAACGAGACTTCCAGCAGGTTCTCCGGCGTCCCCACGAACTCAAGCTGCAGGGCGCGGCCGAGGTCGGTCGCGACGAGCGCGCCGGGATGCCGGCCGCTGTAGAATACGCGGCCGTTCTCCACAATTTCCCAGCCATTGTCGAAGGCGGCCTTTTCGACGAGGGATTGGAGGAGGGAGGTCATGACGCAGGAGACAAATCCGGAAAAGCGGATAGGATTTCCGTTCGAAGGAACTCGCCGAACGTCGGTTGCGGCGTCAGGTTTTTGACCGGGGCCAGCACGTCCGGATCGTCGCAGTGCGGAAGAGGTTGCGCAAGGATTTCGCCGAGACCCAGTCGTCAGGAAGCTCGCCTTTCTCGTAATCCACGCCGGATCCCGTCCAGCGATGCCAGAACGGTTGGAACTTGGGAAGGTAGTCGCATCCGTGAAGAGGATGGACGAAATGCCCCGCCGCCGAAAACGCGCTTTTCCATTCCCCGTAAAGCTCGTCGTCAAAATGCATGGCGAGGAAATCCTCGAAGGCGAGCGCGGAAAAGGAAAACGGCGGATTCTTGCCAGGTCTCCCGAGAATCACAGGGCGATGCCCGTTGAATACGTCGGGATCGTCGTCCCTTTCGCGGATATACAGGTCGGCATCGACCCAAATGCAAAACGACGTTCTCGGATTTTTGGGACGTTCCTGCTTGTACGCCGACATCACCTTCTTGCAGTCTCCGCCGCCCGAACCGTGTACGGCGGGCTTTCCGACAAAACCGACGGGAGACGCGAACAATCCCTGCGCTGCGGCCTCCTCCCCGAGGAACTTCGCCAGCCTCGCCAAATACGAGACTTCCGATTTGCCTTCGCAAACGACGCAGTAGGGACGGACGGCGCTCATTCGGAGACTCTCCTACAACGACGGATAGGGAACGCCGGAATAGAATCCGTCGAGGTAGTTGCGCCGAAAATCCGTCACGTTCCGGATGTCCATTCCTTCGGCACGCAAATCCGCGAGCCGGCGCACCCGCGTCCCGGTCTTGGCTCCGTTGGCCACGATGCCGACTTCGGAAACGCGCAGGATGGAGTCGTCCATCAGATCCGTGCAGTGCGTCGTGAACACGAGTCTCGCGCCGTTTCGGTTCCGGCCCCGGTCGACGAAGAGATTCAACAGCGAACGAACCAAGATCGGATGGAGGGATTTGTCCAGTTCGTCCACGAACATGATTCCTCCGCGTTCCAAGGCAAGCAGCATCCTGGCGACGAGATAAACTAGATTCTGCGTTCCATTGGATTCTTCCTCGTTGAGACGGAACGAAACGTCTTCTCCGGCCGCGTTCTTCCGGACTGTTTCGAGATGGACGTGAGTCAACGCTCCCGTTTCATCGCGAAAAGGAATCCAGGTCTGATAGGACGGAACCATCCGGGGAACGTTTTCAAGGTCCTTCGTCCTGACGATGGAAATGCCCCCGATGGGAACGTCGAGTTTGCGGATGATTCCGGCGATGTCGGCAAGGACGGATTGTTCGTCCGCCCCGCGCAACGCGGCGAGAGTTCTGACGTCTCCGGGAAACCATTTCATCCCGAGATTGTCCGAGGCGGAAGGAATGACGTTGCGCTCGAAGAAATCGTAGGCCGTCTTCACGCGCTCGTCGAGGCCGGCGTAGTTGCGACCGAGCACGGACAGGAACGTGCGCCGGATAAAGCCGTCCGCGGTTTGGGCTCCTTCAACTTTTTTGAAGGCCAAGAGGTTTTCTAGAGGATACGCCGGTTGAACGAGTTCCGAAAAATCGGCCTCCGTTCCACGGATGGCGTAGACGATCTTGCCATCGGCAAAAAGCTCCTCCCGGAGGATTTTCGAGGCATCTGCTTCCAGAAGATAACGAAACTCGCGCGAATTGGAGAAAAACACCAGTTCCATTTCCGTTGCGCAGAGCGGACCATGCAGTTTCTCCGGCTGGTAGAAAGGATAGACGCCCGGATCGTTGCCGATGGCAATTCGCCGAAAGGCGTCGACCGCCTTGAGCAAATTCGTTTTCCCGGCCGCATTTGCGCCGAAGAGGGCAAGCACCGGAACGCCACGGAATGCCGCTCCCGGTTCCTGCAAAAAGGGAATGCGTTGCATGGTCGCGAATCCGTTCGGGGCCTTTCCTTCCGCGAAGGAAAAGTCGAGCGTCGCGTCCAGAACGGAGCGGAAGTTGCGAATGCGGAGGGTCTTGATCATGGGAAATGGGGCCGGGGGTGGGACGGCACGGGGAAGACTACCATACGGCCCGTTGGTTTGTCAAGATAAACATTTTTTCTGTTTATATTCGAGTCGAAGTCACGGAAACGCCACTATTCCTACGGAAATATGCCGCAAGATTTCGTCATCTTCGAGCAAGGAACCTCTTGCCCATCTTTTTCGCGAGCCGCGGAGCGGCGAGACCGGGCCGTCCGGCGGCGCGGCGCAGCCGCGCCCCGGAGGGACCACGAGCCCGGCACCCGATCCGCCGCCCCCACTCGATCATCTTCCGCCCGTTCGCGTCGCTCCCGAAGAGTTCGACGACGAGCCGCGACCCGCCGCGTTTCTGTCCGTCCGGTCGTTCGTCCATCAGGCAAATCCTACCAGACTCCGCCACGCGACTTAATGCGCCAATCGAAAGACATGGGTACGATGCCAGGCGAGATACGGGAGGTGGCGGGGGGAGGGAGCGCGGCGGAGGCGCTGGGCGGGGTCGAGGGCGAAGACGGGGACGGCGGCGGGGGCGAGGGAGGGGGAGAGCATGATGGCGCCGTCGTCGGCGAAGGTTATCCAGCCGGCGTCGAAGAGGGCGTCGAGCGGGATGCAGAGCGGGAAGCCGTTAAAGGGGTCGAGGCGCTCGGCGTCGGTGGCGTCCCGCCATGGCTTGGCGTGGCTCGCCCGCAGGAGCGCCGGGTCGGCAAGGCCCGTGACGGCACAGGCACCTCCCCAGAGCGAGAAGAGTTCCTCGCGGTAGTCGGCCTGCCCCACGCGCTGCTTCACGGTGGCGAGACGCTCGGTGGCAATGGACGGTGGCTCCGCCCCCGCGCCCCCGGCGGTCGTGCGGAAGATGGATTCGAGGGCGGGCAGCACGGCGGTGAATCGGCCCGGCTCGTAGGGGAGGACGAGCGAGCCGTCGCCAGCGGCGAGCGTGGGGAACGAAACTTCGAGCAGGTTTTCCGGAGTGCCGACGAATTCCAGCTGCAGGGCGCGGCCGAGGTCGGTCGCCACAAGAGCGCCGGGATGCCGGCCGCTGCGGAACACGCGGCGGTTCTCCACGATTTCCCAGCCGTTGTCAAAGGCGGCCTTTTCGACGAGGGATTGAAGAAGGGAGGTCATGGCTAGGAAAGATTGCGGCGGAGTAGCCTGCCATCCACGGTCGAGGCATCAAGACGGCACACGACGTAGTCATCGCCCTGGAATTCCTCCGGCGGATTGGTCGTGGTGGTGACGATGTACTGGAAGTTCGGACTATCACCGCGGTTTGCCAGAACTTGCGCGAATTCAAAATAGCGGCGGTAGATGGCGGGGGACAAATCCGCCACGCGAGGTCCGTCATGAACGAGAAATCCGGGATGAGTGCATTTCCCGTCTGCCGCAAGGGCGAGTAGGGCGAGGTCAAAGCAGACTACATTCCCCGCGTTAAGCGCCGCGCCATTTCTGGTGGAGTTGCCGACGCTTGCTCCGAGCCGAATCTTCCCCTTCCTCATCTGGACCTCGCCCGTGGCCGATTCTCCGTAGACGAAGCGAAGCGTTTCGTTGAAGCACTGCCGAAACGCCCCCAGCGACCTTGACGACGCCTTGCGAATGTCGGCAAGTCTATCTAAGACTTCCTTTTTCTCAACGGCATACGCGATGCCTTCCTGGGACAGCCGTTGCTCCTCCGCCCGGTCCTGGCGAAGACGTTCCAGCGCCTCGGACTTCTTCCCCTCCATTTCCGCTTTCTTTATCCGCTCCTTTTCCCCCGCTTTCTTCAGCGCCAACCAACGCTTCTCCGCATTGTCACAAGCCTCCTTGGCCTCCTCGTAGGCGGCTTCGGCTTCATCGGCTATCGTGCAGATGCGCCTGTACTGGTCACTGCAATCCAGAGCCACCGGGGCTGAGTGGAGATTGGCCGCCAGGTTGCGCTCCGATTCGACGTCGGGCGGATTCCGCGCCTCGTTCTCCAAGGCGAGCTGGCATTGGCATTCGCGCGCACGCTCCATCTCAACACCGCAAAAGCGCCGCTCCGGATGCCTTCGAACCATTATCATGACTTCTTCCTCGCCGGGCGGTTCCTTTGGGGGCGTGGGCGCGCGATTGAGGTATTCCCGGTTCTTTTTGAAAAACAGCTTGCGCCGACGGACGCCGGCGCGGTAGTCCTCGGCCCGGAAATCAAACTCGCTGCTTGCCTGCAAATACGCCTCACGGGCTTCGTGTTCTTCGGCGGTTTCGCTGCAGGCGTCCCGCAACTCGTCCAGCTTCCTGTTGCATTCCGCCTCGGCGGCTGCTATCCAAAGGTCACCCTGGTAGTTCAAGAACGATTCATCCCCGAACAGCGCGGCAACCCTTTCCTCGTCTTTCCCAAGCATTTGCCTGACAGCTTTCGCGGACCGCTTTTGATTCTCGATTTCCGTTTCGATTGACTTCGAGCGGTCCAGCAGCTGCACTTCTTCGGTAACGGAGGGGTCGAACACGGACCGCATGAGGATGGACTTCTCAATTCCGGAGAGAAGCGGGGCGCCCGTTCCGCCGCCTGAGGAACTTCCCCAGTCGTCCGCAGCGGCAAACTGCGCGTTCTGGTCGCGTATGAACCACGGAAAGAAACTCCACGGCTGCATCTGCGTCCCTCCTGGAAACTCCCTGACGGGGGTGATTTCCCTCGCGGCCGACATCAATGCCTCTTCAAACCCCTCGCGGTCAGGCACTCCCGGATTTGAGAGAAAGTCATGCAAATGTTCACATCTGGCCGCAAGAACGCCCTTGTCGCAAAGTGGACGGGCCACGCACCATGATTCTCCGCCAATGCGAATCTCGGCGGCAAACCACCATCCGAGGCAAGTCTTGCGGGCGGAAAGAAGAAAGTCCGCGTCCACAAAATGCGGTTCGCCAAGAAGGCCCCTTAACAAGCGGCAGAGGGTCGTCTTGCCACTTGCGTGTCCGGCGGTGCGGGACTGGGCGTCATCTGCCGTGACATCGGCGGCCTTCGACCAGACGATGTTCAGGCCGGGATGGAAATTGATTTCGCGGACGACATCCTCGGGGTTCGGACTGAATTTGGAGAGGATGCAGAATTTCCGGAACCAGAAAAGCGGTTCGCGAGGTGCGACTTTGTGGTCCAAGCTTTCGCCGCTGGATGGCAGATTGAAGCTAGGCTGCTTCACGGTGGAATGCTCCCGATTTCATGCTTGAAATGAAGGTGGACGAAAGGACGGCGACAGCGGGAATTGCCGAGAAGCCGCCTTCGCGGGGGATTGGCATCGATTCGACAAGGTTCGTGTACGATATGGCAATGGCTGCGTCCATGCGTATCTCGTCATCTGCCACATCCTCGTTTTCAAGGCGGATTACCGTCCCGTCCCGCTCCACGGAAATCTCGTGGCGGTCAATCATGTTCAGAAGCGTCGTCTCCAGCCGCTCGTCCGGGTGGATGGCGTCGGGATAGGCCGCCGCCCATGCGGCCGTCGCTTCCGGCATCCCCCTGGATGCGGCAATGAGCTCGGGCTCGGACAGTGCGGCCCATGCGGTGACGAGCTTGTCCAGGGCAATACGGTCACTTCCCGTCGCGGAAATGAGCTCCATGACAAGAGGTCCAAGATAATGGGTCCGGTTGGACCTTCCGCGGGCATTTCTCTGGCGTGCCACGGCCGTGGCACGGTCCCAGGCGGCCAATGTCAATCTTCGGGTGCGGTATTCGCCGAAGGCGGCGAGTTCCTTTTCCTTGAGGACGCGGAAGGTTTCGGAGGGGTAGTCGGGGCCGAGGAGGTCGGCGGGGTCGAGGATGTAGCGAAGCTCGTCGCGGGTGAGGCCGTAGAGGCGGGCGTAGCGGGCGTCCAATTCCGCACGGAGAATGGCCCGGCGATTCTCGTCCCAGCGGAACGGCTCGCCGTGGTAGTCGAGGTCCTCCGCCCACGGTTTCAGGCTGTGCGAGGTGTAGGTCAGCTCCAGCACCCGCGGCACGATGTAGTCGATGTCTGCTTGCGTGTACGCCGAAGGCGGCAAGGTGGCGAGCTGCTTCATTGTGAAAAACTTCAAATGTTTTCCTGCCACCTTCTGTCTGGCAATGTAATCACGCACAAGAGAATTGAAATCAGCTAACAAGCAAGCATTCAACGAAGGCTTTTGCTGCGTTTTTAACAAGAGCAGCGTATCGCCTGCGGCGGCTAGCGGTACTACACTTGCAATAGTTGTTCGGAAATTCGTAGCCTGCGTGATATCGCGCCACCCCATTAGATACCTAGGTGTCGGTTTGTCCGGGTCAAATGATTCAAGAACGGAGATGACCTCGGATTTGTCTACCCAATACCGTGGGGATGGTTCATAAGTTGGATTCTGTTTTTCCTCACTTGTGCAATCGTGATAATCCTCTTCTCCAGGATGGTCAAAGGAGGCAAACCTGTGATCAAAAAGACCGATTATTTTCCCTTCGTAGAGTGGGATCCGACCTTCGCCAGGCTCTATACAGAACAGGGAACTGTCAGTGGCCATATTAAACATAGTCCAGAAACGAATCCCCCAAGGGTTTGCAACGAACGGAGTCTGCGCCTCTGAAGCCGCTTCTTGCTCTACCAGCGGTGTTTCGTGCCAGAGGATGCCTGTACGGCGATATACTTTCTTGGTCAGTTCCGCATCATATTTCGATCGGAAAATGGGGCAGGTTAATGTGTTCGGATTGATAAGAGAGAAGTCATCGGCTGTAAGACTGAAACGCCTTCTCGGCTCGTCCATCGCGGGAGCGCTACGCAAAAAGAAAGAAAACTGGGAAAAAGCGCAATGTCCAAGCGTAATCAGACAGAATTTCTCATCATGGTGAACTCCCGGAAACACCTTTTCCTCATTTTCAAAACCATAAAGCGATTGAAGCTGTCCCGTCTTTACAAGATGCTCAAACAATTTCTTCGTGGAATCGTCAGTGCAAATTCCAAGCTTAACAATGAAGCCCGCAGTACCTTGTTCAGAGATCATTTGCCTGATTAGATCGGTGAAAAGGGAGTAAAGGTTCAATTTCCCATGAGCTGAAAGAGAGAAGTGAGGTGCGGAAGAAATGAAAGAGGTCAATTTCTCTACCTCACATAATCCTTTCTTATACTTTGTCCATAGAATCGGATCTGATTGTGACAACGCGGAGATTGCATTCTTGCGTTGCGAACTATTCATATGGAGAAAATCGGGTCGCTCGACAGAGAAAAATTCCTTCTCGGCAAACTGCAATTGATCCCATGGCGGGTTGGCGAGCGCGCAGTCGAAGCCGCCGCGGGCGAAGACGGCGGGGAAGACGAGCGGCCAATGGAGGACGCCGGCAGAGCGGCAGGCGGCGCGACAGGCGGCAACAAGGGCTTCGGAAGGCGGTGTGAAACCGGGAAGGCCAAGGGCGCCGAAGAGGTCGTGGGAGGTGGGGCAGATTGGCGAGGACGGAGCCTCGCCATCAGGACTCCCGGCTACGCCGGACGGGGCCTCGCCATCAGAACTTTCCGCGGCGGGCTTGGGCAGGAGGAAGGCGGCGAGGAGGAGATCGGCGGCGGTGGCGGCTGGGCCGGTGGCGGCCTCGCGAAGGAAGGCCTCGTGGGCGGCGCGCTTGGCGGCAACATCGGCGACCGTGCGCTCGGGCATCGTGTCGATTTCGGCAAAGCGAGCGGAGAGACCGGCGCCGGCGGCGGCAAAGACGCCTCCGTGGTAGAGGGCGTCGCCGCGCACGGCCTTGATCGCGGCGGCATTCTTCTTCTTGAGCGCCTTGCAGAGCTCCTTGTCGTCGCCGTCGAGGGCGTCGTAGGCGGCGGCGGGGATGCCGGCGGGGAGGGTCTTGAGGTCCATCACGCCGAGGACGGAGTTTCCGCAGACGAAGTGGGCGTCGAGGAAGGTGAGCGGCTTGCCGGGTTCGACGGATTCGATCCAGAGGGCGATCTTCGCCAGCTCGACGGCCATCGGGTTCAAGTCCACGCCGTAGAGGCAGTGGGAGATGACGTCGCGGAACGCGGCGCGGTAGAGCGCGGGGGTGACGGTGCCGCCCTCGCCGGCGCGGACGCGGGCGAGCGCCTCGGCGATGCGGCGGCCGGCGGCGAGGGAGAAGTGGCCGGAGCCGCAGGCGGGGTCGAGGACGGCGAGCGCGAGGAGCGCGGCCTCGGGGTCCTTCGCGGAGAGGGCCTTCTCGATGAGCGGGTCGAGGGCGCTCCTGACGAGGCGGTCTACGAGGGGGGCGGGGGTGTAGTAGCTGGCGCTCGTCTTGCGCGCGTTGCCGGCGGCGGGGCCGGCGAAGGTGAACTCGCGGCGCGGGAGGGAGACGGAGGGCACCATCTCGAGGAGGGACTCGTAGATGGAGCCGAACTCCTCGGCGCCCATGTTGCGGTAGTCGACGGCTTGGGCGGCGCCGCCCTGGATGGTCCAGCGGAGGTCGCGGACGGCGCCGAGGAGGGAGGCGTTGTCGAGGGAGGCGGCGTCGAGGAAGGGGCAGCGGTCGGGGGAGAAGAGGCCGCCCAGCTCGGGCAGCCCGAGGGGGTTGCCCGAGCTGAATGACGAGCCGGCTTCGCCGGCAATGACGATGCGGCCTGCGGCCGCAAATGACGGGTCCGCCTGCGGCGGAAATGACGGGTGCGGCTGCGCCGCAGATGACGGCTCGCTCGGAGAGCTCGCCCCACCCAGGAGGCGGAAGACGATGCGGAGGGAGTCCCAGAGGTCGAAGAAGGAGGCGTCGGCGGCGGAGACGCGGCGGGAGCGGCGGGTGAGGCGGCGGAGGGAGTAGCCGGCGGCGTAGCGGCGGCGGGAGGAGGCGTCTGCCTCGGGGGCGTGGAGGAGGTCGCGCTCCTCGGCGACGAAGAGGAAGAGGAGCCGGTAGGCGAGGCGGAGGAGCTCGCGGCGGTAGCCCTCGACGGTGAGGGCGCCGGTTTCGAGGGCCTGGCGGAGGGCGGCGGAGCCGGGGGCGCGGAGGAAGCCGGTGCCGAGGCGTTCGAGGGCGGAGGCGATGCCGTCCCGGAGCTTGTCGCGGACGCGGACGCCCTCCTCGATGCCGGTCTTGCGGAGGGTCTCCCAGTCGGAGGACTTGGCGTCGGGGGTGGGGCCGACGCGGGAGTGGTAGAGGACGCGCCAGAGGACGGCGAAGTCCGGGTAACGCTCCTCGGAGAGAATGCGCTCGAGGTCGAACTCAAGCCAGCACGGACGGGTGAGCAGGGCGTTGTCGCGGAGGAGGCGGATGCGGAGCCCGTCGGAGACGACGGCCCAGAGGGAGGATTCCTCGGCGTTAAGGAACTCCTGGGCGAAGGCGGTGACGGTGCGCTTGCGGGGGGCGAGGGAACCGCCGGAGAAGAAGCGGTCGGCGTGGTCGAGTCCCTCGCGGTGGGAGGCGAAGAAGACGGGGAAGCGGCCGGGGGCGGTGAGGCGGAAGGGGATTGGCGAGGGCGGAGCCTCGCCATCAGGACTGGGGGCGGATGGGACAGCCCCTGCAATACCCGCCGGGTCGCCTAGGTCGTAGCCGAGGGCGTCGCGAAAGAACTTGGAGAGGAAGTCGCGGGTGACGACGCGGTGGTTCTGCTGGGCGCGGCGGCGGGAGAAGTCCTTCCAGAGGGCGGCGGCAATGCGGAAGGAGCGGCCGATTTCGTCGGAGGGGGTGAGTCCGGCGGGGAGTCGGAGGGGAAGCTCGGCGTCGAGCGCCCCCTGCGCAAATCGCTCAAGGCGGTCCGGGACGAAGAGGGAGCCTTCCAGCGTGGCGGTTTCGAAGGAGAATGTGGAGCGGGTTCGCATGGCTAGAGGGCGGGGAGGTAGACGTAGAGGCCGATGACGTCGACGGGGAGGATGGGTGACACGGTCCAGGCGCCGCGCGCGCCGGCCGCGTCACGGACGCGGCGGTGGTCGGCGAGGAGGGCTTCGGCGCGGCGCTTGGCCAGATCGGCGAAGGGGGCGTCGGCCGCGGCCGCAAGGGCCAGCCCGGACTCGATGGCGCGGGTCTGAGCGTCGGGGGCGAGGTTGCCGGCGGGCGCCGCGCGGAGGAGCTTCCCGGCGAGGTCGCGGTCGTCGCTCCACGCCGGAGACGACGCGGAGCCCTCGGCGGCGATGAAGCAGAGCTCTTCGGTAATGACGGGGGCGGAGCCGGCCTTCTCGAGGCGGTGGCGCAGGCGGAGGAGGAAGAGGGTCGTGCGGCGGGAGACCTCGGCCGTGGACATCGTGGCACAGCGGGAGGCCGGGAGAACGCCCTCGGGGACAGGCACGGGCGAGAGAGCGGACTCCGCCACGTAGTCGGCGAGGGCTTCGACGAGGGGGTGGGAGCGGTGCAGGAAGGACACGGCGCTCGTGGAGAGACGCTCCTCGAAGGCGAAGGCGAACCGGCGGTCGACGCGGATGCCCGCCTCGACGAGGCGCTCGCGGAGGGATTCGGGCAGCGCGGCGGGATCGAAGGCGAAGCGGCCGGGCGCGTTGCGCCACGGGGACAGCGGGGCGCCGAGGGCGGCCAGGGCTGTGCGGACGAAGCGCTCGGCATCCGCCTCGCCGCCGAGGGCGTCGGCGGCGCGACGGAGCTCGGGGAGGACGTCATCTGGCTTGAGCGCCTGCTGGGCGAATACGCGACGGACGGACTTCTCGCGCTCGAGGGCGTCGGTCCAGGCGCCGTCCAGCGCCTCGAGATCCCGTTCGGCCTCGTCGGCGAAGAGCTGCTCCTCGAAGGTGAGCTGACGGTCGTCTGCCCTGCCGGAGCGACGAAGAAGGACGGCCTGGAGGAGAGCCTCGTTGAGGCGGGCGGTATCGGCCGGGACGGGAACGACGACGCCCAGCTCCTTCTTGATCTCGGCGGCCTTGTGCGTGATGACGTCGAGGACGAGGCCGTCGACGGGGTTGTCCTGCCCCCAGAGCAGAACGCAGCGGACTTCGCGGGCTGGCTGGCCGTAGCGGTCGACGCGGCCTTCGCGCTGTTCGTGGCGCGTGGGGTTCCAGGAGAGGTCGTAGTGGACGACGGCGTCGAAGTCCTTCTGGAGGTTGATGCCTTCGGAGAGGCAGTCGGTGGCGACGAGGACGCGCTTGCCCTCCTCCTCGGCCAGTTCCCGGACGGCGTCCTCGCGGTCGTCGGGGGAAAGGCGGCCGGTGACGGCACGGACGGCGACGCCGGAGAGGCGGGCGCGGAGGGCGTCGGCCACATAGTCGGCGGTGGCGACGTAGCGGCAGAAGACGACGGGGTGGAAGCCGTCCTTGAGGAGATCCTTGAGGATGCCGACGAGGCGGGCGAGCTTGGGGTCGGAGCCTTCGTCGAGGAGGGACTGCGCGAGGGCGCGAAGCTCGCGGGCGGAGGAGGCGCGAGCGCGTGCGGCGCCGGCGGGCAGCTCGGGCTCGAAGTCGGACTCGGGCGCGTCCTCCTCGGGATCGTCGGTGACGCGGGCGAAGTCGGGCTCGGTGTTCTCGGTTGGCGAGGATGGAGTCTCGCCATCGGGACCTGGAGCGGCGACACTCTCTTCCGCGGCGGTACGCTCGAATGCGGAGGAGAAGGCCCGAATGGCGGCGGCGGGCGAGGAGGAGGCGCAGCGCAGCAGGGCGAGTGTGGAATACCAGATCATCGAGCGCCGCATGCCGGCGGCTTCCTCGCGCCGGGCGAGGTCGCGGCAGTAGGCGTAGATCTTGTCGAAGAAGCCGACCCAGCTGCCGGACAGGCGGTAGGTCACTTCGCGGATCATCCGCTTCGGGAAGATGTCCTCGCCGCTCCAGGTCTTTTCAATGTCGATGCGGCGGCGCTGGACGAAGAAGCCGGCGAGCTTCTGGCGGAGGCGGCGGTGTTCGGTCTCGGAAAGGGACGGGTCCTCAAGCCGGGCGAACTCGGGATCGAGGAGGGAGAGGAGGTTGGCGAAGCCGCGGCGGTTGCCGGAATGGGGCGTGGCGGTGAGGAGAAGGAGGTGGCGGGCGGGATCCTCGGCGAGCTTCTTCAGCAGCTCCCAGCGATACTGCTTGCCGGTGCCGAGCTGCGTGCAGGCGTGGGCCTCGTCGACGACGACGAACTCGGGCGCGTAGGCGAGGAAGGCGTCGCGGCGGTTCTGCTGCTTGATGTAGTCGAGGGAGACGACGAGGAACTGGAAGTGCTCGAAGGGGGACTCGCCGGCGGGGACTTCGCGCTCGATGCGCGCGGCGGTGCGGGAGGTGAGCGCCTCGGCGCGAATATGGAAGCGGTCCGAAAGCTCGGAGCACCACTGGCCTACGAGGTGCGGCGGGCAGAGGACGGCGGCGCGGCGGACGTCGCCGCGGTCGAGCAGCTCGCGCAGGACGAGGCCGGCCTCGATGGTCTTGCCGATGCCGACGTCGTCCGCGATCAGAAGGCGCGAGACGGGCTGCTTGAGCGCCATCAGGAGCGGGACGAGCTGGTAGGAGCGCGGACGGAGGGCGATGTTGCCGAAGGAGCGGAAGGGGCCGGCGCCGTTGCGGAGCTTGAGGCGGAGGGCGTCCGCGAGGAGCCGCGCCTGGGCGCAGTTGCCGGCGCGGGCGGGGTCCGGCGGCGCGAAGGTCGCGGACTCGGGCGGGACGGGCTCGAGGGCGGGGACGATGAGGGTTTCGTCCTCGGCGGAGCCGGAGAGCGGGCGGACGAGGAGCTCGTCCTCCTCGGAGCCGGGAAGGACGATCCACTCGCGGCCGCGGGCGCGGACGATGGAGCCTGGGGTGAACATAGTGGCTAGTGGTCAGTGGCTAGTGGCCAGTTTGGAAATGAGGGAATTGAGCATGCGACCGACTTCGGCGGAAAGGGAAATCGCTTGGGTTGCCTGCGAGGACGTAATGTATCTCAATCGAACGGACAGTTCAAGTTGCGTTTCCAATTCGGCGTTCGATCCTTTCGCGATGGAAAGAAAATGGAGAAACTCGCCGGTCGAAACTCTCGACTGGCCTTCGGCGATGTTGGAGGGGATCGAAACGGCGGCGCGTTGCATTTGATTCGCAAGGGAGAATCGTTCTTCAGGCGGAAATGTCTTCGTCAGCCGGTAGGCTTCCTCGGCAAGATTCATTGCCTTCTGCCAGACAACCAACTCTTTGAAGTGCTTGACTGCCATCGTTTGGATCCTCTTTCCGGCAACCTCTAAACACTAGCCGCTAAAAACTACCCGGAACCCTCTTTCATCGGCAAAGGCGCGCCATGCGTCGGTGGGAGGTCCGGAGACAGTTGCCACCCTGTTTTCCGGATCCCAGGAATCGGCGACGAAACCTTCGGCAAACTTGTGCGGGCCGGACTCTCCACTAGCCACTGGCCACTGACCACTGGCCACTTCCGAGAAGTCGGGCTCCTCGACGTGGAGAAGGTCGAAGAGCCAATCGCGGACGAGCGGGAGACGGCGGTCGATGAACTTGTGGTCGGGCTGGTTGTAGTAGGAGAGCAGGCAGCGGTAGCAGCCGGTCTCGCAGGCGTCGGGCATCTCCTTGAGACTGTCCTCGACCGGATCGTAGCGCAGGTGCATTATCTCAAGGGCCTTCTCGGCGAGGCGACGGACGATGCGGGCGCGGCCGGAGTCGCGGACGAGGCGGCCGAGGACGCCGGTGCCACCCTCGGCGGCCTCGTAGAGCAGGAGCGAGGTGGGCTTGGCGGCGTTGGGGAGATATTCGACGGCGATCTCGGAGGAGTCGAGCTGGAACACGCTCTCGACGGCGCGCTGGAGGGCGGCGGCGAGGGTGCGGATGGGAGCGGAGTCCTCGGCCAGCTCGGCCGGGAGCGAGAGGACGAGGACGTTGCGCCAGTCGGAGACGTAGGGAACGACGAGCTGGTAGTGCTTCTCGTCCGCGGCGGCCACGTCCGACTTGCTCCACTTGCCGGAGAGCGGGTCGATCCAGAAGCCCATCTGGGCGGGGTTGCGGCGGTTCTTCCAGCCGCGGTTGATGCGCCAGATGCGGGCGGCCGGGCTGTAGGTGAGCGTCGCGAGGGAGCGGCCCTCGCGGCGGATCTCGAGCGCCTCGCGGCAGAGGCGGCCGTCCGCGCCGGTCTGGAAGCTGTAGGTGGTCTGGACGTCGAAGCCGCGGCGCTCGCGCTCCTCGTCCTGGACGGTGATGCGTTCGGCGGGCGTGGTTTCCACGGCCTCGACGCCGTAGAGGTTCTGGACGAGGGATTCGGCGAGATCGAGCTCCTGGCCGCAATGGTGGCAGACGTTGACGGCGGCGCCGGCGGGAAGCTCGCGCTCGAAGTGGCCGTAGCCGCAGGCGGGGCAGACCCACGCCTTGATCGTGCCGAGCTTGCCGTCCGCGACGGCGTGGTCGGCGCTCGTGGCCTTGAGCTTGACGCGGCTCACGCGGTAGGTCTGGCCCTCGTGGTAGATGAGGCTCTGCGGGCCGAACTCGGAGAGCGCGAGGAAGCGGGGGCGCGAGATCATCGTCCCGACGAGGGGCTGGCCGGCCGGACCGCGGCGGTGCGAGGCGGACTTGGGAAGCCACGCGACGAGCGGGAGGCGCGGGAAGCTGTAGCCGGGCGAGAACCCGTGGCTCGCGAGGTAGCGGTAGAGGTAGAAGTCGCCGTTGCGGGAGGCGGCGGCGGACGTGAGGACGTCGATCTGCTGCTTGGCGTCGGCGGCGACGCGCTGGGCGGTGTCGCGCTCCTCGCGCGTGGCGGTGGCCGAGAGGACCTGGCGCTGGGCGTCCTCGAGCTGCTTGCGGGTGGCGCGGTAGAGTTCGCGCCAGGAGCCGAGGGCCCTGTCGAAGGCGTCGGCCGCGGAGGCCATGAAGCGGTCGAGGTAGTCCGCGGAATACCACGGGGCGCGCTTGGGGGAGAGCTCGTCGCCGAGCCCGGCCGCGATGCGCCGGGCGATGGCGAGCGCGTCCTCGGCGACCCTGGGGGCGCGGATGGCGGCGTCGAGCGCGGGCAGGAGCGCGAGCGAGGGGTTCTCGGCCGGCTCCTTCACGAGCAGGTCGAAGATGTTGGTCTTGAGTTCGGTCCGGACGCAGGAGAGCCACACGGCGTGCATGTGGCTGTCGAAGAGCTCCTGGTTGGCGAGGTCGAGCGCGGGGACGCACACCTGGCCGTGGACCATCTCGCCGACGTGGTCGTAGAACCACTGGTCGTGGGGGCTGAAGGTGGTGCAGTAGGTGACGGCAAGGGCGGCCTGCCCGCTGCGCCCGGCGCGGCCGCTGCGCTGCGCGTAGTTGGCGGGCGTGGGCGGGACGTTCCGCATGTAGACGAGGTTGAGCGAGGAGATGTCGACGCCCAGCTCCATCGTCGGGGAGCAGTAGAGGACGGGCAGGCGGCGGAGCTTCGCCTTGCTGCCTTTCGCAAGGGCCTGGCGCTCGAATTCCTGCCGGTCACGGTCGCCGAAACGGAAGCGCTGTTCAAGTTCAGTGCGTCTCTCCGACTCGACTTGGGCGGTGTGTTCGCAGGACTCGAAGCCATAGAGCTGTGCAGGATCGCGGCGGAGCATCTCGGCCACGGAACGGTAGAGGCGGAGGAAGAAGCGATTGGGGGCAGATGACGGGTCGCCATCGTTCGTCTTGAGGCGCCAGATGAGGGCTTCGCCGCAGAGGAACGCCTGGACGACGGGGGCGTCGGATTCGCCGCCGAGGACCGTCGCCTCGACGAGGCCGTAGTTCTTGGCCGCGAGGAGGAGCGCCTGGATCGCGGCGAGGAGGTCTTCGCGGGGGCCGTTGAAGAGCGCCTTGTCCGGCGGCGCGAACGGCGTGTCCTTCCAGAGGCCGGCGAGCCGGACGTCCTTGAAGAAGCCCGACATCGTCGAGCCGGAGACGGCGAGGTCGTGGTCGAGGTCTCGCTTGATTTCCGGACCTTCCGGGTTTTCCCTGAGCCGGCGGGCGTCGTAGACGAACATCGGACGCTCGTGCTTGAGGCGGGTAATGTCATCGGAGAGGCGCCAGCGCTCGGAGAGGGAGGAGTTGCCGCTGCGGAGGACTCGCTCCTGGTCCGCCTGGCGGAAGTAGTCGATGCGGATGCAGAGCGCCTTGCGGAGCCCTTCAAGGACGAGGACGAGCAGTTGCGCGCGTTTGTCCGGGGCGAGACCGAGCAGGATGGCGGAAGCCGCGGGGCCGAAGTGTTCCGCGGCGGCGCGGAGGGCGTCCTCGTCGGAGACAACGTCCTCGATCCACTTGTACCCGATTTCGAGAATGTCGAGGCGCTCGAGATTCGGGTTGTTGTAGCGCCAGCCGCGGCGGAGGTCGTCGAAGAGCCGGTAGCCGAGCATGAACCGCAGCGCGGTGCGGGCATTCTCGCGAAGGCCGCCCTTGAGACCGGGATTCTCGAGGTATTCGGCTAGGATGGCCTGGTCGTCCGTGTCGAGGCCGAGCTTGCGGTAGACCTCGGCGGCGACGTCGGCGGCGGGAATGCCGCCCGCGTTCGCCGGGTCCCGGAGGGCGAGGAGCAGGCCGGCGCGGAGGAGGGAAAGGAAGACGAACTCGTTGAAGTGGCCCGACTGGAGGGCGGCGTCCTGGCGGTTGTCGATGAAGCCGAGGAGCTTGCGGACGTCGGGCTCGCCGGCGCCGGGCTTTTCGTCGAAGAGGATGGCGAGGGCGGAGAGCGAGATGACGGTCGTGGCGGAGGAGCGGCCTTCGCCGGAGAGACCGACGAGGCGGACGATGTCCTTGCCCTGTCCGGGGTGGACGGTGCCGCATTCCGGGCAGAAACGATGCTTGCCGGGGAAAAACCAGTGCGTGGCGCGAGCGCCCGGCTCGGAGGAGAGCGCGCCGGTGGCGTCGACGGAGACGGCGACGGGGATGCGCCCGGCGGCGGTCTTCTTCACCTTGTGGGACTCGCCTTCGTAGTCGAACCAGTCGGCCGGTACGAAATCTTCCGGAAGAGTGTCTCCCACGACGGGCGAGCCGACCTTCGAAAGGGCCTCGACCGGGACGAGATAGCCGAACTGGCGCTCGGAGTCCGCGTCTTCGTCGCGCGTCGGGACGTCCTCGATGTCCCGGGGTGTGACGAACATCCCCTCCTTCCACACGGAGACGTATTCCGTTCCGCAGGTGCGGCAGAAGTAGGTCGGGAAGAGAAGGACGCGCTGCTCGGCCTGGTGGGGGGCGAAGCGCTGGGCGTCGAGCTGGACGGTGCGGCGGCCGGACGGCTCAAGCGTCGTGAGGACGGTCCCGGGGCCGCTGATGAACTGGTGGAGCTTGAAGGCGAGCGGAGCGCGGCCGTCCTGCCAGACGGCGAGCTGCTCCGGCGCGGAAAGGCCGGCGAGGAATCCGCGGATGGCGGCGGCGGCGGCGTCTTCGGCGACGCCGGCGTCGCGGGCGAGCGCTGCGGCGGCGTCCCTGAGGGTCATGGGCGTGGCGCGGACGAGGCGGCCGCTGCCGCTCTCGGACGCGATGCCGAGCATGTGCTCGATCCACACGGCCATCGGATCCTTGTGGAAGGCGTCGAGGTCGGTCCAGGCCCACGAGCCGGCGGCGATGCGCGCCGGGAGGGCGGACTTGACCGCCTCGACGGAAAGCGACGGATCGGTGGCGTACTGCAGGGTCTCCTGCACGACCGATGACGGCTTGACCTCGGTGTCGAAGATGCGGGAGGCGACCCGGGCGATGGCCTCGCGGGAGGAGGCGCCGGTCTCGACGTCGCCCATCGTGGCGGAGGTGCCGATGCAGAGAAGGTTGTGTGTGTCGAGCTGGGCGCGGAGGCGGCGCACGAGCATCGCGACGTCCGCCCCCTGGCGGCCGCGGTAGGTGTGCAGCTCGTCGAGGACGAGGAACTCCAGGCCGCGGCTGTGCTCGACCACTTCGTGGTCCTCGTGGTAGCGCGTGAGGACGAGGTCGAGCATCACGTAGTTCGTGAGGAGGATGTCGGGCGGGTCGGTGCGGAGCTTCTTGCGCTCGTCGTCGCCCTCCTGTCCCGTGTAGCGCGCAATCGAGACGGGACGGTCCTCCGGCGCCCAGTTGCAGAGGAACTTCTCCATCTCCTCGAGCTGGCTGTTCGCCAGCGCGTTCATCGGGTAGACGATGATGGCGCGGGTGCGAGGCGCCGAGTCGGCTCGCTTGGCGTGGAGGATGGAATCGACAATGGGGATGAAGAACGAGAGCGACTTGCCGGAACCGGTGCCGGTCGTGACGACGAAGCTCTGGCCCTGGCGGCAGAGGGCGAGAGACTCCTCCTGGTGCTTGTAGAGCGAGAGCGCGACGCCGGGGTTGCCGTTCTTCGGGTCTTTGCCGAGACGGAAGATCTCGGCGGTCTCGGGCTCTAGCTCGCCGGCCGCCGCGAGCTGCTGGACGGTCTTGTCCGCCTTCCTGTAGTTCGGGTTGATCTGGACGAGCGGGTCCTTCCAGTAGCGCCCTTTCCCGTATTCCTCGTCGAGCCGGTCCCGGATGTCGGCGGCCTTGGGGTTGGCGAACGAGCGGGAAAACCGCTCGTATTCGGCGATAAGCTCGTCGCGGAACTTGAAGATGTCTTGGTGGAAGGGCATGGCGAATGGCGCAACGTTTCTGCGACGGGAAAAGGCCAACTGGCCAGAGCCGCGGGATTTGCACAGAGTCTACACTAGAACTTTCCCAATTGGCTGGGGTGATACCCCGCCAATGGGCGAGGCGTTGGCGCGAAGAATACCATGTGCCATGGTGGTTTTCAATCGGGCGTTCCGATTTTTGGCGGTCGGCCCGGTCTGCGTTTGGGTTGCTCTGACGCGGCGATGTCCAGACCGAGCGCCGCGAGCATTAGATCGGAAAAGCCGCCATTTAGGCGGCTTTTCGCGTATTTCTCATATAGCCCGACGGCGTTGGGAATGTTCTACTACAGTCTTCCCGCGAAGGGTGGGGCGAGCCGCAGGCAACGCCAATCCTGTGGGTGCGTCCTCCAGCCGCGCCACGCCCTGGGAGCGCGGGCATCCTGCCCGCGGTGTCGCCTGGGAGCGCGGGCATCCTGCCTGCGGAAATGGGGTGTGCGACGTCCCGCCGCGCCGATGCCCATGCTAGGACCGGCGGGACGAGCGCGACAGGCGGGACCAGCGGGACGAGCGCGACAGGCGGGACCATCGGGACGAGCGCGACCGGCGGGACGAGCGCGACAGGCGCGACTGGCGGGACTGGCGCGACTTGCGCCTTTTCCGCCCGTCTCGCCAGTCCCTCCCGTCCCGCTCGTCCTTCAGTCCCTTCCGTCCCTTTTCTTTGTGTAATCGTGTGCGGAGTCCGCAAGCTGAGAAGGAGTTGGGAATGTCATTGAACAGATTTCAGTCATTCTTGGAAGCATTCGTTGTCTTGACATCTGCTTTTCCCATGCGGTTGCGGCGTTTGTCTCGGCGGCTGGGACCGTCGTCAAGTCCGGAGCCGCAATGCGGGGTGAGGCCATGCTGTTGACTGGCGGGCGGCGGGGGGGTATTGTTTGCGCAGCCGCCTGCGCTGAACCATGACGGGTGGCGGCGCCATAAAATGAACGAGCATTTCTCCGACTCCGACACCGAGCTCCCCCCTGTGATTTACGACGCCACTTTGCGCGACGGCGCGCAGGCGCTTGGGATCGCCTTTTCTCGGGCGGGAAAATTGCGTTTCGCCCATCTGCTCGACGAGTTCGGCGTCCCGTGGCTTGAAGGGGGCTTCGCCGGTTCGAACGAGCGCGACCGCCAGTTTTTCGAGGACGCCGCGAAGGAGAAGTTTTCGAGAGTTCGCATCGTCGCCTTTGGCTCGACCCGTCGCGCGGGTGGGCGCTGCGCCGACGATCCGCTCGTCCAGGCCCTCCTTGGAGCCGGCACCGGTGCCGCCGCGATATACGGCAAGTCATGGCGCCTGCACGTGCGCGAAGTCCTGCGAACGACGGATTCCGAAAATCTCGACATGGTTTCAGAAACCGTCGCATATCTCAAAGAGCACGGTCTGGCCGTCCACTTCGACGCCGAACATTTCTTCGACGGCTACAAGGACGACCCTGGCTACGCGCTGTCCGTTTTGGAAAGGGCGCGCGAGGCTGGCGCGGACTCGATAACGCTCTGCGACACGAACGGCGGCACGATGCCGGAGGCGGTCCACGACATAGTGTCGGCGGTTTTCTCCTCCATGCGCCGAACCGCCGCTCCGGACGTCCCCATGCCCGTGCTTGGCATCCACGCCCACAATGACTGCGGAATGGCCATCGCGGTTTCTCTGGCCGCATTCCGTGCCGGGGCGCAGATGATACAGGGCTGCATGAACGGATATGGGGAACGGGCCGGAAACGCGAATCTCACCACTATCATTCCGGCGTTGCAGCTCAAGCTTGGGCGTCGCGTCGTCGAACCGGAAAAGCTTGCCGGGCTGCGGGCTCTTTCCCTCGCCGTGGACGACCTCGTCAACCAGCGGCCGGATCCACGCGCGCCCTTTGTCGGCGAATCCGCCTTCAGCCACAAGGCGGGCGCTCACGTGGCGGGCGTGCGCCGCAATCCGGCCACATTCGAGCACATCCGGCCCGAGGCCGTCGGCAACGAAAGGCATGTCGTGCTTTCGGAGCTGAGCGGGGCCGCCAACGTCCTGTATCGCCTCAAGCAGACCGGCGCCGCCATTGACGGATCGGCCGGGGCCGACGGCGGAGATCTTTCGCGCGAAGAGGTGCGTCGCGTCGTGGACGAACTCAAGAGCCGGGAGGCGGAGGGCTTCTCCTTTGAGTCGGCGGACGCGTCCTTCCGCATTCTCGCGCGCAAGGCGCTTGGCGCGCACAAGCCGTTCTTCGAGCTCGAGGGGTTCCGCGTATTCGTTGAAAAACGCGGCGGCGACCGCGACTGCCGCTCCGAAGCGACGGTCAAGCTGCGCGTCGGCGACCATTCGGAACTTGCGGCCGGAGAGGGGGGCGGCCCCGTTGACGCTCTCGACAAGGCTCTTCGAACCGCGCTGACGAAGTTCTATCCGGAAATCGCCAAGGTCGTTCTGACGGACTTCCGCGTCCGCATCCTCGACTCAAAGGAGGCCACGAAGGCGGTCACGCGGGTTCTCATTGAATCGACCGACGGTTCAATGCGCTGGGGCACCGTCGGTGTTTCCGAAAACATCATCGAAGCGGCATGGCAGGCGCTTCTCGACTCGGTCGAATACAAGCTCCTTGTCTCCGGAACGCCCGCTCCGCGGTAAGCCGGGCTTCGGCGCGGCACTACGAACCGAGAATGCCGGAGAGGTATTCCACGGCGCGGCGTATTTCGTCTGCGGTGCGGGCCTCGCGCGGCTCCAGAACCATTGGCAGGTCTGTCGCTGCAAAAGGCCTGAACATCGAGAAATCGACCAGTCCGCCTGGCGGCATGAAGTGGTCTGACAGCGGAGGCAGGACATCGTGAAGGTGAAACCCGCCAATGTGCGGCGCCATGCGCTTCACGAGACCGGCGTGGTGCATGAGCCCGAGTTCATGGCGACGCTGGCCGTGCCCGGCGTCGTGCCAGTATGCGAGACCCTCGCCCTCGAATTCGCGCAGGAGCTGGAACATCTCGTTTTCGTCGGGGCACCCGTCGGCGGTCGGAAGGTTTTCGAGACACAGCGTGACGCCGAGCGCGCGAGTCTGGGGGAGGATTTCCTCCAGCGAGGCGTAAAGCGTGTCAAGGTGGCGGACCGACTTGCGCGAGCGCCTGTCAAGAAAGCGGGCCAGCCGACGGGCGTATTTTTCCGGCTTGTCCCGCTTGACGCCATCGCAGACCATTCGGTCGAGTCTGACGGCCGCGCGAAAAACGGGGATGCGTCCGGCGTGCAGTACCAGACGCGAGACGCCGAGTTCCGAGGCGAAGCGCGCCGAGGCCAGGACTTGCGCGATTCCGTTTTTCCGCCCTCTGAAGTCGCGCGGATCGCAGATCGAGAATGGCTCCGGGCCTGCGCCCCCGTCTGGCATTGGGTTGGGGCAGAAGGCGTGAATCGAGCAGACCTTGACGCGACCGGAGCGCAGACGGCTCCGCACGGCGTCGGACTGCACATTTGTCAGGGCGTAGCCGAGTTCAACGGTGTCGAAGCCCAGCGCCTCGATTTCGTCGAGCATCGTTTCGCCGGATTCATGCCGAGCGCTGTTCCAGCAGGTTGAAAGAGCAAGTCTCATCTTGTCGTGTGTGGGGGAGGCGAGCGCATGCCCCGGGGCGCGTTAAGGACGACTGGCCGCGATCAGCCGCGCCTTGCGGTCGGCAAGCGGAAATACGAGCCTGAAAGTGGTCCCGGAGCCTGGCTTGCTGCTTACATCGATGCGCCCGCCGTGGTCCCTGACGATGCGCTGCACTATTGGGAGCCCTATTCCGTGGCCGTCAGGCTTGGAAGTGTGGAACGGGCTGAAAATGCTGGCGTAGTCATCCGGGGCCATTCCGGGGCCGTCATCGGAGAACGAGACGGAGAGGTCTCGGTCATCGGCCGACACGGCGATGCGGAGCGTTCCGCCGTCCCCAGTCGCCTGGACGGCGTTTTTGACGATGTTGAAAAATGCCTGCTGGAGCTGCTCGGAATCGGCCATGATCTTCGGCAGGGCGGATGGGCGCGACAGATCGACGCCAATTGAGCGCTCCTGAATGTCCGCTCGCATCACCCGGAGCGTCCTTTCGAGGACCTCCCCGACGTCGCATGGCGCCAGCGACGGGGCGCCGCCGCGCAGCGCGTTGAGGAACTTGGAGAGAATCAAGTCCAGGCGCTCGACCTCGTCGCGAGCCACCTGCACCAGTTCGCCAAGGTCGGCGCGTTCGGCTTCGTCGGACAGTGACCGGATGCTTCGGCCGAGCAGCTGCAGGTGGATGCCAAGGGCGTTGAGAGGGTTGCCGATTTCGTGGGCTAGCGACGCCGCCAGCACGCGGACGGCCTGCATCCGCTCGCTTTCGAGCGCCTCGCGGGCGTTTTCCCGTTCGCGCGTGACATCGCGAAGGATGACGAGCGCGGCGCGCCGCCCTGCGTGTTCGATCGGGAAGGACGATAGATCCAGAACGGCGCGCTGCGGGCGGAACACCTCCAGCTCGGCCGAAGAGAAGGACTCGCGCCCCGAATCGTCGCTGCGGGAAAGCGCGGCCCAGTCAATGTCCGGCAGCCAGCGTCCGACTGGGCGGCCCGCGGCGTCGTCGGGGTCGAATCCGAGAAGCGCGCCGGCGGCACGGTTGGCGTAGGAGAGGACACCGTCCTCCGTCGCCACCAGAACGCCCTCCTGGACGGTGCGAAGGATTGTTTCAAGAAAGCTGCGGCGCCGCGCAAGGCGGTCGTTCAGAAATTCAAGTTTGTCAACGCGCGCTGCCATGATCAACCGACAAGCATCCCGGCGCCGACTTCGTCAGCCTCGCGATCAAGGCCGAGCGCGCGTAGGATTTCCAGTGCAAACCGGACGGCGGTGGCGGGGCCGGTCCCGGTTACTATGTTTCCGTCGCGCGCCGTTGGGACGCCCGGGACGAATTTTCCGGCGCCTGAAAGCGTCTTTTCGATTCCGGGATAGCAGCAGAATCGGCGGGAGTCCAGCAGACCGGCTGCGTCAAGCACGGCCGGGGCCGCGCATACCGCGCACACCGCCGCGCCGCGAGCCGAGGCGGCGCGAAGCGCGGAGATGACCCGGACATCGGCGCGAAGGCGCTGCATTCCGCCCATGCCGCCGGGCAGGGCGATTGCGTCGAAGGCCGCCGCCGATGCGGGATCGAACGGACCGTCGGCGGCGATTTTAATGCCGTGGGCGCCGTTGGCCCAGCCGCCGCCGGACAGAGTCGCGGCAAACACCTCGACCCCGCCGCGGCGTAGGGTGTCGATGATCGAAACGGCCTCAAGTTCCTCGCAGCCGTCGGCCAGAATCACAAGCGCGCGCTTCATTTCGCGGCCCCCCCGAGAGGTTCCGTCTTCCGCTCCAGAAAAGTGCCCCGCAGAATGGAGCGCGGCGCCTTGGAGTAGCAGAACACCACCCGGTTGGACGGAGGAGTCTCCGTTGCCATGTCGAAATCGAACTCCCACGCCGTGCCGGTCTGCATGATGAGAGACGAAACGGCGGCGGCGTCCGATTCACCCTTTGCCGTGAGCGGCACGATGTCGCATTCGACGTCGAAGAGCGGAGCGCCGGGTTCTCCGCCATTCTGGCGGTTCTCGCGCTGTTTCAGCCCGAACGGCCATTCCGCCATGACCGTCGCTGACTCGACGGGCGCGGGGCCGGGTTTGGCGTCGGCTGGGCTCTGAAGGCGCAGGAACCTCACGGTTCCGGTGACCGAGTTCGGGAAACGCTCCGCGTCGTAGCGCGACAGGGCGAACGCATCCATCCGCAGCGACACGCCCGTGGCGTCGAAGCGGACTTCGCGGAAGAGCCGACGGTTGATGCCCTTGACGAGCGCGGAGCCGTCGGCCGACACGGAACCGGGCCGTACGTAGGGGTCGTAGTTGCGGTCGTATGCGCGCAAGGCCCGTTCGATCGCGAACGGCGAGGCCGCCAGAATTCCGGCGAACACGGCCAGACCTACTAGGAATCGGATGAGCGGGGACATGGGTTGAAATCGGATGTATGCGATGGGGGAGGGAAGGGAATTGGGACTGGCGGTCAGAACGTCGCCTGCTCGCCGGCGGCGAAGATCGTCTGTCCTGAGGATACATCGACGATCGCGAACGACTCCGCCTGGCGCAGGGGTTCGCCCTTGAACGAGAGGCGGCCCTTGTATTCGGCCTGAATTTCGCGGATGAAGCCCGAGTCGGCGTCGCGGAGGCGCTCAAGAACCGTCGGATGGACGCAAATCTGAAGATCCGTCTCGCGCTTTTCCTGCGTAAGAAGCGCCGTGAGCGAGCGGAGGCGGCGCTGAATGTCCGCCGAGAGCTGCATTGGCGACTTCACGACGCCGTGTCCGCGGCAATACGGGCACTGCTGACGAGTCTGGGAAAATAGCGAGCGGTCGAAGCGCTGGCGCGTCATTTCGAGCAGCCCGAGTTCCGAAATCGGCGTGATGTTGGTGCGGGCCTTGTCGCGGCGGCAGGCGCTGCGCAGCGCGCGGTAAACCTGCTGCTGGTGCTTGCGGCTCTTCATGTCGATAAGGTCCAGCACGACTAGGCCGCCGATGTTGCGGATGCGCAACTGGCGCGCGACCTCCTCCACGGCTTCCAGGTTGACTTCCAGAATGGCGTCCTCCTGCGAGCCGTTGCCCTTGTGGCGGCCGGTGTTCACGTCCACGGCGATTAGCGCCTCGGTTTCGTCTATGACGAGGTATCCGCCGCTCTTGAGGGGGACTTTCCTGCGGAACGCCTCCTCCAGCTGCGTCTCCACGCCGTAGTGGTCGAAGATCGGGTAGTTGCCGTCGTAGCGGCGGACGAGGTTGCGCGCGTGGCGGGAAACCCGCGCGCACTCCTTGCGGACGCGCTCGAAGACAACGGGGTCGTCCACCACGATTCTGTCAACGTCCTCGGTCATCCAGTCGCGAACTATGCGCATGACAAGATCCGGCTCCTCGTAAACGCACGACGGCGCCGGCAGCTCCTGGATGTTGCGCTTCATGTCCGCGTAGGCGTTCACCAGCACTCGCAGGTCGCGCACGAAGGCGGTGTGGGACGCGCCCTGTCCTGCGGTCCGGACAATGAGGCCGCAGTCCTTCGGAATGAACTTCTGGAGACGATCGAGGATTTTTTTGAGGCGCTTGCGCTCCTCGCCGTCGCCGATTTTGCGGGAAACTCCGCGCAGCGTTCCGCCCGGCATGAGGACGAGATAGCGCCCCGGAATGGAAAGAGAGGCGGTTATGCGCGGCCCCTTTGTGCCTATCGGCCCCTTGGAGACCTGAACCGTGACCACGGAGCCGGCGGGGAACCTCTTGGCGATCTCTTCGTTCGAGAGTCGCTTGGCAGTGCCCTTTTTCCTTTTCGCGTCCTGGTGTTTTGCGCCGCCGCCCTTGGATCCGGAGTCGTCGTCGTCGGCCGAGTCGGCTTGGGAGCCGTCTCCGTCGTCGTCGTCCAGCAGCGAATCCTCGTCCGGGTTCATGTCCCAGTAGTGGAGAAAGGCGTTCTTCTTCATCCCGATGTTGACGAAGGCCGCCTGAAGATCGTCCTGAAGATTCTGGATTCGACCGCGGAAAATTGAACCGACGAGACGCTCGTCGGCCGGATGCTCCACCTGAAAGTCCTCGAGACGCCCGTTTTCGAGAACGGCAACGCGGGTTTCTAGTTTTCCGGCGTTGATGACTATTTCTCGGCCAACGTGCGACGCTTCGCGCGTGACCCATTTGAATTTCAGAAAATTCTTGCCGAACATTGTTGGAAAAGGTTGAAAGCGGAAAAAAAAGGAACAGCCGACGCTCGACGTCGGCGCAAAGGACGGGGAGGATTCTAACCGATTTCGTTTTTCTAGAAAAGGGGGGGGCGCGTGAATCGCGGGAACTGGTTCGCCTCAAGCCGATGACACGCCGCTCGAAATCTTGTTGTGGATTCCGAAGGGGATTTTTGGTAGTATTGCGGCCCGGTGACGCCGCGTTGGGCGGCGAAGCCAATGCCACAGGCCCAATTCAAGCGATGAAAACGTTTTCATTTCTCCGTCGTCATCCCGTCGCCTTTGTCGCGCTAGCTGGTTGGCTCGTTGCCGCCGCATTCGTCGGATGCGAGTCCGCGGACTCGTATCACATCTCCGTGTCGCCAGGGCATGCGTCTCTGAAGTCTGGAGAGAGCGTCACGCTCACCGCCAAGGGCTGGAACGACTATCTGTGGGCCATGGACAAGGACGGCGCGGGGCACCTCTCCGCCACCAAGGGAGAAAGCGTCGTGTTCACCGCCGGGACCGGCGTTTCAAACGCCACCGTCACGGTCACCGTCACTGCCGTCGGTTCCGGCAACGCGTCCTCCGGGTCTTCGTCAACGAATTCACCTTCCTCGGGTTCGGGAGGCTACACAGCCACCGCCACCATCGACATTGAATCCATTTGACGCCTCTTTTTCGGCTGTGACTCCATGAATGTAAGGTTTCCTGTTGCCATAATCGCGACATTGCCGTTGCTTTCCATGTCGCTGTTCACCGCTGGCTGCGAGTCGTCAGAGGGCAATTCGGTAGAGATCAAGGCGTCGCGTCGTGACCTTTCGGAGAAGGGGCAGACCTCCGTTCTCACGGCTTCCGGATGGAACGACTACAAGTGGACGCTGTCGGACAAGACGATCGGCCGTCTCGACAAGGACACCGGGTCAACGGTAGTTTACACCGCCCTTTCAATGCCCGCGGCCAATTCCGCCTACAAAAACCAGGTCGTGACGTGCCAGACAACCGATCCCGGCAACGGCGGCGGCGCGTTCGCCACCATAACGCTTCGCCACGTCTCGCAGGGCGGTTCCGCCACCGCCGCATCCGCCTCAAACACCGCGTCCAGCGGCGGAAGCTCGGCCACGCCAGATCTTGTGATCGAACCGACATCGAAGACCATTCGGTCCGGCGGTTCTTTCGGATTGACTGTAGTTTCCCCGCCAGGACATCAATACACATGGCGCGTCGTGGACCAGGGGACCAGCGACGGCAGCTCCGAATCCATGCTGGAGGTCGGGTCCGTCAGTCCAACCACTGGTTCTTCGACGACATACCGGGCGCCATCCACGGGACAGACTGGAATCGTGACGATAACCTGCACCGACAAGACAACCAACAAATCGGCAAGTTGCATGGTGAGGATAAACTGACGAATGGAAGAGCTTCCAAAGTCGCGGTCGCGTCATCGGCTCTTGCTCCGCATCGATTTTTGCAGTTTCCACGTAACAACATAAAGACATGAAACAGTTTCTTTCAGGCAACGAAGCGATAGCGAAGGCGGCGTATGCCGCCGGATGCCGCGTGGCGGCGGCGTATCCCGGGACTCCAAGCACGGAGATCCTCGAGAACGTGGCCAAGTTCAAGGGCGCGATCAACTGCGAGTGGTCGGTGAACGAGAAGGTCGCGATGGAAATCGCGGTCGGAGCCTCGATCGCCGGGGCTCGGGCTCTGGTGTGCATGAAGCACGTGGGGCTGAACGTCGCAATGGATCCCCTCATGACGTTCACGTTCGAGGGCCCCAACGGCGGCCTCGTAGTGGTGTCCGCCGACGATCCCGGAATGCACTCTTCCCAGAACGAGCAGGACAACAGGGTGCTGCAGAAGTTCGCGCGGGCGGTCACGCTGGAGCCATCCAACTCGCAGGAGGCGTTTGACATGGCCCGCGCGGCGTGGGACATTTCGGAGCGCACCGGTTCCATCGTTTTCCTGCGCATGACCACGCGCACTTCACATTCGTCGTCGCTCGTCGATTTGGGCGACTGGCCGTCGGTCGGTCCGTTCGACCGTCCGGATGTCGCCAGGTCCTACGTCAAGAACCCCAAGAAATACGTTTCGGTGCCCGCCAATGCGCGCGGCATGCGTTTCGCGGCCGAGGATCGTCTCGCCCTTCTCACGAAGGAGTCCGAGCAAAGCCCGTTCAACCGCGAGGAACCGGGAACGCGCGCCGACTTCGGGTTCGTGTCGTGCGCCGCCGCATACAATTACGTCCGCGAGGCGTTTCCGGAGTTCCCGGTCTTCAAGGTCGGCTTCTCAAACCCGCCCCCCGTGGAGAGAATCCGGGCGTTCGCGGCGAAGGTCGGCTCCCTCGTCGTCGTCGAGGAGCTTGATCCCGTTCTGCGCGACGCGATCGCGCTGGCGGGGATTCCGGTGCGTTCGTATTCGACTGAGCTCCACATGATGGAGCTGAACGTTGACCGTCTTCGCGAACTGCGCAGGGAGCTTCTTGGCAACGCGGCCCCGGCTGCCGGGCGCGACGCGGCGCCGACGCCGTCTGCGGATGTTCCGCCACTGCCGTCGCGCCCGCCGACGCTGTGCGCTGGGTGCGGGCACCGCGGCGTGTTTTACGCGCTGGCCAAGCTCAAGGCGACCGTGACAGGCGACATCGGCTGCTACACGCTGGGCGTCGCGCCGCCGCTCTCCTCGATGGACACCACTATCTGCATGGGCGCTTCGATCGGAGCCGCCTTCGGAATGCGGAAGGCGGGGTTCAAGGGACGTCTCGCCGCCGTGATCGGAGATTCGACGTTCTTCCACAGCGGCATGACGGGGCTGCTCGACGTCGTTTACAACAAGGGCGCCGTCACGGTGGTTGTTCTGGACAACCGCATCACGGGCATGACGGGGCATCAGCAGAATCCGGGCAGCGGCAAGACGCTGCTCGGGGAGCCGACAGTCCAGACTAGCATTGCCGAGGTCGCGCGCGCGCTTGGCGTGAAGCGCGTCCGGGAAATCGACGTTTACGATCTGAAGCAGGTCGAATCCACGCTTGCCGAGGAGCTGGACTGCGGAGAGCCGTCCGTCGTGGTGGCATACGGCTCATGCGTGATAGCGGCCAAAAAGGCGGTCGGCGCGATTCCCCACGCCGTCGATCCGGACAAGTGCCGCGCGTGCGGCGCGTGCTTCAAACTCGGATGTCCGGCCATCGTCCGAGGCGCTGAGAAGTCCGCGGGGCGCTTTGTTTCCAAGATCGAGCCGGCGGCGTGCATCGGGTGCGACGTCTGCGCGCAGGTCTGCCCCTTCAAGGCAATCTCCAGCACCAAGGCGAACTGAGAGAACACATGAAAATCGGCTTCGACAACGACAAATACATCGCTCTTCAGTCCGAGGCGATTCGCGAGCGCGCCGCGCGCTTCGGCAACAAACTGTATCTGGAAATCGGCGGCAAGCTGATTCAGGACCTCCACGCCTCGCGCGTCCTGCCCGGCTTCGAGCCGGACGTGAAGATCAAGATGCTGCAGTCGCTTGGCGACCAGATGGAGTTCATCGTCTGCGCCTTCGCCGGCGACATTGAGCACGGCAAATACCGCGCCGACTTCGGCACCACATACGACGAGGAGGTCCTGCGCCTTGTCGATGACATCCGCTCGCACGGCCTTGTTGTTCGCTCGGTGGTGCTGACGCGCTTCGATCAGTCGATGCGCGCGGCCTCCGCGTTCGCGGACCGTCTGCGCGCGGCCGGGCTTTCCGTTTACCTGCATTCGGCGTTGCACGGATACCCGGCGGACGTTGACTCGATCCTTTCCGACGACGGATTCGGACGCAACCCTCTGATCGAGACGTCGGCCCCGATCGTTGGAGTCGTGGCTCCGGGGCCTGGAAGCGGCAAGCTCGCGACGTGCCTTTCGCAGGTGTGGCACGAGAACAGGCGCGGCGTCCCCGCCGGATACGCGAAATACGAGACGTTCCCAGTCTGGAACGTGCCGCTTTCGCATCCGCTCAACGTCGCCTACGAGGCGGCGACCGCCGACATCGAGGACTTCAACCAGATCGATCCGTTCGAGCTGGAGGCGACGGGCCGCACCGCGGTGAACTACAATCGCGACGTCGAGGCTTTTCCCATTCTCCGCGCTCTTCTGTCGCGACTTCTGCCGCCCGACCAGGTTTACCGTTCGCCGACTGACATGGGGGTGAACAAGGTCGGATTCGCGATCGTTGACGACGATGCCGTTCAGGAGGCGTCGCGTCAGGAAATTGTGCGCCGCCACCTCAAGGGGCAGGCGAACCTTGCGCTCGGCCGCGCCACGAAGGAGGAGGCCGCGCGTTTGCGCGCAATCATGACGAAGACTGGTCTTCGCGACACGGACCGCGTGGTCGTCTCGCCGGCCCGCGAAGCGGCTCAGGCGGGGGAGGCGGAGGGACGCGGGTTCGGAGGCGTGTGCTGCGCCGCCGCCATTCAGCTGCCCGACGGCTCGATTGTGACAGGTCGCAATTCCCAGCTTCTGCGCAGCGCGTCTGCCGCGATACTCAACGCCGTGAAGGCGCTTGCCGGAGTGCCGGATCCAATCGAACTTCTGCCCAAGGCCGTGGTGCGGTCCGTGACCGAGATGAAGGCGGGGCTGCTTGGTCGGAGGAGCTCGAACCTCAATGTCGAGGAACTGCTCATCGCTCTGGCCATTTCCGCCAACATGAACAGCATCGCCGCGCTCGCGCTTGAAAAGCTTCCAGCGCTCAAGGGGTGCGAAATGCACATGACGCACCTTACGAGCGCCTCGGACGCCGAAGGTCTGCGCCGCCTCGGACTGCGCGTTACCTGCGATCCGCGCTTTCCCAAAAAGCCGCAGCGGCGGTAGCTGTCGGCGGTGGAGCGGCGAACCGCAGTTCGCCGCTCCTTCCGCGTAGTGCGTCAGTTGGCGGCTTTGCGCCTGACGAGGACCGAAAGCAGAATGACCAGTCCCTTGACGCACCCCTGAAGCGAGACGTTCACGCCCCAGAGGTCGAGTATGTTGGTGACGACTCCAAGCACCAGCACGCCGGCCAGGGTGCCGCGCAGCGTCCCGCTCCCGCCGGACATCGCCGCGCCGCCTATCACAACGGCGGCGATGGCGTCCAATTCGTAGAGCAGACCCGCGTTTGAGGACGAAATTGAGTCGAGTCGTCCGATGAAAAGCAGGGCCGAGAACGCGCACAGAACCCCTGTGAGAGCGTATCCGAAAAATCTCACGCTACCCGGACGAATTCCCGAGAATCTGGCCACGCGTTCGCTTGCGCCGACAGCTAGAACGTGACGGCCCAGCGGTGTGAGAGCCAGTGCGCAGTCCAGCAGCGCCGCCAGGCCCAGCAGCGCCCAGGCCGGCACCGGAACCCCAAGCGCGGACGCGCCGCCCACAGCGCCAAACAGAGGATTCGACGTGGACAGCGTTCCGGAATCGGCCAGATACAGCGCAAGGGAGCGAAATATCGAATACGTGCCGAGCGTGGCGATGAATGGCGGCAATCTTCCGACCGCGACGAGCGCGCCGTTGAGCGCGCCGCCGCAGAATCCGGCGAGAAGCGCGGCTGCCGCGGCGGCGGCGAACGTGGCGGCAGTGGAAGATTCGGGCGGGAGCGCATGCTCGACGAGCAGGGCGACAACGCCCGAAAGCGCGAACAGGGAACCGACCGAAAGATCGATTCCGCCGGCGGCGATCACCCATGTCATTCCCAGCGCCACGATTCCGCTATAGGAAACCTGGCGCACGATGTTGAGCAGATTCTGCGGATTGCGGAACGGCGCGCTTGAAATGGCGCACACGAGCGACAGAACGAGCAGCGCGGCCCATGCCGCGCCGCCGCCGGAGAAAATGCGCGACACGGAGCGGCAAAGCGTCGCGAGCCGTCCTGTTTCGGCTTTCATGGAATTCACCCTGCCTTTTGTCGAAAGGTGTTCGCTATTCGTATTCGATCGTGCCAGTGGGCTTTGGCGTGAGGTCGTAGAGGACTCTGTTCACGCCCGGCACTTCGGAAACGATGCGCGAGACGATTTTCCCGAGCAGAGGGTAGGGGATTTCCTCGATCGTGGCCGACATGGCGTCGCGTGTGTTCACGGCGCGGATGATCACAGGCCACTCGAACGAGCGCAGCCCGCCTTTGACTCCGGTCGATTTGAAGTCCGGAACGACGGTGAAATACTGCCACACGCGGCCTTCGAGGCCGGCGGCGGCAAACTCCTCGCGCAGAATCGCGTCGCTCTCCCGCACGGCGGCAAGTCTTTCACGTGTGATGGCGCCAGGGCAGCGGACGCCAAGGCCGGGGCCGGGGAACGGCTGGCGGTCAACCATGCCGGCCGGCAGTCCGAGCGCCCGGCCGACAACGCGGACTTCGTCCTTGAAAAGAAGCTTGATCGGCTCTACGAGCTTGAAGTTCAATTCGGGCGGAAGACCGCCGACGTTGTGGTGGCTCTTCACCGGGCCGCTTTCAAGAATGTCCGGGTAGATCGTGCCCTGCGCGAGGAACTCTATGCCGTCGAGCTTGGCGGCCTCTTCGGCGAAAACGTCGATGAATTCCTTGCCGATGATCTTGCGCTTCTGTTCCGGATCGGAGACGCCGGCGAGCTTGTCGAGGAAACGGTCAGAGGCATCGACATAGACAAGCTCCGCGCCTAGGCCGTCGCGGAACACCTTGATCACCTGCTCCGGCTCGCCCTTGCGCAG
>DJYI01000128.1:0-149 GCA_002448475.1 Verrucomicrobia bacterium UBA6982
GTGGACGTTCATCCAGTGCGTCGAAAACCAGGCGGTGTGCCGAAAGTTGCGCTCGGTGAAGTGCCGGGCGCACTCCCGCCCGATTTCGCGGTTGTCGAGGCACACGCGCGGGACGCGGACGTCCGGCCGCTCCTCCGTGAGATCGACCA
>DJYI01000128.1:288-1397 GCA_002448475.1 Verrucomicrobia bacterium UBA6982
AGCGCACCGTCGCCGCGCCATCCGCCGAGCGCGGCGACTCCGCCGACGACGCGCGAGACCGGGATGAGGTTCCAGCCGGCTTCGAGCGCGAAGCGCCGGATCCCGGAGTTGCGCTCCGGCACCATCGGCGACAGCGCCATCAGCACGTCGCGGCGGGCGGTCGTTGCGTTTTTCATGGAGTGGCTTCCTGCGGGGGGGCGGCGAGGACTGCGGCGCGGGCGAGGGCGTCGATGTTGGCTGGGGTCATGCCGTGGTACCGGCGAGCAAGCTCCTTTGACCCGCGAGCAAGCTCGCGGGCACTATCCGGCCCGTCCGGGCCGGGTTCGCCGGCACTATAGTGCTCGCGGGCTTGCCCGCGAGTTTCACCGCCCGATTCGGTGATGGCCTGTGCGATGCGGTTTAGGGCGCAGGCGTCAAGGCGGGTCATCGGCTTTTTGCCGGGGGTGTAGGGCCAGGCGGCGGGGGCGAGCAGCAGGAGCCGGCCTTCGGCGCAGCGGTCAAAGTAGGCGCCTTCTGGTTTGTATAGCGGGGAGAAGCCCTTGTTTTTCAGCACGATCATGGCACACCCGGCTTCGAAGCAGCGGCGGGCGATTTCACGCTCGCCATGCGAAATGCACGGGCACACCAGCACCGCGCCGGCCGCAGCCATTGTGTCTGCGAGCTTGCTCGCAAGTTCGAACTCCGGCGTTTTCCGCGCAGGCGGTTCGTCGGGCAGCGGGTTGCCGTATGGGTCGCGCCGGTAGGCGAAGTATCGGCGCGAGCACTGCACCTGGTGGAAGTCGAGGCGCCGCAGCAGGTGCTCGTTGCCGATGGCGGAGAAGTGGCAAACTATCCGGCGAGCAAGCTCGCCGGCACTATCCGGCCCAATTGGGCCGGGCTCGCCGGCACTATCCGGCCCAATCGGGCTGGGCTCGCCGGCACTAAGCGGCAGCGGCACCGCCAGGTCGCGCCGCACGGTGAAGAGTTCGGGGTGGAGGCGCTTTTCCGCGAGGCGGCGCGCGTTGTCGGCGATGTAGGCCACGGCGCGGTGGCGCCGCTCCTCGCTGTAGAGGATGCTGTCGGCAAGACCCTCGGCCCAAAGGGAGGAACCGTGGAGCAAGCTCCCCGGC
>DJYI01000128.1:1472-26477 GCA_002448475.1 Verrucomicrobia bacterium UBA6982
GCCGGGGAGCTTGCTCCACGGTTCTCCCGCGGGCTTGCCCGCGAGTTCCCGGGCCGCCCCGGTGCTGCGCGCCTTGAAGGAGCCCACGATCTGCCCCAGTGGGTGCTTTTGGCGGGTGGCGAGGTGCAGGATGCCATGCAGGTGGTCGGGCATGACAACGAACTCCTCTACCTCCACGCCAGGGAAGAGGGCTGGGAGTTCGCGCCACTTGGCGGCCACGAGGGTGCCAAGGGCGGTGGGGGCAATTCGGGGGACCACGGCCTCTTCGAGCGTGCCAAGCCAGGGGCTGGAGCGGTCGGCGAGGGTGAGCGTCACCATGTAGCGGCCGGGGGCGCGGTAATCCCAGCCGTTGCGGCGGCGCGTCATGCGGTGTATTGTCTCGCGCCGGATCACCGGCATTTGTTTTCCTCTCTCAAAATGGGGTTCTGCTGTGGATTTTCGGGCCAAGTGGGGGGGGCGTTGGCGTGCGGCCCGCGCGGCGCTGATCCTCTGTCGCAGGTCGCGTACGGCGCGTATGATAGCAGATGGCGCGGCGGCGCGCAATCGGCGGCGCCGCCGCGCCGGTATGATGAAAACATGCAATTCTTGGAAAATTATTTGCAATTTATTTCGAGGCGGGAATCCGGTAGGATTGCGAGCCGAAACCTGAAAAAAACAACGGCCCATGGTGGGGGGATGCGATGAAAGAAACACTCTCCATGATTCTTCCAATTCTTTGCGCTGAAATCATTTCCGGCATGCGCGGTTTTGTCCGGGCCGCGTCTTTGGCGGCGCTCCTTTGCGGGGCGCAGGCGACGGCCTCCACAAACTTCTTCCGCGCGGCGACTGTTGACGGGCGTGATTGGATTGTCGCCCCCGACGGCAGTCGCCAGCTGTTTCTCGGCATCGACCACGTGCGGCCCTTTGGCTGGAAGGATCGAACGCTCGGCTTCGACGTCTATGGCCGCTTTGTGGAAACGAACTATCCGTCAAAGGAGGCATGGCTGGACGAAACGCTCGGGCGTCTCGGCGACTGGGGCTTCAACACGCTCGCGAACCACTGCGACGAACCGCTGCTGCGCCATCGCGGCCTTGCGCATACGATCACGCTCTACCTCGGCGGTAAGTTCGCGCGCGGCAAGGATCCCGACCGCTGGATCACGAAGTGGACCGGCCCATGCACAGGCTTTCCCAACGTTTTCCATCCCGACTTCGAGCGCGTCATCCGCGAACGCGCCCGCGAGCTGTGCGCCCCGCATCGCGACGACCCCGATCTCATGGGATGGTTCCTCGACAACGAACTCAAGTGGTGGGGCTCCGCCGACAAGGCGCGCAAGGATCTTACGCTCTTCGACACCGTTCGCGCCCTGCCGCCGGAGCACACGGCCCGCAAAGCGCTGGAAAGTTTTTTAGCCACAAAGAACACAAAGGGGCACAAAGACTTTGCGAACTTTGTGTCCTTTGTGGCTGGAAACAATCCTGGCAATTCTGCAAATCCTGTCGAAAACAGCTCTGCGCACGAGCCTGACAACCAGATTCGCGAGGCGTTCCTGCGCCTTGTGGCGGATCGGTACTTCTCGGTGCTGTGCGCGGCCATCCGCGAGGCCGATCCGAACCACATGATTCTCGGCTGCCGCTTTGCGGCCCCGTTCACCGCCACGCATCCCGTTCTCTGGGAGGTGGCCGGACGGCACTGCGACATCGTGTCCTTCAACTGCTACCCGTGGGCGGACATCGACCGGGGCGTCGTCCTCGACGAAAAGGGCGGCATCCCGGTCGCGGACCGTTTCCGCGACATCCACGGCTGGTGCGGCAAGCCGCTCGTGGTGACGGAGTGGAGCTTTCCGGCGCTTGACACGGGGCGCCCCTGCTTCCACGGCGCCGGACAGCGCTTTCCGACGCAGGAGGGCCGCGCCGCCGCGACGGCCCTTTACGCGCGAACGCTGCTGTCGCTTCCGTTCGTCGCCGGATACAGCTACTTCATGTTTCTCGACCAGCCGAGAAGCGGCATCTCCCAAACCTTCCGCGAGGACAGCAACTATGGCCTTGTTGACGAGTTCGGCAAGCCTTACGAGGCCGTGACGGCGGCGCTGAGGGAGGTGCAGCGAGACGCCGTGGCGGTCCACAATTGCGCACAATCGTTCGCAATGGACAATTGTCAAAAACAGGCAACTGCCAATTCAGCCGCAATCGACGTTGATGGCACAAAGGATCCTTTGTCATTT
Source organism: Verrucomicrobia bacterium UBA6982 (assembly GCA_002448475.1). Classification (GTDB taxonomy): domain Bacteria; phylum Verrucomicrobiota; class Kiritimatiellia; order RFP12; family UBA3636; genus UBA3636. The sequence goes on from DJYI01000128.1 coordinate 3,677, forward strand.
GGCTCCTGTGAACCGTTGTCTCAGTTGTCATTTGCGAACCATCCAGCGGACGGATGCGTTCTTTCCAACGCCTTCGTGCGCTTGGAGGGCGTCGGCGACGGGCGGCCGCGACTTGTCCTCGGCGACGTGGAGGTCGGCTGTCTTGGCGCGCTGCTGCAATGGCGCGGACCGAACGGCGATGTCTGGACTCATGCCGAGAAATACGCGTTTCTGGATCCGACGCCGCACACAATCATGATCCGGGCCGTGGGCGGAGAAGATGTGCGCTTCGCCATCGCCATCCGCGCCTCGCTCGCGCCGGATGCGCGCCTCCTTGACGTCGAAATCCTCTCCGTGGAGAACCTCAGCGACGAGCCGATCCGGTTCTCTGGCGTATTCCTCGTGCCGATGCCGCCCGCCGGGGCGGAGCCGGAACCGGTTGTGCCGAATCTCTGGGGCGCGCCGGAGCGCGCCTGGTGGCGCAATCCCGACGGCGCCGTCTGGGGCGCAGTCTCCGATTCCCCTTCGGCCCGTTTCCGCTTCTGGGACACGCTCCACGGAAAGAAGGACGGCGCCGTCCACGCCGACGCCCGCTTCACAACCGGCCCCACGCCGGTCGTCCTCGCCCCTGGCGAAACGTGGTGCCCGCCATCCCGAATGTCCGCCGCGATCGGCCTTCGCGACGATTTCCCCGAAACAGCCAAATAACAAAGGAAGATTCGATGAAACACACGCTCTTCAAGGGCCTTGCGACCCTCGCCTTCGCGACGATCGCGCCGGCGATTCACGCCGCCTCCGTGACGGTCTCCGATTCGACGGCTTCGTCCGTGACGCTCGCCTTCGCCGACAATGCCGGCGCAAGGCTCGGCCTCTACATGGCCTACGATTCCGAAGACTGCGGCAACACCACGAACGGCTGGGCCAATGTCGAATACATCGGCACCGTCGCGCCGGGCACGGACACGCTGGAGGTTCCCCTGCCCACCGGCTGGGGCACCGGCGACAAGATGGCCGCGCGCTTCTTCCTTCTTTCCTTCCCCGTGGACCGCACCCTCGACTACATCGAGTCCACCGGCCAGCAGTACCTCGTCCCTTGCCCGGACCACACGCCGACCGGCGCCGCCGTAATCGAGACGACAGTGGAACTGCTGCATGCCGACACGACGACCCGGACGCTTTTCTGCGCCCGGAAAAGTTCTTCGTCCGGGCAGTTCACGCTTCTGACCATTGCTTCCGACGGCCAAGCCCGGTGGCGCTTCGACTACAACGGTTCCACCGGCACGAGCAAGACGCCGACCATCTCCCCGGTCACGGGCGCGGCGCTGGACATCACGGCCAGCAGCGCCGGGCTTTACATCAATGGCAACCTCGCGCAGGAGGCCCCGGCAAGCGCCTACGCAACGGAAGCCGGTGGGCGTCTGCTCCTTTTCGCCCTTTCAACGGAAGGCAACAATCCCACCGATACCAATGTGAAGAACAATAAGTTCAAGCTTTATTCGTTCAAGCTGACGGACGGCGATTTCCGGCTTGACATGATTCCGGCGGTGAAGGACGACGTCGCAGGCCTCTACGACATCGTTTCCGGGCGTTTCGTTTCCAACGCAAAGTCCGGAGGCACGGACTTTACGAAGGGCGAATACGACAACGCGACCGGAGACGCGGTGGCCGCCGCCAGCGCGGTCCTCGAAGCCGCCGCCGCGACGGAAATTCTCTTCACGGACGATTCCGATGTCGTCGATGCGACGGACTACCGCACCGCGCTGCCGGGCCGCAAGATTGGCGCGGGAGACCTCACCTTCACCGGCGACAGCGTCTTCACGAACGGCTTCCAGGTCGGCAACGGAAAATGGATTCTCGCCGAAGGCGCTTCCTTCTCCTCCACCAACCATGTCTATGTCGGGAGCGGGTTCGGCGCGGATTCCTGCGGAACCATCGTCATCTCGAACGCGGTTTTCAACCTTGGGAACGGCTGGATAAACGCCAACGCTGGCGCAAACAAGGGCGACAACACCACGCGCGTCCTGATCCATGGCGACGACACGGTCGTCCGCGTCGGGCGCATCAGCCTTTCAAAGGGCGAACTCCAGATTTACGGCGGCACGGTGACGGCGATCGACGAGACGGCCAATCCGCCATACTACGGGGTCGCGCTCGGCTCCGGCACCGAGGCGTGCCGACTCTATGGCGGGACGCTGGTTTCGCAGTGCGTCCGTTTCAGCGGAGCCAACGCGGCCTTCGAGTGGCGCGGTGGGACGTTCCGCGCCTACGCCACCGTCAACGGCTCGTTCTTCCAGACGGTTTCCGGAATGACTTCGCCCATCACCAAGACGCGCGTCGGGAAGGAAGGAGGCGCGTTCGACACGGCCGGCTATACCGTGCGCATCACCAACAATCTCGTGCGCCTGAGCGGCGAATCGGACGTGGTCTACAGCCGCGCCACGTCCATGACGGTGCCCGCCTTCCGCAAGATTGGCGCGGGCAATCTCGTCTTCGCGGGCGCAAACACCTACGTGTGCGCCACCGAAGTCGCCGAAGGAACGCTGCGGCTCGAAACCGCCGCGCTGCCGACGGCGGGCCTCGTGCGCCTCACGGGCGGAACGCTCGCATTCCACAACGACGACGCGCGCATCGCGCAGACCGTCGGAAATCTCGTCGGCGCGGGGACCATCGCCGACACGCGCTCCGGCAACTTCAGCCACGCCCTCGCCGTCACGGGCGAAATCGTTCCGGGCGGACCCGATGGCTCGCTCGGCCCGATTGCGGTGAATGACGTGGTCCTGACCGGAAAGGTCCGCCTTCAAGTCGCGGCAAACGGCGCCATCCCGTCAAACATCGTGAATGCGGGGGATAACGCGCTCGATCTCTCCGGACTTGAGTTCACCATTGAAAATGCCGCCAATCTCCCGGGCGACCAGTCGCGCGTCTGTCTTGTGCAAGGGCCTGTCACGGGCACGGCCACGGTCACCGGGCTGCCGAGCGACTGGATTGTCCGCGCCGGGCCCGACGGCCTGACCGCCCGCGCCGGCGGCTTCGTCATGGTGATTCGGTAACCAGCATTGCCTTCCACTCCGCCCAAATCGGGAAAAGGCTTTGTGAACTTTGTGTCCTTTGTGGCTTGAAGCAAATATGACGGATTTCCTTTCACGGTTGCCTGAGTGCCGCCCGTTCCTCATCGCCCATCGCGGCTGCACGGCGCTCGCGCCGGAGAACACCCGCGCGTCGTTCCTGTGCGCCGCGCGGCTCGGTCTCCACGCCATCGAAACCGACGTCCGCTTTGCCGGCGACGGGTCGCTCGTCTGCTCGCACGACGATTCTCTCCGGCGCATGTTTGGCGCGGAGGGGAACGTCTCGGCCATGACGGCCCGCGAACTCCGCGCGCTCGTTCCGTCCGCCGGCAACGGCCTTTCCCGCTGGTCGCGCGAATGGCTGCGCATCCCGACGTTCGGCGAATACCTCGACATTTGCGAGCAGTTCGACCGCGTCCCCTTCATCGAGACCAAGGGCGACGCCGCCGTGGTCGCGCCCGTGCTGGCGGAATTGCGGCGGCGCGGGCTTTCGCGCGCAGCGGTGCTGTCCGCCATCGACATCGACCACATCCGCGAGGCGCGGCGGCTCGACCGCGGCATTTTCGTCCACCACATCTTCAGCCGGCCGGAACTTCTGGATGAGCTCGCTGCGATGGGCTCCGCCGGCCTCTCCTACGACTACCCCGACCTCGACGCCGTGCCGGAAGGTCTTGTGGAGCGGGTCCACGCCAAGGGCGTCAGGATCTGCCTCCGCGCCGGCGACACGCCCGAGGCCGTCGCGCGCATGCTCGCCCTCGGTCTCGACTACATCCCGACGAACTGCATGATTCCGTGCGATTTGCAACCATGAACAACCTTCCCGAAATTCTCCACGAAGTCGATCTTTGCGTCGTCGGCGGCGGCATTGGCGGACTGCTGACTGCGGTTTCCGCCGCGCGGCGCGGCGCCAAGGTCGCGCTCATGCACGACCGCCCGGTTTTGGGCGGCAACGCCTCGTCCGAAATCCGCATGTGGATCTGCGGCGCCGGGACGCGCGTCCGCAACCTCCAGGAAACCGGCATCATGGAGGAAATTGCCCTCGACAACATGGCGCGCAATCCCTCGCGCAACTGGTCGCTCTGGGACGCCCTCCTCTACGAAAAGGCCCGCTTCGAGCCGAACATCGACCTCCTCCTCAACTGCGCCTGCTGCGAGGTGGAGGTGGAGCGCGACGACGAGGGCGTCGTCGCCACATCGCCGGGCAGCGACATCAGGAGCGCCCGCCGCATCGTCTCCGTCACCGGGTTCCAGGCCACCACGCAGCGCCGCCACAAGGTGAAGGCGAAGATTTTCGCCGACTGCTCCGGCGACTCCATCCTCGCTCCGCTCACGGGGGCGTCGTTCCGCGTGGGCCGCGAGGCGAAGGCGGAATTCGGCGAGGAATTCGGCCTTCCGGAAGCCGACCGCCGCACGATGGGTTCGTCGCTCCTCATTCAGGCGCGCGAGACCGACCACCCGGTCGCCTTCGCGCCGCCGCCGTGGGCGTATTCCTTCCCGGACGACGAGGCGCTCAACCACAAGCCGCACGAGTGCCTTCTCAAGCCGCACACCAACTTCTACTGGATCGAGCTGGGCGGCGAAGCCGACACCATCGCCGACGCCGAGGAACTGCGCGACGAACTGCTCAAGATCGCCTTCGGCGTGTGGGACCACATGAAGAACCATGGCGACCACGGCGCCGAAAACTGGGAACTGGAGTGGGTCGGCTTCCTGCCTGGCAAGCGCGAAAGCCGTCGCTACGTCGGCGCCTACACGCTCACGCAGAACGACGTCGAAAACGGCGGCAAGGCGTTCGAGGACGTCGTCGCCTACGGCGGCTGGCAGATCGACAACCACCTGCCCGGCGGGTTCCGGATGAAGTCGCAGGGCGGAGCGCATCTCCAGAAGCGCCGCCTCTCCGAGCCCTACGCCATCCCGTATCGCTGCCTCTATTCGCGCGACGTCGCCAACCTCATGTTCGCCGGGCGCAACATCTCGGCGACGCACATCGCGTTCGCCTCGACGCGCGTCATGGGCACCATCGGCATCATGGGCCAGGCCGTCGGCACCGCCGCCGCGCTCGCCGTCGAAAAGGGCGTCGATCCGGCCTGGGTCTATGAGGACAAGGCGCTCCTGCACGAGCTCCAGAAGCGCCTCATGGACGACGACTGCTTCCTGCCCGGCCTCAGGCGCGAGGTGTCGCCCCTCGCCAAGGGCGCGAGACTTGTCGCCGACTACGGCGACGCCAGCGACCTTGTGAACGGCACCGACCGCCGCATCTGGGGGCGCGACAACGGCTACTTCGGCAAGACCGGCAAGGCGATTTCCTGGCTCTTTGACAAGCCGACGTTCGTCAGCGGCTTCCGGCTCGTGTGCGACAGCGACCTCGACCGCGAGAACTTCGACGGCCATCCGGACCTGCTGACCATCCCGATGCCGCTTTTCCGCGGCCTAGGCTACGGCAACACCTCCTTCACCTTCCCGCGCACCGTGCTGAAGAGCTTCCGCGTCGAGGCGCTACTGCCCGGAAGCGATGGCGCCCCTGGGAGCGCGGGCATCCTGCCCGCGGGATTCTCCTGGACCACCGTCTTCGAGACGGATTCCAACCACCAGCGCCTCGTCCGCGGCGCGATCGGGCGCGAATGCCTAGGCATCCGCCTCGTGCCGCTCGCCACCTGGGGCAGCTCCCTCAAGGAAAACGACTACGGAAGCTCCACGGCGCACATCTTCGCCTTCGAGCCGGAGTGAGGTGCCGTGCCGTCCTGGACGGGATCAGGCAAGCTCGGAAGTCGGTTGCGAGGGCGCCAAGGTCATCCTCAATGGACAACGGCCGCGCGCCCGCGCATTTGCGCCGGGATGTCGAGGCTGAGCAGATCGAGGACCGTCGGCGCCGCGTCAATGAGCATGGCGGGCTCGCGCAGGCGCATTCCCCGCGCGGCGCCGCCGGAAACGAGGAACGGAACTTCGAAGACTCGGATGTCCTCCTTGCCGCCGTGCCCTTTGTCGAGTCCGCCGTGGTCGGCGACGAAGACGATGGCGGTGTCGTCCCAGAGATGAAAGGCGCGAAGGGCGTCGACGAAGCGCCCGATGTTGGCATCGACGTTTTTGCAGGCGTTCGTGTATTCGGGCGAACCCCATCCCGTGGCGTGGCCGGTCGAATCGACCTGCCCCTGGTAGAGGAGCATGAAAAGAGGCTTCTTCGCAAGCTGGCGCATTCCCTCGTCGAAGACGGAAGAGTCGCGTCCCGCATACGCGGCGAGCGCGTCGCCAATGTGCGAACCGCCGGGATAATGCCGGGCGACGGAGGCGGCGTTGGTGGCGAGGCAGAAGCCGAGGCCGCCCCACGAGTAGAGCAGGGCCGTGTGCGCGTCGGGCCGCTGGCGGCGGATTTCCGCGACGAGATCCGGGCGCGCGCCGTCGGATGCAAGCGCGGAGGGCGGCGGCTCGATGGCGGACTCCGTGCTGTTCCACTTGTTGTAGCCGTGAATCTCCGGGGGAAGTCCGGAAAAGACGCTCTTCCAGTTGATGGCGGAGGCGGTGGGGCGGTGGCAGCGGGCGACTACGCAGGTTCCCTCGTCGCGCAGCGCGCGCAGGTTCGGCATTTCCTCCCATGGGATGTAGCGGGCGCCGAGGCCGTCCACGCCGATCATGACTACGCGCGCGGCCTGACGGGGCGCACGGTCGAGTTGCGCGGGCGGGATGTTGGTGCTCCCTGTTGTGGTGCGGCTGGAAGCCGCACTTCCCATGTTCGCGGGCTGGAAGCCCGCGCTCCCAGGGTCGGCCGCGCGGCAAAGCGCCATGGCGGACAGCAGTGAGAAAATCGCATGAAATCGTGAATTCATGGGAGTTTAGAGGATTGTTGGAGTTTCCTAGGGCACCTAGGGTTCCTAGGGCTCCTAGGGTTCCTAGGGCTCCTAGGCTTCCTAGGTTTCCTAGGGCTCCTAGGCTTCCTAGGGCAAATCTTAGCGCACCACCATCATGAAAGGCAGCACCATTTCGCGCTCGGCGCCGCCGCCCGCAAGGCGGAAGTTGCCGGTGGAGCGGAAATATCTCTCCGTCACCTTGTCCCAGAGCGCCGCGCCGCCGGTGAGCGGATCGCGAACCGGCACGAGGTCGAGGGCTGGCGCGTAGGCGCCGCCCGGCTGCTTCGCGCGCAGTTTCAGCGAATAGACTCGCGCATGGGCGAAACTGTCGGCCTTCCCGATGTAGTTTCGCGCGAAAAGGTAGAGCGGAATTCCGGAGTCCAGCGGCCCGGCATACGTCCTGTCCGTGCGTCCAAGAGCCGCCCAGGCGCCGTTCGCGTCAGTGGCGATGGCGAGAAACTGGTCTCCATCGTCGAGGCGAGAAGAAATCCTGTATTTTACATTTGCGGCAGGAGTAAAGAACGTGTCGTTTCCCTTGGCATCCTTTCCGCCATCGGCAATGCGCGGCAAGTCCTTGGCGTATCCGACGCTGTGGGCGGGCCAGGCGTTGTAGAGGAAGAATCGGGTGTTGCCGGATGTCGGGCGCGCTCCAACGAACACGTCGTCGTCCGGCACGGTCAGCCACTCCATCACGGCGTCCATCTCCAGTCCGTCCTTCGCGACGACGCCGAGGTTCACGTAATCGGCCGCACCGTCGGAATCGACGTATTCCAGGCGGGTCTTGGGCGGATCGACGGTGACGAGGACGTTCGTAACGGGGCCGACTTGCGACGCAAGGTCGAACGCCTTGCCTGTCGGCTCGAAGACGCGGCGCGAAACCGCGTCGTAAAGACCGGCGAACGTGGTCCCGGCGGAATTCGTCGCGATGCACGGCGAGAAGTCGCGAAGCATTTCGTCCCCATCCCAGATCCTGGCGGAGTAGAGGCGGCTGTGCGACGGATTTTTGACATAGGCGCTTTTGTGATTGTTGGCAAAGAGGGTCAACGTGCTGTCCGTCGCGAAATAGGACGTGCCGGTGAAGGTGCCGTTGTTGAGTTCGACGCCGTTCACCTTGACAGACTGCGAATCGGCCGCGAGGTCACTTTCGATCAGATAGCGCGTCTCGGACACCGGCTTCGCGTCATCGGTCTTGGGTTCGCGAAGTTTGCCGTCGCCGTAGCAGAAGTAGCCGTTGTAATGATAGGCCATGTAGAGGCGGTAGTTGGTACTGCTTCCGCTTCCGCGCGCCGCGAGGATGGCGTGGTCGTCGGAATTCTCGAGGAGCGTGACGTCCACGCGGCTCCTAAGGCCGATTTTGCCCCAGACGCCCGTGTCAACGTATTGCTGCGCGACTTTCTGGGAGGTCGAGCCGTCGGCCTCCACCCATGCGACCATGGCCGCCGGGCGCGGCAGTTCGTTTCCGGCGACAAGTTCCGTGCCGGACGGATCGTCGGAGTAGTAGAACAGGTTGTTTGCCGCATCGTAGAGACCGATGTGCCCGTCCTTCTTCGCGGGCAGATAGTGGCGCTCCACGTCGAAGGCTCCGGTCGCGGCGTTCTTCTTGAAGATCTTGCACTCGTAGAGCTTGCCCCGCGCGAAGTAGTTCGCCGTTCCGTTGTAGTTGCAGGCGAAGAGATAGAGGTCGAGACCCAGGTTGATCGTTTCGTTTGCATGGCCCGTCCTCTGTCCGTTGTCGAGCATTTCGGCGCCGTTCCGGCGAATGGAAAGCGCGCCCGGCTCGGAAAAGTCCGCCAGCACTTCAAATCGGGTCTCCCGCACGGCTTCGGTCGCGGTTCGGTGCCAGGAGTTGTAGCCATAGCCGAAGATGAAACTCGTGGCGGCTGTGTTTTTGGCGAGGTGGCAAAGGTAGAACCGCGTGTCGCCGCTTGTCTTGCGGGCGTCGAGCATCGACCAGTCGTCGCCGCCGTCGGATAGGGGCTTTACGACCGCCCCCCATTCCATGTCGATCCTTGCCTTGAGGCCGGTTTCGGCGTTGACGCCGGTGTTGATGTATTGGGTGCCGGTTGACTCGATGTAGTCGAGGTAGCAATCCGGCTCGCCGAAGATCGTCACGGCAGGGGCGGAAGCGCCCCCGCCGACGAGAAAGGCTAAAGCCAGCACGGCGGCGATGCGGAATTGCGGAAACATTGTTGATGGCATGTGGCGTTTCATGGCTTTGTTTCGTTGTTTGTCTGCGATGATGCGCGCGCGGGGCGGAGACGGTTTTGCTCCGGGCGCGAAGCGCCGCGAAGCCGAACCGCGCGCGACGGATCCGATCATACTCGATTCCCGGTCGCATAATTCTCAATTTTGGGCAAACTATTTTTCGTGGCGCCCGAGTGCGGCGCGCGCGTGCTTTCGGCGCCAGGCGAGCATGGACACCCCGAAGCGGGACCGGAACAGGGCATCGAGCGTGCGGTCGCAGCAGAAGCCGCACAGGCCGGGAATCGCCCCGATGGCCGTGTCGGTGTCGGCAAGGAGCGCGCAGGCCTTTTCGAGGCGGACGTGGAGGATGTCGTCAAGGACCGAGTGTCCGGTCGCCTCGCGGTAGCGCATGGTGAAGAGGCGCTTCGACACTGGGTAGCGCGCGATGAGCGCGGCGGCGGTGAGCCCGGACGTCGCCTCGCGGCGGATCGCCTCGACGGCGTCGGACACCCATGGCTCGTGGCGACCGCGCCCGCCAGTTGACTTGCGGCGCGCGACGAGAAGTGGTCCGAGGCGCTCGATCGGCCGGACGGGAAGCGCCTCCTCGACCGATCGGGCGGCAAGGTAGCCCTCGCGCTCGAAGTCCAGCTCGATCGAGGAAATGGGCGGAGTCGCGCTTTCGCACAGCTCGGCGAAGTTGTCCACCGAGAGCAGAGTGAGCGACTTGGGAATGTGGCGCGCGGCGGCGCGGGCGGCGCGCGCGACGAGGGCGGCCGTTTCGTCGCTGACGGCGAACACGGCGCAATGCTCCGGCAGACGCGCCAGCCACGGCGAAAGGCGCCTGACGAAATCGTCCCACGGCTCGTCCTCCGCAACGGGACGCGACGGGAACGAGAAGCATTTCGCGTCTGCCGCGCGGACTTGTTTGCGGAAGGTCCTCGCGCGAAAAAGGGACCACGACCACGGTCTCGGGTGCCCGATCGCGGCGTAGCAGGAAGGCTTGCCGAGCGAGAGCTCGTGCAGGGCCGTTTCCACGATGACCTCGGAGTCGAAGTGGAAGTTCGGATGCCGGCCCGTCATGCTGCTCGGATAGGCGATGTAGGAAACCGGAACGCCTCGGAAAAGTCCGGGCGGCAGATCGGCGTGGCGGCCTACGCCCTCGACCACGCAGCCGACCGGGCGGAAGCGACGGAGCAGCCCCGGAACCGCGTCGGGGGTCGATTCGGCTCGCGGGATCGGCACGGCCTGCCAGCCCCGGACGGCGCAGTAGCGCACGATCCCTGCCAGTTTCCTGCGGTGGCTGGGCACCTCCGCGATCATCGAAAGGTAGAGCAGAGTCGGTCTCATCGGACGGAGCGTGGCCTGTTTTTTCGGGGCCGCAGGTTCCTAGAAGGCGTCGAAGGCGAAGACGTGGGCGGCGCCGCCGCCCCAGGTCGTTTCGACGACGAGGCGCAGGGCGTCGGCCTCGACGGGGGCGCCGAAGGCGATCTGGCGCAGGCGCAGGAAGTTTTCCGGATCGGAGAAGACCGTGCGCCATGCGCCGCCGACGCGGGCGTCGACGTGGAAGGCGCGGGCGAGCGGGGCCGGCATTTCGGCGCGCTCGGTCGTGGCTTCGAGTTTGCGCATGCGCTTGCCGGTGAAGGTCATCTGCGAGTCGAAGACGACGCGCGCGCCGGAAAGGCGGCGCGGCGTCGGCCACTCGTAGGTTGCGCAGGGCAGAGCCTGCGCATCAGGATGAGCGCAGGGCATCCACATCCCGTTTTCGGTGCCGTCCGGGGTCTCGCGGTCGATGCCGCTGCGCAGGACTTCGCATTCGGGCGAGCAATGCGCTTCGCGCGTGAGGGCGGAAGGTTGGCGCCAGCGATACGGGAGCATGCAGTCGTCGTTTTCGAGCGCTGCCTGGAGGGTGGCGATTAGGGACTGGCCGGCTGACAGCCGGCCATCATGAGCAGCAAGCGCGGCGGGGGTGCAGCCGTGCGCGAGGCAGAGGGCGGCGGCCGTGCCGACGGCCTGTCCGAGCGCGGCGCAGGTGCCCATGACGCGGGTGGCGGAGAGCCCCATGTGGGTGCAGGAGATGTCGCGCCCCGCGAACATGAGGTTCGGGACGTTGCGCGAATACAGGCAGCGCCACGGAATCCCGAACGGCGACGGGCAGCCGTATTCCACCGAAATGCGGCCCTTCTTGAAAAAGGCGTCGGGGTGGTGGTCGTCGAGCGTCCAGCCGCCGTAGGCGACGACGTCGTCGAAATGCCCGCCGGAGAGGACGTCGCCCTGGGTGAGGATGTGCGGGCCGATGAAGCGCGTGGATTCGCGCTTGCCGGGCAGTGCGCCGATCCAGTCGAGCTCGTAGCCGCGTCCGCGGCCGTCGGGGTGGTTCTTGATGTATTCCCACACGCCCCACGCGATTTTCTTCAGCTCCTCCTGGATGGCGTTTGCGTCGCCGATCGTGTCGAGGTTGCCGCCGTATTCGATCCACCAGAAGTTGTTCTCCTCCGGGTAGAGGCGCAGGTAGTTCACTTGCTTGGTGCCGGCCGGCGGCGGCGGCTCGTCCGCCGGACGCGCGAAATCGGCGTCGGTGAAGTGGTATGCGCCCGGCGGCGCGCGGAACGGGTGGTGCTCGCCGGTGCGCCGGAGCTGGAGCAGGATGGAGTTGCCCATCGTCCTGCGGTCGCCACCGGTCTGGAGATACGTTTCGCCGAATTCCGCCGGGTCTTCGCGGCCGTGGCGGAACTCCGCGCCGGAGAGGCGCAGGATGCCGTCGCCGGAGCAGTCGGCGAAAATGCGGCCCGCAATGCGGTAGCGAGTCTGGGCGTTGGAGTTCCAGGCGAGGACGGCGGAAATGCCCGTCGTTTGCACGGCGGGCGCGCAGGCCGCGCCTCCGGGTTGGCCGGCTGACAGCCGGCCATCATGAGGCGGACCGCCAGCGGTCCCGCCATCCATTTCCACGCCGCATACCGAGGTGTTGAGAAGGAGCGTGATGTTCGGCTCGGAGCGGACGGTGGACAACAGCACGTCGTCCCACAGCGTGTAGCGCAGGAGCGGGTTGTAGTAGAAGTTGCGAAGCTGGAGCTCCTCCAGAATGCCGGCTTCCTTGTTGCAGTCGCCGTGGGCGCCCATGATGCCCATGCGCATCTCGCTGGAGGCGTTGCCGCCGAGGACCGGGCGGTCCTGCACGAGCGCGACCCTGGCTCCGTGGCGTGCGGCGGCGAGCGCCGCGCACACGCCGGCGAGCCCGCCGCCCACGACGACGAAATCCGCCTCGACGGCGGTGTCGCGGAGGATCGGCGGCGCTGATTTTTCGGAAGGAATCGACATGCTATTCTCCTTTAGATCGCCTGTGTCGAAAAGGCGGAAGTCGCGGCAAGTACCGTCGGGGCTACGCCGACGAGATGTTCCGCGTCGGGGGCCGCCACGCCGCCCCAGCTGCGCACGAGGGGGCCGTCGACGCCCTCGACGGCGCAGTCGCGCAGCGTCAGCGCGCTGACGTGCGCGGCGCGCATGAACTCGGGTTGCGGCGGTGCGAACGCAAAGCGGCACTTTTCAAGCGCGAGCGCGAGAGGGTGCGCGGCGTCGCCGTAGGCGCAGAGGCTCATGCCGATGTTCGTCGCGGTGCAGTTCTCGAAGCGGATCGAGGAGAGCGGGCGCCCCTTCTGCCAGACTTCGTTCCCGGAAAAGTTGTAGTGCAGAAAGCGCTCTGCGGTGTCGAGCGAGCAGTCGCGCAGGACGATTTCCCCCGGTTCGTGGCGGATGGAGAGCGAGAAGTCGGCGTAGTAGGTGAAGAGTGCGAGCATCGTGCGGTGCCCGGAGCCGGGCGATCCGTGCGATCCGGAAATCTGCTCTTCCTTCGTGAGGCTGTTGCGAATCGGATACTCGCCAGGGCCGTGGCAGCGGCAGCGCTCGACGAGGACGCGTCGGCCGCCGAAGCGGAAGGCGCTGCAGGCGGTGTTGAGGTCGCAGTCGCGGACGGTCACGTCCTCGTTGTCGAAGCCGGCGACGCAGTCGTCGCCGGTTTTCATGACGCAGCGGTCGATCGAGACGCGATCGCACGAGCAGAAGTGGATGCCGTCGTGTCCTCCGAGGATGACGAGATCCGAGAACGCGACGTCGCGGCAGCGCCAGAACGAGTGCGCCCAGTTGCCGGTGTTGCGGATCTCGTAGCCGCGGAGCTCCAGGTTTTCGCAGTCGTGCGCCGCGATGCCGTGCACGCCGCGGAAGTCCTCCTCGCCAAGCGGGTCGTAGCTGTCGCAGCCGTCGATGGCCGAGCCTGGTTCTCCGATGATCCTGGCGTCGCGGGCGCGGTAGATGCGGATGATCGCGTTGTTCCAGCGGCTGGCGGACTTGAGCAGGTGGTCGTGCGTCTTGCGCGTGGCGGCGGGGAGCCAGCGGACGCCGGGGGCGAACTCCTCCTGCGGCACGGGTTCCAGCGCGTCGTGCGGGAGGATGTCGTAGTCCGCGGGGTCGCGGCTCGCCTTGAGGACCGCGCCGGAGCGCAGGAGGAGCGTGACCTTCGAGCGCAGGCGCAGGCCGCCCACGCGATGGACGCCCGGCGGGACTTCCACGGTGCCGCCGCCGCGCCGGAAGGCGTCGTCGATGGCGCTCTGGAGACGGGTCGTGGCTGAGGTTTCGAAGCGGTTGTTTTCGGTCGTGGCGTTCATGGGATGTCGTTGGAGTTTCGGGAGTCGGTTTGCTGCGGCGCTGGCGGCACGTAGAGGTGCATGGCCCCCTGAATGAAGGTGATGGACTTCGGGCAGCGCAGGGCGTTGTAGAAGGCCATGACACCGGACGGCGGGCAGATGTAGTCGCCAAGGCCCGCCCACGTGATCGTGGTGCGGCAGGTGGCGGGAATGAGCCGCGCCAGGTTCACCGGGTCGTAGTAGGCGAGGGCGGGGACCCATTCGACGAACCAGTCGCCGTGTTCGCGGCCCGCCGCCGGGCCGGCCAGGTTGCAGCACCACGGGATGAACGGGCGGCACTCGGTGACGTCGTGGTCGAGTGCGGCGGCCCAGATGGTTTGGAGTCCGCCGCAGCTGCCGCCTTCGGCGATCAGGGTGCGGCGGTCCCATTCGGGGCGGCTCTTGAGGTATTCGAGGCCGCGCATGACGCGCCACGACATGCCGCCGAAGTAGGCGGTGTCGGGGTCGGAGTTCTGAACGGGGTCGAAGGCGTAGTCGTGGCCGTTTGAGCCGCTCTCGGCCCGCAGGGCGGCGTAGTATTCCGGCTCCCGGTTGAGCGCGAAGCCGTGCGCCGAGAGGTCGAGGACGATCGCGTCGCGGGAGAGGCGATCGGCGGTCGGCGTGGCGTAGGCGGTGTCGCGCCAGCTCTCGTCGTAGCCGTGGAAGTGGATTTTCGCTGGGAAGCGGCCCGGGCGGTCGGGGATGGAGAGGAAGCCCGTGGATGGGCGGGAGCCGGCGCAGGGGATGGACACCTCGAAGAGGCGGACGCCGGCGAGCGGACTGCCGATTTCGCGCGCGGTTGCGCCGTCCATCGGCACGGCGGCGAGCGCTGCCCTGCGCCGCGCCCAGAAGGCGGCGAAGTCGGGCGGCAGCGGCGTGTCGGCGCGGATGGAATCCACATCCGCGCCGGCCCCGCCTTCGAAGTGCGCGAGCGCAGAGCCGTCCGGGGCGAGGAGATCGGCGCGGAGGCGCACGAAACCGGGGCGGGGGAGACCCGTCGTTTGCACGGCGGGCGCACAACCTGCGCATTGCAGCGCGGGCGCACCAGCGGGCGCGGTGGCCAGCTCGCCGGTTTCGTTCCGGCCGTCGTCGCCGGTGAGAGCCCAGCTGATGCGGGCGCCTTGGGGGGCGCCGGTTGCGCGGAAGGCAAAGCTCATTGGCTCGCCTACGCGGTAGGAGAGCGGATCGCGGTCGCTTGTGGCGGCCAGGAAGGGGCTGGGGCGCTGCGGATCAGCGGCAGGCGCCGTGTTGGAATGGTCGGTTGGATTCATGCTTTTCTGCTTGAAGGTTGATTTGCGGCCAGCGCGGCCGCCGCCAGCTCGGCGACATGGGCCGGCTTGACGCCGCGGTAGCGGATTTCCACCGCCCCGGGGCCGGCGATCCACTGGGCGATGCAGTTGAGGATGCATGCGTCGATGCGGGTCAGCGCCTTTTCGCCCGGGATGTATGGCCATGCGATGGGGGCGAGGATGAGAAGGTTGCCGGCGGCGCATTGGTCGAACAACTTGCCGCCTGGCTTGTAAAGTGGGTTGAAGCCCTTGTTGCGGAGCGTGATGACGCGATGGCCGCGCTCGAAGGCCAGCCGCGCGATTTCTCGCTCGCCGTGGCTGATGCACGGTGAAACCAGCACGGCGCCGTGCGCCGCCTCCTCCAAAAAGGCATCCCGGCGCTCGGCGAACTCGGCTGTTTCCCGGAGGGGCGGCGCGCCCTTGAGTATGGAGCCGTCCGACGCTCGGCGGTATTCGAACCAGCTGCGGGAACACTGCACCTGCAGAATGACGGGCGCCTGGAGCAACGCCTGGTTGCCGATGGCGGAGAAACCCGCGCGGAGACCGCCCGTTTGCACGGGCGGCGCACAATCCGCGCTTTGCAGCGCTGGCGCGGAGTGGGCGCTCGCCGTGCCAACGGCGAGTTGTATCCGCAATTCGCGCACGACCTGGAAATATTCCGGGTGGGCGCGCTTTTCCAAGAGGCGCCGCGGGTTGTCGAGGGTGTAGGCGATTCCCCGATCGACGGCAAGCCCGTCGCCCAGAATCGTATCGACGTAGCCCGGGGCGAAGAGCGGCTTCCGCCCTGCTTCGCCGGAGCTGGCGGCGCAGGAGCGCCAGTAGATTTTCGATGCCCCGCCCTTGAAGCCGCGCAGGGCGATGCCGAGCGGCTTGGACATGCGGTGATGGACGCGCAGCACGGCGTGTAGGTGCTCGGGCATGAGCTGCACCGCCAGCGCCTCGATTTCGGGGGAAAAAGCGCCGATGTTCCGCAGGTGGCCGTCGATTTCGCGGCCAAGCGGGGACAGCTCGATGCGGGCCGACTCGGGGCCGGTGCCAACGAGGCGCCCGAAAAGGGGGCGCGAACGGTCGGCCAAGGTCATGGTGATCAGGTAGGTGCCCGTGCCGCAATAATCCCAGCGGAAGGCGCGCCGCCCCATGCGGTGGATGACATCGCGAACCAGGCAGCCGGTCGATTCGTCGCGGTGCCAGCCGGGGGGAAGACCCGCCGTTTGCACGGCGGGCGCGCAAGCGGGCGCACAACCCGCGCTTGGCAACGCGGGCGCAGAGGCGGGCTGGGCTTTCATGTGTGCGGGGATTCTACCCCAAAGGCAGGCGCAATGCTATCGGCACTCGGCCACGTGGGCACGGAAGCCGGCGGCGAGGGCGTTCCAGTCGCCGAGGCCCGTGAACCAGTCCACGCCGCGCGCCTTCCAGCGCGGGAAGTTGGACGAGGCTGTGCCGAGGATCTTGCCGGCCTTTTTGACCTTGGCGCAGATTTCGTCGATGACCTTGTTCAGTTCCGGGTGGTCGGTCTGCGCAAGGAGGCCCATCGAGCCGGAGAGGTCCATCGGGCCGATGGCGATGCAGTCGAGGCCCGGCACGGCGAGGATCTTGTCGAGGTTGCGCACGGCGTCGATGTGCTCGATCTGGCAGATGACGAGCGGCTTTTTCTCGCTTTCGCGGATGTAGTCCGGCGCGGGGATGCCGCCGTAGCCGATGCCGCGGCGCGGGCCCCAGCCGCGGATGCCGCGCGGCGGATAGCGGCACGCGGCGACGGCCGCCTCGGCCAGTTCGGGCGTGTTGACCATCGGGCAGATGATGCCGTCGGGCGCGAGGTCGAGGTAGGGCTTGATGATCATCGGGTCGCATTCGCGGACGCGCACGAAGCCGGCGCAGCCCGTGCCGCGCAGCGCGAGCAGGTGGTCGCGCACGGTTTCGATCGTCATCGGACAGTGCTCCGCGTCGATCCAGCAGAAGTCCATGCCGCAGTCGCCGGCGAGTTCGCAGACCGTCGGGTCGCTCATGGAGATGACCGCGCCAATGGAGACGCGCTTGCCGAGGTTGTCGAAGAAACGGGACATTTTTATGGTTGAAAGGTTGAAAAGTTTAAAGGTTGAAGGGTTGAAAAGGAGGGCGGGTTATTGTTGATCGAACACGCGGACGTAATCGACGAGGAAGGTGTCGCCCACGGCCTCGTAGGCCTCCTTTGTCGGCTGGTGGTCCGCGTGGCGGAAGCCCTTCACTTCGGTCGAAATCAGCACGAACTCCGGGACGCGCGAGACATGGCCTTCGATGCGCCCGTGTTCGCGGCCGTCCACGTAGAAGGTGTAGCCCGTGTCCTCCCACAGGACGCCAAATCGGTGGAAGACGGTCTTATCGAGGTCGAGGTCGCTCCCGGCGGTGATCCGGACGTTGTCCTTGCCGTAGCCACCCTGGAAGAGGTTGTGGATGTGGCAAACGCCCGGCTTGAAGCACTCCATGACGTCGATTTCGACGCCAGTGCGGGCCGGGTCGAGCGAGGCGCCGATGGTCGGGCTCTGGATCCAGAAGGCGCTCCACCAGCCGGGCTTCTGCTGGAGCCGGCAGCGGCATTCCCAGTAGCCGAAGGCGTGTTCGAAGAGCGGTTCGCGGAGCTTGCCGATGGGCCACTGGAGGTGGTCGCTCCCGTTGCAGAGCGTTTCCGAAACGGGCTCGTCCATGAAGTTGTAGCCCGTCTGGAGCTGGGAGGAGACGGGGAGGCCGTCTTCCAGCTTGAGTTCGAAAACGGCGTTGCCGTTGCCGTCGAGGCGGACGGCGTTGTCGGTCCAGGCGGGATGGCGCCTCTGCATCATCGAGAGGCGGTAGTCCCACTTGGCGCGGTCGAGCGCGGTGCCGTCGAACTCGTCGTGCCAGGCGAGTTTAAAGTCTCGCCCGGCCGGGAGGAGCGACGGCTCGTGCCCGGGAACCGGCGTCGCCTCGGTGCAGGCGACGGGAAGGGAGTCAAGTGTGGGGTTCATGGGGTTGAAAAGTTGAAAGGTTGAAAAGTTGAAAGGTTCAGATTTCGTCGCAGATCTGGCGGAGTTTTTTCACGGAGTAGTCGAAGAAGTTTTTCTCGAAGTCGCAGGAGAAGGCGGCGACGTGGGGAGTCACGATGCACTTCGGGTGCTGGAGGAGGCGGCTGTGGACGTCCGGCGGCTCCTGCGCCATCACGTCGAGCGCCGCGCCGGCGATGACGCCGCGGTCGAGGGCGTCGGCGAGGGCCTCCTCGTCCACGACGCCGCCGCGCGAGGTGTTCACGAGAAGCGCGTTTGGCTTCATCATGGCGAGCCGTTCGGCGTTGATGAGCTTTTCGGTCTCGGGCACGAGCGGGCAGTGGACGCTCACGTAGTCGGCCTCGCGCAGCACCGTTTCCAGCGGCAGGGAGCCGGGGACGAACGGGTCGTAGTGGATGCACTTCATGTCGAAGCCGGACACCATCTTCTCTACGCGGCGGGCGATGTTGCCGTAGCCGATCAGGCCGAGCGTCCTGTGCGAGATGTGCCAGTCCATGCCTTCGACCTTGCCCCAGGGGTAGCCGGCCTTGGCGCGGGCGTTGTATTGCGGAATCTGGCGGATGAAGGAGAACAGGAGCGACACGGCGTGCTCCGCGACGCACTCGGCGATTGACTCGGGCGTGTTGTAGATGCCGATGCCGTGGGCGCGCGCCCATTCGCAGGGCAGGGCGTCGATGCCGGAGCCGGAGCGGAAAAGCGCCTTGAGGGCCGGCATCTTTTCGAGGACGCGCGGAGCCATGCAGCTTACGTCGGGGCCGAAGCCCCAGAGGATTTCGGCGTCGCCGAAGGAGGCGAGCAGGTCGTCGGGCGAAGCGCATTTCTTCGCCCGGAAATCGGCGAATTCGCGGATTCGGTCCGCGATTCCGGCGGGGAGGCGTTCCTCGCCGTTGGTGACTAACGCAATTTTATGCATTGCAAAAACTTTTCAACCTTTCAACTTTTCAACTTTTCAACCTTAAATTGCGGCGAGGGATTCACGCTCGCCGGGGGCGAATTCGAAATCGAAGACCTTGAGGTTGGCCTGGAGGAGTTCGGGCTGCGGCATGCTGACGACGGCGAGCGTGTTCATCTCGTCCGTGAGCAGGTAGGCCATCGCGACGGTCGCGACGTGGACGCCGTGGGCGGCGGCGATTTTCTCGGCGCGGGCGAGGCGCTTCAGGTTGGCGTCGCAGAGGTAGCCGCGCTGCGCGACGTCGTCGAGCACGCGCTTCGCGCCGTCGAGGTCGGCGGCCTTGAAGGCGCCGGAGAAGAAGCCGCGGCCGAGCGAGGAGTATGCGAGGAGCGGCATGCGTGTCTCGCGATACCACGCGCGGGCGTCGGCCATGGCCGCGCCGGTCGCGGTCACGCAGTCGCCGCCCCACGGGTCGCGCACCTGCTCGGCGAGGCCGTAGTGCGGCGAGGAGAGCGTCATGCCCTGGCAGCCGTGCGCGGCGGCGTAGGCGTTGGCCTCGGCGAGGCGGGTGTGCGTCCAGTTGCTGCCGCCGTAGGAGAGGCACTTGCCTTCGCGGCGCAGGGACTCCAGCGTCTCGACGTATTCCGAAACGGGGTGCGTCGGGTCGTCGCGGTGCAGGAGGAAGACGTCCACGTGGTCGGTGCCGAGGGTGCGGAGCGACTCGTCCATCTCCTTGCGGATGCGCTCGGCCGTCACGACCTTTTGGGTGCGGTCGCCGAACATGTCGCAGCACTTGGTGAGGAGGACGATGCGGTCGCGGTTGCCGGGGGCGGACTTGAGCCACCTCGCGAGGGATTCTTCGGCGCGCGCGTATCCGCGGGCCGTGTCGATGGCGTTGAAGCCGGCGTCCACGGCGGCGGAAAGGAGGGCGTTCGCGTCGCCCCCCTCCAGCATGGCGGGGATGGCGGTGCCGAAGAACATCCGGTGCGCCGGCGTGGCGACGCCGGTGAGTTGAACGGTTCTGCAGATCATCGCAACACCATTACGAAAGCGCTGGGGACGAATTCCGGGAATTCGCCGACGATGGAGAGGCCGGAGAAGGCGTCGCCGGTGGCGGATGCGGCGAAAGAGCCGGTGATTTCGCCATTTGCGTCGGCGGTCGTTTCGAAGCGGGCGAAGCAGGGTTCGTAATCGGAGCGGAACCAGAGGCCGTCGAGGAACTTGGTTTCGCCGCCGACGGTGAAGGCGGCGTCGCCGGTGCCGTAGAGGTAGAGCGTGTAGGCGGCGTTTTGCGTGAGCTTCGCGACCGTGAACGTGCAGGAGTCGGCGGTGCCGGTGTCGAGCATCGCGCAGCCGGTGGAGCCGGACGCGGCGGCGACGGCGCCGGACAGGGTGACCGTCACGTTGCGCGGCGTCGTGCCGTCGGCCTCGCGGCAGTTCTCGACGGTGGCGGAAGCGGCCGTGCCGGTGCGGAGGGCGTTCCAGGCCGTCCAGTCGCTCCAGCCCTCGCGGCCGCGTCCGGCGAAGGAGGAGAGCCGGCCATCGCCCGCGCCGCCGATGTCGATGTTCACGACGCGGGCCGTCGGGGCGTCGCCGGTCTTCACGTAGCAGGCGGAAAGGGCTGTGGCGTCGGAGGCCGAGTCGGCCCTTGAATCGACTGTGAAATACAGCGCCTCGCCCGACTTCATCCAGAGGCAGTCGGCGGCAACAGCTGCCTCGTATGGATATGCCGCGCCGTTGTCCCGTGACACGATGGCGGAATCGGGGCCGTAGCCGCCGGCGGAAAGCAGGACTCGGACGCCGTTGGCGCTAGTGTTGTTGTTAAGGTCCCGGGCGTAACTGCGGGCGCGATACACGCCGTTCGACGGGACTTCGGCCCGCAATGAAGGGCTGGCGGTTGCGCTGGGCTGAACGACAAGCTCGTATGGCGTTGTGGACAGCAGCGGGGAGGAGGTCAAATACAGGCTGTCAATCGAGGCTATGCCGTTTGTCGCCATTGCGAAGCGCGGCGTCGTGCCGTTGTTGCTGGTGCCTGTGGCGTGAGTCCACCAGTCAAGGGAGGTGCCGGAGGGGGTGAGATACGTGCCGAGAGGGGAGTGCGCCTCCAGCCAAGGATCGGATTTCATCGCCAGCAGCCATTTTGCCGCGTTGTCCGACTGGTCGGAAAAGTAGTTGGAGCAGTTTCGGGATTCATGCTCCCTGTAATACGAAATCCCCGCGTCGCAGAGCGGATCGCCCTCGCGGCGAAAGATGGCTGAAATGCCCGTGCCGTCGCTGCTTGCATTGTTGTGCCCCGCAACGACGATGTCGATCGGTTCCCCCGCGGCCATGAAGCGGGTGTCCAGCGTGAAGTGCGCCGTGGCGGTGAAATTCGAAACGTAAATGTAGGTGTTTGTCACGAGCGCGTCGGAGGCGTAGAGGAACACGTCCACGCCGTCGACTTTGGGGTCGGTGCTTGCCGACTTGTTGAGGTCGCGGGCCACGACGGACCCGGTGTAGAATCCGCTCATCGGTGGGCGGAACCGAATGAAGACTGGATTCTTGAGGTTGCTCCCCGTAGGATGGACATAGAGTTCATTCGGCGCCGCGTTCCCCGCCGAGGTCGCCCTCGTGTTGACGAGGACGCACGGGGATTGGCCGTTTGCGGCGTTGGCGAAGCCCTTCAAATAGGTGCTGCTCGTCGCCCTCGTTTGAATGCGGCTGCTCGCCATTGAGGAGACGTTGGTTAAGGCGGACAGCTGGTCGGTGACGGTTCCGGACAGCGCATACCAGGTGCCATGCTCGATCGAACCATAGGGGTTTTCGTAGCGCGTGGCGAGGTTGTTCGTCATCGCGATGCCGGAGTCGTAGAACGCGCCTTCGTCTTCCTTCGTCACCTGGAAACGGAGTCCTGTGGCGTCGTTGCTGTGGGCGTCGTTCGGGCCGATGACGACCTCTATGGTCTCACCGGCGGACATCCAACGCACGGGCATCTGGAAATCGAACCGGCGGGTGCTCCAAGCGACGCTTTCAAGAGAGACATTCTGCTGCGCAAGGGCATTGCCGCCGGCGCGGATGGTGACGACGACACCATCGGTGCCGCTGCCATAGTTCACGTCGTGGGCGAAGACGAGCGCCGAATACCAGCCGGCTTCCGGAACCGTGAAGCGCACGACATCGCATGGATTGGCCTGCGACGGGTTTCCCGGATGGAGATAGAACTCATTTGGCAAAATGACTTCGCCGGAAACGGCATTTTGCGCCGAAGCGCTTGTGTTCACTCGAATCCACGGTGCCGATACCGGACTGTTGCGGGTGATGCCTTTGTAAACGCCGGAGTTCGCAGAATACGTGCCGAATGCAGCCGTTGACGCGAGTGTGGCGCTAGAGGCGTGCCATAGAGACCAAGGGCCAAATGAGTTGACATTCGCGCCGGCTTCGTTGAACGCCTTCCCGGCGTCGTAGACGGTGCGGGCGGGACTCGCCGTTGGCACGGCGAGAGTACAGGCGAACGCGCCGGCAAGCGCGAGGCTTGATGCGAGGTGTCTTGGTGTTTTCATGGCTTGTTTTCCTTGTTGGGGTTTGTGAAAAGAATGCTCTTCACGGCTTCGGCGTAAACCGGGCCCATGTGGGCGAGGCCGTAGTCGTTGGGGTGGATGTGGTCGGTGGTGGCGTCGGAGGAAACTGGCAGCTGTCCGACTCCGGAGAGGAAGTGCAGGTTCGCCCACTTCTGCGGGTCTTCGGCCTTGAGCTTGTCGAAGACGCCCTTCGCGAAGACCTCCTGCGGGCGCGCGACGCCGGTTTCGGTGCAGCCGCCGCAAAGGAGTATCGGAGCGGCGGGCTTCAGCCCGCACCTCGCCCGGAAGGGCGAGGTCCCAGTCGTC
>DJYI01000128.1:26580-65663 GCA_002448475.1 Verrucomicrobia bacterium UBA6982
TCGACGATGTAGAGCGCGGCGTCGATTTCGGCGAGAAGGTCGGCCATCGGCAGCTCCATTTTCCCGAGGCCCGGGAAGCCGAGATTCACGACTTCGACATCCGCAAGGCGCGAGTAGATCGCGGGAAAGGCCATGCCGGGGCGCGAGGCGCGCGAGCCGTGCACGATCGAGGTGCCGTAGTGCACGACGGGCTTTGCGACCGCGTGCGGCGGCGGCGGGTCGAAGGAACTGCCTTTCGCGACTCCGATTTCGAACGATGCGAGATTCGGGATGCGCATCGGCAGGTAGACGAGGCATTCGTCGCCAGGCGTCCAGTCGAGACGGAGTTCGCCGCGCCTGGTCTTCGGGTCCGGTGTCCCCATGCGGCAGTGCGTCCACTCGCCGCCGGGGGCGCGCCTGTAAACGTCGATGCCGGTCTGTCCGCCCGGCGCCATCTGCGGGTGCGGCGGCGGGAGCGCGGCGGCGCTCCAGCGCACGCCGACCGTCGGCGAGTCGGTGACGAAGCGGACGCACATCCCCATCGAGGTGCGCGAGTTGCGCCAGACGCCCTCCGGGATTGCGTCCTTCCACTTGTCCGGGATGCGGACGTAGGGCGAGGAGGTCAGGCCGGGAAATCCGCGGCCTTCGAGGTCGAGCGTCGCGCCGTCGCGCCAGAGGAGACTCGCCGTTTGCACGGCGAGCGCGCAGGGACTCGCGCTTGGTAGCGCGAGCGCGCATAGGGCCTGGAAGAGGCGGGAAAGGGAAGGCGCTTTCATCGGGCGCCTCCTTCCGCCGGCTTGAGGTAGATGCGCGCCGACGGGGGCGTCGCGGGGCGCCAGGTTTCGCCCGGCGCGATGGGGCGGCGGTCGGCGTGGCCGAGCGCATCGACGGGCGCGAAGCGCGCGTCGGGATGCTGGCGTCCCGATTTGTCGACGAAGAACCGGAAGCGCTTGGCGGAAAGGTCGGAGGAGCGGATGCCCCACGAGCCGCCGCCGGGGAGCCGCCACTCCGCCTCGCACGGCGCGGCCCAGCGGTCGAGCACCTTTGGCACGGGGGCGGGCTTCCTTTCGCTTGAATACGGGCGCAGGAAGGGCAGCCAGCCCTCGATGGGGCGCTCGCCGAGGTTTTCGACGGCGAGAATTTCGGCGAGAAGGTCGCGGGAGTCCGGCGCCAGGGACAGGCGGGTCGTGATTGCGAAGGACGGGGCCGGGGTTGCGCAGGCCGGAGCCTGCGCATCAGGATGCAGGGCGGGAGTTTCGGCGCGGATGGTGACGGAGGCGATGCCGGTCGCGGGATCGCGGGAGAAGGAAACGTCGGTGACGCAGGAGGTGTCGATCCAGGTGTTGGTGCCGGAATCGACGAGTTGCAGCATCGCGCCGAAACGGCCGACGGGACCCGGCGCTGCCGCGCCGGGAGCGGGAGAAAAGGCGATCTCGTCGGCGGCGTATTGCGAACCAATGCGGCCGGAGACGCGCACGAAGGCGTTGGAAAGGAGCCAGGAGCCTTCGGGGTTTTCTGCCACGAAGGATTCGGGGGGCGCAATGTCGCCTTGCCCCTTGTTTTTTGCGGCCAACGCAGCCGCTTCCTCGAAGTAGTGGTCGCGCTCGGTGGGGGCGGTCGGCTGCGACGCCGCCAGGGGGGCGGGCGGCGAGCCGTCGGCATGCAGGACCGCCGCGTCGTGCATGAGCGGCGAAAGGGCGGCGAGCAGATCGTCGTAGGGGGTGTTCTCCTCGTTCACGAGGCCGTAGTTGCAGTCTTCGGCGTTGGCCTTGCCCGCTCCCTGCGCGGGGCGATCGCACCACATGAAATACTCGCAGCCCACGACGAAAGGCTGCGCGAGCATCGTGCGCAGGAAGAGCGCGGACGCCTCGGCGCGCTCCTTCTGCGTGGGGACGCGCTGTCCCGCGCCCTTGAAGCACGGACGGCCGGTGTCGAGCGCCGGGAAGCTCCACTCCGAGACGATCATCGGCTTCTTTGCGTAGCCGTGGTATTCGGCGAAGCGCTCGGCCATCGGGACGCCGCACTTTTCGTCGAGGACGACGCCGTGGTCGAGATCGGCCCACGGGTAGCAGTTGAAGGAAACGATGTCGCAGAAGCGGCCGCATTCCTCCCACACCACGGGGTGCGCGCCCTGGAGGCCGGCGAAGCGGCAGCCGAGGATCATGTGATTCGGATCGTGGCGGCGGATCGCGGCGGTCGTGATCTCGAAGTAGGTGCGGGCGAAGTGGCGCAGGAAGGCGAGCTTGATGCCGAACGTTGGCACATTCGGCGCACATGTCCCCGCCCCACCCGTGGCGGCCATCCAGCGCTCAAGTTCGCGGCGGGCGCTGTGTTCCGGCGGCATTTCGAGGATGGCGTCGTAAACGCCGGTCGCGCGCTGGCCGTTTTTGGCCCACCAGGCAAGTTCGTTGTCGATGTACCAGCCGAGAAGGTCGGGGTCGTCCTTGGCGGCGGCGCAGCGCTCGGCGGCGATCCGGTCGCAGTGGGCCGGAAAGTCGGGGTGGAAGACATTGGGCAGCGCGGAGCAGGGCCGGCCTTCCGAGGGGCGGATGCTGTGCTCGGCGTTCGTGGTGGCAAACGACATGCCCATGCGCAGGGCGGAGTCGGAGACATGCGAAAAGCCGCGGCCGGCGAGCAGCTTCACGTCGCTGGCGGCGCCGAGGCTGTTGAAGCCCCAGGCGCGGAGGCGGGCGGCAGTTTCATCGGCCCAGGCTTCGAGCGAGGGGTAGTTCGCCTCGACGAAGCGCTTGTAGGGCGAGTAGCGCAGCGCATGGCTGTAGGAGCCGCGCGGGTGGACGTGGCACACGCCGGCGATGAAGCGCGGCGAGCCGTCGGGTGCGAGGATGGTTTCTTCGGCGCCGCCCGTGGAGGCGACGCGGAAGAAACCGGGAACTGCCGTTCCCGGCACAGGACAGACTTCCGTTCCCGGCACAGGACAGACTTCCGTTCCCGGCACAGGACAGATTTGCCCCCCCGGCGCATGACTGAAACCCGCGCTTGGTTGCGCGGGCTCGCTGGCCCCTCGCGCGGGAACGAGCGCGGAACTGGCGGCAAGTGCAAGGGCGAAAAGGCGATTCATGGCGCAAATTTCCTCCACGGGCTGGCGATCGGGGCGCCGGTTTTGCCCCAGTTGCCCACGGGACGCACGACAAAGCGGATTTCGCGGTTTTTCGGGATGGCGTCGCGGGCGAAGGCGCAGGAGACGGGCGCGGTGTCGAGCGCCTCCTCCATGCAGAAGTTCGGGGAATAGACGCGCTTTTCCTGCACGACCTGCACCATGTCCTGGATGCGAAGCTCGGCGGACACTGAGAAATCGAGGGCGCGGTCCGAATCGGGCGTGGCGGGCGCGGGCGGGAAGGAAACCACGATCTGGGGGCGAGGCGCGGGATCGAGCGCGTTGCCGAGCTCGGTGCGGCGGTGGCCGTCGTCGATCTCGCGCACCTCGACCGCTGCGCCGGCCGGAAAGCGCGGCGGGCGCGATGCGGCGGCGCGGGCGGCGAATGCGTAGGGCGGAGCCTGAGTTGCGCAGGACAGAGCCTGCGCATCAGGATGGGGGGCGGGCGCAAAATCGACCACCCAGTCTTCTCCGAGCGGGGCGTCGGTCACGATGTTGAAGCGGTGGAAGACGACGCGGTCGCCAAACACGTCCATCGTGAGCCCCTGGCGGACGGCCTGGATGTCGAAGCGGTCCATCTCGAATGGCGGGTTGCGGTGGTAGTCCGTCACCGAGTGGCCGTTTTCGCGGCCGGGGAAGGAGAAGCAGAAACCGCGCGCGCACGAGGCGTTGACCGCCGTGAATTCGCGCTGCCAGATCGAGCGCTCGTCGGTGAGGCTGTAGTGCATGTGGCCGGTGATGGCGATGCAGTTCGGATGGCGCGCGAGAATTTGGCCGGTGGCGTCGAGCGGGGCGTCGGGGTCGCACTGGCAGACCGTGCCGGGAAGCGGTTCGTGCTGCACGAAGAAGAACGGCCTGTCCGCGGGGAGCCGTTCCTCGATCCTTTCAAGAAACTCCGGGGCCGGGTTCCTTTCCTCGGCGATGCCGGCCGCCAGCGGATAGCGCGCCGGGTTCGTGGGATGAATCCGCGCCGCGCGCGACCACCAGTTCACGAGCACGAAAAGGAAGCCCTTCACCTCCACGACGCGCGCCGGCGCGTAGGGTTCGCCGAAAAGTTCGCGCCACCACTCGTCGCGGTGGTAGAAGAACGAATCGCGCAGCGCCTCCTCGCGGGAGGCGAACTTGCCGTCGGGGTAGAAAAAGCCGTCGACGTCGTGGTTGCCGGAGATGAAAACGCGCTCGACCTTCGCGCCGTCGGAGCGGCGGTCCTCGGGGAAGACCTTGCGCCATGCGGCGATGGCGGCCTCGAACTCGAAGCGGCGCGACCACGTCGTGAGGTCGCCGGCCACCAGGACGGCATCCACCCGCTCCGCGTCGAAGCGGCGGAGCGCCTTCACGAACCACTCGTCGCCGGTCTCCGGCGGTGTGATGTGAATGTCGGTCAGCACGCCAACGCGCAGGGAGGGGACGTCGGAGGAGGAATCGGCTGAAGAACTCCGGATCATCGGTGGACGGGACGAAAAAAAGGTGGAAAATTCTGCGCGGAAGCGACGTTCCGCCGCAACGCCTCCGATACTACGCCCGCTGGAGGAAATTGTAAATTTGACGCTTGCGCTAAAATTTCATTGTATGATTGCGCAGAAACGGGTTGACAGAAAGGCGCTCGGCGGAGACAATTCCGCCCCGTGGCAACCCTCGTCAACAAAGCCCCGCACGTGGCGATCCTGCTGTCGCCGTCGCACGTCTCGCACACGCAGATGCTGCGCGGCATCCTGCGCTACGCGCAAAGCCATGCGCCGTGGTCGCTCGACGTGCGACTGGGGCGCGACGGCGAACCGACGACCTTCGAGGAGAAAAACTGGAACTTTTCCGGCATTCTGGGGAATCGCCTGCCGCCGGACCTCATGCGCCTGGCGCGGCGGCACCGCACGCCGATGGTCCTGCTGCACGGAGTCGGGCCGGACATGCCGCGCGTGGCGGCGCGGATCGTGTGCGACAACGAAGCCGTCGCGCACGCGGCGGCCGACCATTTCGCGGAGCGCGGATTCACGCGCTTCGCGTATGTCGGGGCGCACGGCAGGCAGCCGTGGTCCCTGGCGCGCGGCGAGGCCTTCGCGCGGGAACTCTCCTCGCGCGGGTTCGGGTGCGAAATCTATCCGGACTCGGCGGATGAAAACGCCTCCGGCGGAGACTCCGGCAACGAACGCGCGCTCGGCGCGTGGCTGAAGACGCTGGAAAAGCCGGTTGCCGTGTTCGCGGCCTACGACATCCGGGCGCGCGGAGTTCTCGACTCCTGCAGCGGCGCGGGAATCGCGGTGCCGGACGAAGTGGCGGTGCTCGGCGTGGACAACGACGAAGTGCTCTGCGAAACCTCGACGCCGACGCTTTCGAGCATCGTGCTCACGCACGAGGAGGCGGGCTACGAGGCGGCGGCGGCGCTGGACGCGGCAATGACGGAAGCGCTGCGGCGCGGAGGCCGACGCCGGGAGGCGGAGCCGACGCGGCGCGTGGCGTTCGGCCCCCGGGGCGTTGCGGCGCGGCGCTCCACGGCGCGCGACGCCACGACCGACGAACTCGCGCGGCGCTGCCGCGCGCTCGTGGAGGCGAACGTGGCGCGGCACTTCGGCGTGGCGGATCTGGCGCGGAGCCTGCACGTCTCGCGCCGGACGCTGGAAACGCGCTTCCGCGCGGCGACGGGGCGCAGCCCGGGAGAGGAAATCGCCGAGCAGCGCATCCGCAGGGCCAAGGCGCTGCTCTCGCTCCACACCATGAGCCAGGCGCAGATCGCCGAAGCGTGCGGTTTCACCGACGCGAGCCACATGAACGTGGCGTTCCACCGCCGCTGCGGCGCGCCGCCCTCGGCATTCAGGTAAACCCGCGCTTGGCAGCGCGGGCGCGCAACCCGGCGCTTGGCAGCGCGGGCGCGCAACCCGGCGCTTTGCAGCGCGGGCGCGCAA
This sequence comes from Verrucomicrobia bacterium UBA6982, assembly GCA_002448475.1. Classification (GTDB taxonomy): domain Bacteria; phylum Verrucomicrobiota; class Kiritimatiellia; order RFP12; family UBA3636; genus UBA3636. Next base: position 32,572 of record DJYI01000128.1, read on the forward strand.
CCCGGCGCTTGCGCGCCGGGCGCAGGACAGGTGCCGGGCGCAGGACAGGTGCCGGGCGCGGGGCAGGGATTTCGCTAGCGGCGCGGCGCGCAGCGACGTGTGGCTACGGCCGAGGCGCCGTCCTCGGGCCAGAAGTGGCGCGGATAGCGTCCGCGCAGCTCCTTGCGCACAAGCGGGTAGCCCTCGCGCCAGAAGCGGGCCAGATCGTCGGTGATTTGAACCGGACGCTGGGCCGGCGAAAGCAGTTCCATCCGAACGGCCACGCGCCCGCGCGCCAAGCGCGGGGTGGCTGTCATGCCGAAGCATTCCTGCAGCCGCACCGACGCCGCCGGGACATCGCCCTCGTAGTCGATGCGCACACGCGACCCAGTCGCCACTTCCATGCGTTCCGGAGCGAGAATGTCTATTTCTCGGGCGCGAGACTGTCCGGCAAGGTCGCGAAGAGCGCCGCAAAGATCGGCGTGGGATGCCTCCGCCGCAGTTTTGCAGCCGACGAGGCGCGGGCCAAGCCATGTTTCAAGAGAAGCGGATAGAGCCTCGTCGGATACATCCGGCCAGCCCTCGTCGGGCAAAGCGCGGCGAAGGAAGGACATGCGCGCGCGCAAAGCGCGCGAGGCGTCGGTCCAGCCAAGCGCCGCGATGCCGCGGGAGCGAAGGCCGAGACACAGACATCGCGAGACGGCGTCCAGGTCTGGGTCGCGGGCCGGACGCTCTCTGACGACAACCGCGCCGAGTTTTTCGCGCTCCACTGCATCAACTCGACCTGCGCGGTCGTTCCATTCGACGACGCTTTCAGTCACAATGCGGGAGCCGAAAAGCCGCATTACGGCAGTGGCGTCAATTGGCGCGGCGAGTCTGATCGCGCCGTCGGCATCGGCTTCGTCGATGTCCGCCACGACGATCCATTCGGCGCGGGCAAGCGGATCTCCGGGAGGAAGCTTGGCCCCGCGTCCGCCAATGGTGAGGTATCGGCCCTCGTCGCTCGCGGTGCGGCGGCGTCGCGCCAGTCGGTCCGGATAGGCCATGGCGAGCAGTTCGCCTGTCGAGCAAACGCCTGATGTCTGGTGGAGTCCGGACGGGGCGGGGTGGGGGAACGCGTCGTTGTCTCGAACGGAGACGTGTTTGTTGCGAGAGCGGGTGAGCTGCGCGAACCACGCCTTGGCGAGTTCGCGGATGCGGGAGCGTGCAGCCGGAGGCACCGCGCCGTCGCCCTCCTGAAGGTCGCGCACGAGGTGTTCGGCGTTGGAGGAAGGACGCGCGGATGCCGGAAGTCCCTCCGAAAGCGCGGCAGCTAGGAGGCATGCCTCCTCTGTGCTTTCCGGTGGGGCGTCAAGCGCGGCAAGCATCATCTGGGCGAGGCGCGGATGAGCGCCGAAACGGGCTAGGTCGCGCCCGTGCGGGGTGATCCGCCCGTCGGAGTCGAGCGCGTCTAGACTGCGCAGCAGGGCGATCGCGCCGCGCCATGTTGCGGCCGGGGGCGGTGTTGGCCACGGCACGGAGTCCGGGGCGCTTGATCCCCAGTCGGCGCAGGCCAGAACGAATGGAGCGAGATCAGCCACGAGAATTTCCGGCGGTGCGGCGCGGGCGAGGCGGCGGTCTGCCGCTTCGTCCCAGAGGCGCAGACACCAGCCAGGACATAGGCGGCCGGCGCGGCCGGCGCGCTGGTCTGCGCGGTCGCGGGAGATGCGAATCGTCTCCAGATGGCTCATGCCGGAGTCTGGTGAAAAGCGTGAAATGCGTGCGAGACCGGAATCGACGACGCAAGAGACTCCTTCGATAGTCAGAGACGACTCGGCGATCGAAGTGGCGAGGACCACCTTGCGCCGTCCCGCGGGCGGCGGCGCGAGGGCGAGGTCCTGTTCGCGGCGGGGCAGGGCGGCGTAGAGCGGACGCAAGTCGGCGTCTGAAGGAAGCGCTCCAGGAGCGGAGAGCGCTTCCGCGCACGAGCGGATTTCTCCCTCGCCGGGGAGAAAGGCAAGCACGGAACCATCGTGGCGCGCAAGCGCCCGGCGCACGCCGAGGGCGGTTTTTCTGGCCGGATTCGGCTCCTGTGCGAACGGCTCGAACTCGGTTTCGACCGGAAACATTCGTCCGTGGGCCTGGATGACAGTGGCGGCGGATCCGTCGGGGGCGAGGTGGCGTGCGATGGCATCGGCGTCGAGCGTGGCGGACATCACGAGAATTCGCAGATCCGGGCGCAGCGCGCGCTGGACGTCCAGGGCGAGAGCCAGACCGAAATCGGCGTGGACCGATCGTTCGTGGAATTCGTCGAAGATGACAAGCCCGACGCCGTCAAGTTCCGGATCCGAGAGAATGCGGCGAGAAAGCAGACCTTCCGTCAGAACCAGAACGCGGGTCGATGGCGAAGACTTGCGCTCCAGGCGAACGTGCCACCCGACAAGTCCGCCCACCTGCTCGCCGACGATGTCGGCCATGCGCCAGGCCGCGGCGCGGGCGGCCATTCGGCGTGGCTCCAGCAGGAGCGTCGATTTGCCATGCATCCACGGCTCGGAGAGAAGGGCGAGGGGCACGGTCGTTGTCTTTCCAGAGCCCGGAGGCGCGCACAGGACAGCGGAAGCAGACGATTTTAGCGCATCGCGCAACGATGGCAACGCCTCCGCGACCGGCAGTTCGGGAATTTTTAAATGCTTCAACTCATTTTCCCAACGACAGGTCGCCGACGATTTTCCAGGAGGCGCCGTCCTTCTCGACCCTGAGGTCCCGACCGGGAAACTCACGCGCGAGCCCTTTGCGCACAAGCGCCGCCGCCTCGTCGGCTATTGCCGCGCGATCCTCCTGCGAGAGCGTGGCAAGCGTCGAAATCTCCGGCCGCAGAACATAGCCCGGACCAAGCGCCGAGCCGTATCCCGCCGTGAACACGGCGGTCACTCGGAACAGTCCGTCGTATTGCGGGTTCGCCGCCGCTCCGTGCGCGGGTCGCGCGGGATGACGCGGCCAGCGCGCGCCGTGGCGCGATTCAAGCGTCTCGTCCACCGAAGAAAGGACGCGCGCGAGCGCGTCCTCCCATTGCTCAAGGCCGGCCATGGTCAGATTTCCCCAAATCTAGCGATAACGCGGTTGCGGAATCGCGCGGATTCTGAAGAAATGGGACGCGGATTCCGCCGGCACCACGATATCGACGGAGAAATCCACCGTTTTCCGCCCTGCTTCCGCCACCGGGTTGTCGTAGCCCGGAAAGACGTCGGCTGACACGTATGGGCCGTCGGGATCCGAAAGATCCTCCACATTGTCGGCGTGGAGGAACTGCCACTCGAAGTCCCCTGTCCGAAGACTGGACCCGTTGTCGATGGAGAAAGTTCCGTCCAGGTGGACGACGACGATCGACATGACGAACCCGCCGTAGTCGATGTCCTCCGGTTCGCTCACATACATGTAGGTGATGCGGAGGTTTGAGATTTCGGGGGGATCCTCAAGATCGAGCGGATCTTCGACGTCCGGGTCGTATGCCTTCCAGATCGATGCCTCCTGCTGTTCGTTGTAGGCTCCGGGCGTGGAGTCCGCGAACGAGGCCCAGCCGAACCCGGCGACGCCGGCGTTCGTGACGACGATCTGTGACCACGAATCCTGATAGCGCGGGGATATTTTCAGTTCTCCGAAGTATCTGTATCCGGCGTCTTTGAAGTCCTGGACTTCCGACTCGTTTTCGCTTGCCCAGCAGACGCGGTCCGCGTATGCTCCCATTGAACGTTTAAGCACAAGCGCTCCGGGAATGTATAGTGTGTTGTCGGGGTATGCGTTAAGCGCCGTTTGCCTGAGAACTTCGTCCGTGAAGATTTCCTGATTTCGGTTTGTGACGTTCGCGCCGCCAAGGACCCAGAATCCCCAGCCCAGTTTCCGCTTGGACGACGTGTCGGGTTGCGGCGTCGCGCCGGAATTGAGGACATTAGTCCACATGATTTGGTCGATTTGCGGCAGGAAGTTCCCCGATTCCTTCTCGCTGTCGTGGACTTCGAGCTTCCATCCGGAAATGTCAACGCCAGCCGGGCCGATAATCTCGACAAACTGGTTTGACACGCTTTCGGGGAACTTTGGAGCATCGGAGCGGACCGCCGGAACGACTTCGTTTATGAACACGGTGTTTGTTGGCGTCGAGAAGACCCAGTAGTGCGCCATGGGCTTGTCTTCGGTTCCGAATTCCTTGTTGAGATCGACTGGCTCGTACCACTCCGGATTCTCAAACCAGAATCCCTTCGCCACATCGCGCGACTGCTCCGCCGAATAGCGCGGCGTCGGGTTTCCGGTGCCCTCGAATGTCACTTTCGCGCAGTATTGCACGACGGAGTCAACGGGCAGGCGCTCGATGCGGTGGCGGTTGTCGGTTTCAAAGACGTATTGGTCTGTGGCGGACCGGTTGAGCGGCAGCGTGACGACGGAAGAATCGTTGCGCCAATTCGCGTATCCCCACTTGTTGGTTCCCACGTAGTATTGCAGCTCGACCTCGATGTTGGACGGGCGCATGCGCGGGTTCACGAGTCCGACTTTGACGCCGACGCTCGACGAGTCGAGCGGGATGTCAGGCGAGAAGGTGATGTATCCAACGTCAATGCCCGTGCGGACGGGTTCCGTGACGAGGACGTTGTCGATCATCACTCGATTGTGGGAGTTCGTCTGCGCCGAGTAGATGCGCAGGAGCGGATATTCGTCCTGGAAGAATTCGGCGTTGAAGTATTTCCATTCGTTTGTGGTAATGCTGTCCAGCGCTTCAATGGCCGCGACCTGCTCGCTGTATGTCGGACTCTTTCGTTCTAGGTCGTTGGTCGTTAGAACGCGCCATTCCGCGTCCGTCGGCGTCGAGCGCGTGGCAACCTGAAGCGACAGCGAAGCCGTTTTGGAACCGTTGTCCGGATGTCCGCGATACCAGAATCCGATTTCGCCGACGCCGGTGTTGATGGATGGCGTCTGCACGTATGGAAGGTGCTCGGCCATGGGGGGGACAAGGGTGTCCTTTGTTATGTCGTCGTTCAGGACGGCGGAGCGGCGCTCGTCGGCGTTGGCCGAGTTGCCGTCGAATTTCAGACGACGAGTCTCGTCGGACATCGTGAACGTGGAGACGAGCAGGTTGTAGCCCTCCCATGACGAGTCTCCGGCGTTCGGGTAGTCGGAGGCGCGCAGGTTGTCGATGCGGACTCGCCCGAGCCTGTTGGTGCCGTTTTCGACCCACGGCCGGGGCTGGATGCGCAGGCGCCCGGATACGTTGTTCGTGAGGCATGGGACGCGGACCGCGCCGGTGAAGTTCGTCCAGGAGGACGCCTTGTCCGCTTCCGAGGCGCGCGTGACAAGGGTTGTCACGACACCTACTACCTCTCCGGCGTCGTTTGCCTCGTTGCGGCGCTCGATTTCAAGAATCACCGGATAGTTCGTGTAGGAGCTTTCGGATTCCGGCGCCTCCCAGTTGAACGTGATGTCGCCTATGCCGTCAGCGAGGAACGGCGAGTCGATGAATATTTCGCCAATGTCGCCGTAGCGCGTGAGGTCGAGATCCCATTTCTTCGAGCCCAGGGCCTCCTGGATGACGGCGGAGTGGCTGGCGTGCCACGCCGCGGTCGGCTTCACCTCGTCCGGATATGTGCGGTTGTTGTCATAGAGGTCCTGCCCGCACCATTCGTGCGAATCGACGAAGTCGAAGGCCAGATCGCCGGTTGTCTTTTCGTTCCCGTTCGTTGCGACGACCTCTACGCGCACGAACGAGTCGTCCCAGAAGTGCATCGGCAGGTTGTTGGTCGTCCATGCGTAGCTCTGGACCGACATGATCCCGTCGAACGCATGTCCCTCGTGTTCGTCCCAGCGATCGTTCCACACTTCTCCGTCCGCGCTCTGCGGCGTTGGGATCCATTGGTCCATTGCGTCGTCCCCGGACTTTCCGGAGCGGCTTGCGAGAACCCTGTAGAACACCTTCGGCGCCGGTTTGGACAGCTTGATGCCTGCGTTTGGAAGCGACGCGCCGGAACCGGGAGCGAACTCCCATGGCTTTGTGCCGCCCCACTCGGACCGCATTCCGAGATCCCAGGACGATTCGGGGTCGGTCGAGAACGCCTTGTATTCCGGGCTGGCCGACGAGTTTTGAGTGTTGACGCCGGAGTTGATCGCGGTTGATCCGGTGCTCGGCAGAAGATACGGAACGATCTGACCGCTGAATTCCCGCGTGTTCACGCCGGCCAGACCGTTCGTCACTGAAGATGTGACGGCAGCAGTCTGTCCGGCTACACTCGAGTTGATCGGGGCGCTGCCAGCGTTTGTGCTGTTGCTAGGCACGTTTCGGTAGTATTGCGCCTGGGCAATCACCCCGTTGCCCGCGCGCCGGAGCCACAGCACCAGCGCGTCGCCGACCTTGATTTCGCCGTTGCTGTTGTCACCGGCGAGTTCACGCACGTTGCCGACGAGGGTCCTGACGCCGCCTTCGACCTTGAACACCTCCATCCGGAGCATTGGGTAATCGCGCGTTCCGGTGCTGTTGCGGCGGCGGCCTTCCGAAACGCGGGCCTCCCAGTAGTTCAATTCGTCCTGCCAGAATCCGATCGCCGAAACCGAGTTCGTCGCGTCGCCCTTTTCGCCGAGGCTCGCCACGTATGCCATCACCCTGTAGCCGTTGCCGCCGGACGGTTCGTCCGGCATGTTTCTGTAGAGGGCGAAGCGGTCGTCGCAGGAGGAGGAGCGGACGCGGAAGGCGAACGAGTCGCGTCCGTCGCGGTAGCTGTTGTCGCCGCCAGTCCACACGCCGCCGGGATGGCTCTTCGCGCCGGAGAGACGATAGAAGCGGTGGTGGCGCTGCTGGGCAATGGGAAAGTCGTTCGTCGAGGTGAAAGTCTTGGCGTCGGAAATCCATGCGTTGTCAAGATAAAGTCCGCTTGAGAACACGGATCTGCCGCCGATGCCCAGCATTTCGTTCTCGGGCGTGACATTGCGCGTCGGCTCAACGTAAACGTTCGTGTAGGAGCCGAAGACGTCCATCGTGAGATTTGACGCCACGACATCGAAAATCTCCGTTCCGAAGATGCCGTAGGTCTGTGCGTAGTGGGTGTCGTCCGCCTGCCAGTCGTCGAAGTTCTGCCACGCCGCGCGGCGGATCTGGTATTGGCCGTTGGTCGTGCAGAACCGGAACATCATGAATCCGTTGTAGTCCAGTTCCGTGCGGACCGGCAGAGCCTGTTTGGACTCTGAGGCATCCTCGCCTTCGCCGTCCCCCTCGCCTTCGCCGGATTCGCCGCCCTGCACCCAGTCGGAGCGCGTGATGTCGTTTGCCATCGGCGGATTGATGTCGTCCGCGTTCTGGCCAACCTGTCCCCAGACAAAAGCCGTGTCGTTGGTGTTCGTGAGATACGCGGACGGATTCTCCGGATCGTAGTAGTCGGTCGTGTGGACTGCGAAGGCGACGTCGATGGCGTTCGTGACGTGGACGATGGCCTGCCACGTGTAGTCGCCCACCTGCATCATGTCGTATGTCGGCTCAAGGAACGAGCCGGAATACGGGTTGTTCGTATCGATGAGGTTGTCCTTCGCGGTCACGAGCGACACCTTGTCGTAGAGCGAGCGGAAGCGCCGGACGCCATCCTCGGCCTGAAACGCCCTGTAGTCGTAGGCGAGCGCCTGGGGAGTGTCGGCAAAGCGCGCCCAGGCGTTCGTCGCCGGATAGATGGCCCCTGCCAGAGTGCCGCCGTTGTCTCGTCCCTTGGCGCCGTTCGCGCCCTGCGGCCAGAATATCTCCCCGCTCCTCGTGCCATAGCCGTAGAGATCGAAGAGATACGAGCGGTCGTTGGGTTCTGGAATCACATAGTCCAGATACCCGGGATGCGCGCCGTTGGCGTATGCCTCCGTGAAGTCCGGCCCGTATGCCGGGCAGTGCGATTCGCTCACGTATCCGTCGGCGCGAAGCCACAGGGCGTAGTCGTCGGCGTTGGCGACGCCGGACGAAACGCTGGTCACGCCGCCGTCGGCATAGAGCGCGGACTCGTGCTTCCACGTGCCCGCCATGCCGGTGAAGTCAACACGGTGGAAATACTCGAATTTTCCGGCGGGAAGGTTGTCGAGAGTGCAGGCGTAAGTGCCGTCGGTCTGGACTTTCCATCCGGCGGTGTTCGTCATGATCGTTTCGTTCCACTTGCCGCCGTCGAGCCGCCAGACAAGCTTCGGCGAATAGTTCGTCGCCGGAGCGCTTTCCCATTTGTTCGTTACGTGAATGCGAAAAGAAACCGGATCGTTTATGGACGGATAGCCCGGCGCGTAGTCGAGCGGATCCTTTGTCACTGTCACGTCCGGAGAGATCGGAGCGATCACGATGTCCGCCAGTTCGATTCGGTTTTCGTTCTCGAAACTCTGGTCGAACCCGGATCCGTAGTTGGAGTCGTTCCTAAAACGGACGCGCAGATTCCCCTCCAAATTCACGTCGATGCGGAATTGCTTCCATTGGGATTTTTCGCCGGCTTCTGCGACTTCAACCGGTAGTTCAATCGTCTTGGTGAATGCCGGATCATTTAGCGTCGCCGCCGCGCCAGGGCCGACAAGGACCGACAATTTCGCTGTTGTCGTGTCGTTGGTACCGTTGTATCGCGCTTTGAACCAAATAGTTCCGACGCTATGAAGCGAATTGTATGTGTGCAGCCACGAAGGTGCAGTATTGGCGCTATACGATGCAACGGAGATTCCCGGAAGATCGACGATGTAATTGCCGGCGGTTCTCATCGAGACTTTGTTGAGACGCCAGTCGCCGATGATTTTGTTGCCCAGTCGAATCTGCGTATCCTTAATGCCGCCGGCGCGAAAATCGGCGAAGTCCGGCTTGCGGGCCTTTGGCAGCGTGGTTTCGTCCTTGACGGTGAACGTGTATGTCGGGGATTTCGCGGATTCGCCGTTGTCGTTCTCGGCGTAAACATACCACGACACGATGCCCTCGTTCAGCGGGGGGGTGAAGTGGGCGAATGTCTTGTCCCCGTTAAGCGCGACCCAGACGCTGGAGAACCAATTCGTTCCGTTGGTTACGCCATCTATGCCGGCGCGCGTCGAAAAGGCGCCTTGGCGAAACACGGCCCAGGCGCGGGTGGCGTCCTCCGCAGTTGCCATGACGATCTTGGTCTGCCCGGCGTTTATGACAGTCGAGGAGGTCGGTGCTTTGCTGTCGAACTTAACATCCTTGATTGTAAGCGCCGGGGTCTGCCGGGCGCACAGGATGGCGGCGAAGGCGAAAAGGAGGAATCGGAAAGGCGTCTGCATTGCCGGAGTGCCGGAAGAGGAGTTGTTCCTGAAATTGTCGTGCATGGACTGCGGAATCCCTGACCGCGCCGCCGTGCCGGAGATGGCGCGGGATGGGGATTCGCAATCCCCCGGTTTCGCGGGCGAAGTGATTATAGCGCCGCCGCACGTTCATTTCAAGCATTAAATTTGCGCGTTCGCGCGCGTGAGCCGCACAGGGACACAGGGACGCAGGGACACAGGGACGCAGGGACGCAGGGACGCAGGGACGCAGGGACACAGGGACGCGGCTTTTGAAGATTCGTCCAACGCTCCGCACTCGGTTTTCAAGATTTTTTGAAAAAACTTCTTGACTTCAAAGGGCGGGATCGGCTATCGTGACGGCACCGGGACGCAAGGTGGGCACCAGCCCCTCCCTCGGTCCGGCAAATTTCCAAAGTCAAACAAAAGGAAAAAGCAAATGAAAACTCTGCAAATGACCGCATCCGCGGTAGCGCTGGGGGCGCTTGCGCTCTCGGCCGGGGCGGACACCACCGCAGCGTGGTGGAGCCTCGACTTCAACGACATTACCACCTCGTGGACGGACAACGAGTGGGAGATCTCAGGCGCTGGAAGTTTCAACAGGTCCTCTGAGGAGGATGTGTCCGCTGTAACTTCAACGTATAAGGACGAGCAGCTGGACAGTGCGGCGTTGGAACTCAACACCAACGGCGGCGATCTGGTCTTCGCTCCTGGTGCTCGGCCTGATTCAGGTGCGGGCGTGGTTGTTGACGCAGACGTGTTTTTCATCGCTTCGGAACAGGACCCGACGATTACAGAAGATAGTAACAAGCCTGTCCAGGCGGCCCTCTATCTTTATTCAAATCCTGATAGCGGCGACGATCCCGAGTTTCGCGCATACACATACGCGAATGAATTGGGCGGAAATGGATGGGTTGCGTTGTCGACCTTTACTGTGACAGAGGCCGATCTTTCCTCCGGCATTTGGCGCCATGTCCAGATCACATACGAGGGAGAGAATGTCACATACAAGATTGGTGCCAAGGGCGCGGATCTCAGCAATGTTGCCGGTGAAACGATCAGCCGTGCGAATAGCGACTCGACTGGTTCCTTCCACGAAGTTGTGTTCAAGGGGACTGGTCTTGTCGACAACTTCGTAGGACAGTCTCTTACGGTTGAAACTACCAGTTACGACTATCTCGTGTCGGTGGCGAGTGGAACCAATCCTGACATTGAGTTAGTGGTAACCGAGGCAGGCGGAACGGTGACATTCTCCATCCCGTTGTTTGACGAGGAAACAAACCCGCTGACTAAAATTGAAGTCATTGGCACGGATGGGACAACTGTTGCCCGCACGGTCACGGTGGCTGTCGATGACGGTGGTGAGACGGCAACGTTCACCGAAAACGGCACCGATACCCCGTTTGCAGACTATGGAGATTTCTCAGTTGATGTCTCAGCGTTTGTCGCACTCGGAGAGCCAGACGGAACTCAATTCACCCTCCTGAAGCTCTACTACGGGTCCAGCGAGCCTCCGGCGGAGGAGGAATGGGGCGATGATCCCGCCGCTGATCAGACGAAGCTCGACACCGAACTCGCGAGCGGGTTCACGGCGATTTCCGAGGGTGGCGAGAATCCTGTCGAATTCGACGCCCAGGCCGGTTTCACGGTGAAGTTCGTCCCGTCCACGCCTGGTCTCTACGAGCTGATCGCGGTTTCCTCTGTCGATGCCGATTTCAGCGCCGGAGATTCGGTTGACTCGCAGACCGTCAGCGCTGCTGACGTGACCGCCGAGACGCCCGTCGAACTCTCCGATGCGACGACGGCTGGCAGTGAAGCTCCCGCCGCGCGCTTCTACAAGATCAAGGTGAGCGGGGCGAAGGAGTAAGCCTTCCCCGATCCGGGCGGCGAGTCCGCCCGTGAGACAAGCGCCGCGCCCTGCAGGGTGCGGCGCTTTTTTTTGACTAGCCAAGCGACATGCGACATGCGACATACGACATGCGACTTGCGACATGCGACTTACGACATGCGACCATCGACAAGCCGACGATCATTCGGCAAAGTTTCAATGGACTTTTTGCGGTCGTTGGGGTAGTATTCGCGCGTTCATGCGACTGCCGAAACAACTCATTTTGCCTTGATTTTCAAAATGTCCGACGTCAACGACTCCACCCCTTCAGAAAACAGCATATCGCCATCCGGCGCGGCGGCCGATCTCGCCTCCGGCGGCAACGTGACCGCAGGTGCCGCGCCGGCCGCTCCCCGCAACGTCGAGCCGATTCGCGTCGAGGACGAGATGCACCAGTCATTCCTCGACTACTCGATGTCGGTCATCGTCGGCCGCGCGCTTCCGGACGCGCGCGATGGCATGAAGCCGGTTCATCGCCGCTGCATCTACGCGATGGGCGAGATGGGGAACACCCACTCGCAGGCGCACAAGAAGTCCGCGCGCGTCGTTGGCGAAGTCATGGGTAAATACCACCCGCACGGCGACGCCTCGATTTACGACACCATAGTCCGTCTCGCGCAGGACTTCAACATGCGCTACATGCTTGTGGACGGGCATGGCAACTTCGGCTCGATCGACGGCTACAAGGCCGCAGCTCCGCGCTATACCGAGGTGCGCATGCAGCGTTTCGCCGAGGACATGCTGGAGGATCTCGACAAGGAGACGGTTGACATGGTGCCGAACTACGACGGCACTCTGGAGGAGCCGACCGTCCTGCCGTCGAAGCTGCCGAACCTGCTGCTCAACGGCTCGATGGGCATCGCCGTCGGAATGGCGACCAACATCCCCACGCACAACATCACGGAGGTGCTGGAGGGAGTGAAGGCGCTTGTCCGCGACCCCGCGATCACGATTCAGGGGCTGATGGAACACGTCAAGGGACCGGACTTCCCAACGGGCGGCATCATCTGCGGCACGGCGCCGATCCGCCAGATGTACACCACCGGACGCGGGACGCTCGTCATCCGCGCCCGCACCGAGATCGTCGATAAGGGCAATCATTCGCAGATACTTGTCCACGAGGTTCCATACGGCATCAACAAGACCGACCTTCTTGAGCGCATCGGCGAACTGATCGACGACAAGACGCTCACCGGGATCTCCGATGTGCGCGACCTCTCGAAGGACAAGGTCCGCATCGAGATCGACCTCAAGCCGGACGCCGTGCCGGAGGTCGTCCTGAACCTGCTCTTCAAGAACACGCCTCTGCAAAGCAATTTCGGTGCAAACATGCTCGCCCTCGACCACGGCCGGCCGAAGGTGATGAACCTCAAGCAGTTCCTGAGGTGCTTCGTTGACCACCGCCGCGAGGTCGTGGAGCGCCGCACCAAGTTCCTCCTGCGCAAGGCCAGGGAGCGCGCGCACCTGCTGGAGGGGTTCCGGATCGCGATCGACAACATCGACGAGATAGTCGCCATCATCCGCTCCTCGCGCGACGACGCAGAGGCGAAGGCGCGGATGCTGGAGCGGTTCGGTCTCGATGACATCCAGGCCTCCGCCATCCTCGAAATGCGCCTCAAGCAGCTAACCGGCCTGTCGCGCGACAAGATCGAGGAGGAATACCGTCAGGTCGTGGAGAGCATTGCGCGCTACGAGGCCATCCTGGCCGACAAGGAAGTCGAAATCGGAAAGATAATCGTCGCGGAGTGCGACGAAATGATCGCCAAATACGGCGACGAGCGCCGCACTTCAATCGAACTTGCCTCCGGCGAGATCGACATGACGAAGATCATCGCCAACGAGAAGTGCGTAATCACCCTCTCCGCGAAGGGTTACGTGAAGCGCTCCTCTCTTGACGCCTTTGCCGCGCAGAAGCGCGGAGGCAAGGGCCGCAAGGGCGCCAAGCTCAAGGACGAGGACTACGTCGCCCGCGTTTACGGCGCCCAGACGCACGACACGCTGCTCGCCTTCACGTCGTGGGGGCGCGTCTATGCCATCGGCCGCGCGTGGGAACTGCCCGAGGCCGATCCGAACTCCTTTGGCAAGCCAATCGTGAATTTCCTGCCGCTGCAGGCGGCGATCAAGGAGGGCGCGACGGACAAGGATGGCCGGCCGCTCGCCCCGCGTCCAGCGGAAAAGGTCCTGGCTCTCGTTTCGCTCGGCACGGCAGAGGAGGCGGCCGAGGCGTTTGCCGGGGACGCCGAGGCGCAGGCCGAAACCGGGCGCTTTGCGGTGAAGGAGGGGCGGGAGGTGTTCTCCAACCGCCAGGCGGTTCTCTTCGTCACCCGCAAGGGAATCGTGAAGAAGACAGTGCTGTCCGAGTTCAGGAACGTCACGAAAAACGGCATCAAGGCGATCAACATCGACGACGACGACGAACTTGTGTCGGCTGAACTTGTGTCGCGCGGCGACAAGGTGGTGCTCGTCTCCGCTTTCGGGCAGGCGCTGCGCTTCTCCGAGGAAAAGGTCCGCCTGATGGGACGCGCCTCGCGCGGCGTCCGCGGAATGCGCCTCGCCGGCGTCACTTTCGGCGACGGGGCAGTGGAGGAGGACGCCGAGGGCGAAGACGCCACCGAGGAATCGGCGGCCGCTTCCGCCGAAGGCTCGTCCTCGCCGGATCGCATCGTCGCCGCCGTGAAGGAATCCGCGGACGACAACGCACGCATCATGCTCCTCGTCGAGAACGGCTACGGGACGCTCAACACGTTTTCCTCGTATCCGCTGCGCAACCGCGGCGGCAAGGGCGTGAAGTCCATCAAAACCGGCGGGCGCAACGGAAGCGTCGTGTTCGCCGCCGCCGCGAATCTTGCGCGAACGCAGGCCGATCCGTCCGTGGAAACCGGAGTCCGGGTGGTTGAGCCGGCGGACGAGATTCTCGTCGTGACCGCGAAGGGGCAACTTGTGCGCACTTCGGTCGGCGAGGTCCGCCAGACGGCGCGCAACGCGATGGGCGTAAAGGTCGTGGCGATCAACCCCGGCGACTCCGTTGTTTCCGCAACCGTGGTTCCTGGCGCGGAAAACGAATCGACAGAATCGGCTGAATCGACTGAATCGGCTGAATCGACTGAATCGACAGAATCCACCGAATCGACTGAATCAACGGAATCGACAGGTCAGGACTGAAAAAACTCCCAAGCCCCGCAAATGAACACACGACTTCCTCTCAACGCCATTCTCGCCGTTTCGGCCCTGTCCGCCACCATGCCCGCTTCCAACGCTTCCGCCGCAACGCCGGTCGTTCTTGAAAATGGTTCCCTTCGGGCCGAAATAGTCCCGGCATGGGCCGGTCGTCTCATGTTTTTCGGCCGCAGGGGGGGCGAAAACGTCCTGTGGACGAATCCGGGGGCCGAAAACGCCACAGTTGATCAAAAAGGAAAGCCAGCCTGGAAAAACGTGGGCGGCGAAAAAACGTGGGTTGGATCGCAGGGGGCAGGCTGGCGGCTGTTCCTCGGCATCGAGTCCGGTCCCGCCTGGCCACCGCCGGCGTGGTTCGACTCCACGCCCATGCGCGTCGTCAAGGCGGATCCGACGAATCTCGTCCTTCGGACAGCGGCGCACGCCGGCGGCGACTGGGTTGTCGCGCTTGAGAGAGAGTTCGACCTCCGCGCCGACTGCCTCGTCATGCGCCAGCGCCTTCTGCCGAGTCAAGTCGGGGCGCTTGGCGCGGAGCCGATTCCGGACGACATCCGCCGCCTGTGGTCCGTTGCGCAGATTCCGCGTCCGGAATTTGTCGAAATGCGGCTTCTAGGGGGCGGTCGCCACGAGAAGACCGCCGAAATTCCCGAGCCTGTCCCCGGCAGCGAACCGGACTGGGTTCGCATCGACATCGCGAAGATGGTCGGCAATGGCAAAATCTGCGCCGACGGCGACGCCCTGCGCGTTCCGGCCGCCGGCGGCGGCTGGTTCACGGTCGAGCAGACGGCGCCGCGCAAGTTCCTCGATGCCATCGAAAAGCCAGGTCGGGCGATGGTTTACGCCTCCGCTGTCGATTTCGATCCGTCCGCATACGTCGAACTTGAATTCGCCGCCTACGGTCCGGATGCCGAGCAGACGCTCGTCATGCGCGTCGGCGACTGACGCCAGGGGGGGGGCGAAGGTCGTTCAGTTCAGAGCGCTCCAGGGCGCATGGTTCGCGCCACATGGAGCGCGGCCCTGCGAGCGATGTCCCAGTTTTTCGCGTGATACTGGCGGTAGAGCGCGAGAGACGCGCAAAGGACGGCTAGTGACAACGCGACCCGCATTGCGCGCGAGAGTCCGCGCGCGTTGGCGGCCCCGGTCGCATCTTGCGGTGAAGTTGACTGGACTGCGGTCATTTTGAGCCCTTTCTCGCAAATACGCCCATTCCGCGATCCTCCATGCGACCTTCAGCCAGGTCGCGCGCAAGCGCCGCGCCGACTTCGTGGTTCCACGATCGGTAGCGAGGGAAGAAAAGATAGTCGGCGCCATTGGCGCGAAGCCATTCCGATATGCTCGCGGCGCCGTCGAGTGTTTCGAGCGTAATGATCCTGCGGGTGAAGCGCGGTCCGTAGAGCAGATACAGCGGATCCTCGCGCCATAGGCAGGCCGCGACGGTGGCGTCTTCGGGGATTGTGCGGAGGATTTTCAGCACGAGCGGGCGCAGATTCGACACCGAAGAGCGCGGATGCCTGCGCAGGAAACTCCAGTCGATCGCCGCCGCGTTCGTGAGCGACGAGGCGCCCGCGAAGAACCCCGTCCAGAGTCCGATGGCGGCGACGGTCGCCGCAATGGCGCGTGGCGGACGGACTGTTTCAAGAAACACGAAGAACCCGACGCATAGGACCGCAGGGAACCAGATGGCGAAACGGAGGCACGAGCCGTCCGGAACCACCGAGCCCAGAACGGAAACGGCCGACAGAAGGAACGCGAAAAGCAGGACGCGGTATTTTCTGGAGACCACGGCGGCCGCGGCGGAAGCGGGGATGCCGCAGCAAACGGCGAATGGACCCCACCCGGCCATATACCAGAGGTTGGCGATCACGGGTTTTCCGTCGAAGAGGCCGCCCTTGTCCAGAAGGTAGCCGAGCGCCAGGCGAACAGATGCCAGGCTGAACGCTCCGGACTGGATTCCGTCCTCCGAATTTTCGCCCAGCACTACGGGATAGAGCGGAGAGCCGAAGCGGATCCAGTTGCGGACATACCAGAACGCCCCGAGAAACGCGGCCGCCGCGACGATGGCGGCGGCGCCGCGCGAAAAGCCCATTGGGTGCAGCAGAACCCGAAAGTCCGTTCTCCGCGCGTTAGCAGCCATCAGCAGAAGAATGCCGGGCGCGAGAAACGCCAGCGTCGGCTTGGAGCCTACAGTCAGGCAGGCGACGGCCGCGCAGAGAGTCCATCGTGTTCGAGCGTCGCCTTCCGATTCAGACTTTCGCGACATGAGCGCCGCGAGATGCAGAAAACCGGCCACAACTGGCAGGTCGTTGAGGCATGTCGTGGCGTGGACGGGCAGGGCCGGGACAAGGACCGCCGAAAGAGCGCACCACGCGCGCCCGGGGCGTCCGACGCCGACATTTCCGGCGATTTCATAAACCGCGAGGGCTATGATCGCGAGGAAAAAGTGCCCCGGCACATTCGCGAGCATGTCGGAGTGGTGGAAAACAGCCCACCAGGCGTTGAGACACTCTGATCCTCCGGGCCAGAACACGCGCTTGACCGGCAGGTCCGGCAAGTGGAGCGATCCCGTCTGAACCCACTGGGCGACCTTGGGCAGGTGATAAGTGAGCGAGTCAAAGGACGTTGGCGGCAAGAGCAGGACGAACATCCTGAACCGGAGCGCGAGCAGCGCCGCGAAGGCGACCCATGACAGCGCCAGAAGCGGGTGGCGCCGCGCCGCCCCCGGCATGGCGCGCGCAATCGGCACGACAAGCCCCCGCAGACACGCCGAGATTCTCGCACGCGACGCCGACGCGGCCAGAAGGGCAACGGAGCCGATGGCGCACACGCAGCCGAGCGCTCCGCATTTGAACGCGCCGACGAGACCGGAGGCGACCACCATCGCGGTCTGGACCCCGAGAAATGCAAAGACGAGCGAAGCGCAGTCGGCTGCGGCGCGGCCCGTCCGCAGCGTCGGCCACATGGCAAACGCCGAAAGCGCCGCGAAGGCTAGCGCCGACAAGAGGCAGATGGAGGCTGCGAACGGCGATGGCATGGCGGAAGTCAACGCTGCGGGAACCCCAGGCGGCGCGGCTCGCTACATGAAATGAATGACGAATTCGGGGAAAAGCCAGAGCGCGAGCGCCCGGATCGCGAGCCAGGAATAGACGTCGGCGAAAAAGTCGTCCAGCACGATCCCCCAGCCGCCGGGCAGAGACTGGAGCCTGTAGGCGGGGAAGATCTTTAGGATGTCGAAGACGCGGCTGACAACGAACGCCATGGCGACGAACGCGAGCGCTGGCTGCCAGTTTCCGCCGCGGAACATTTCCCAGAGAGGCAGCTGCCCGGCAAAGCAAATTGGCAGCAGCATCCATTCGTCCGCCACTATGCGACCGTCGTCCTTTTCGCCGTAGTGGCGCTCGGCGATGTCGCACACCGGCAGGGCGAGGATTGTGAGCGCCAACGCGACCGCGAACTGGGCCGGGACGCTTTGAAGCGCGGACAGCGCGATGGCGACCGGAACGCCGACAAGCGCTCCGGTCGTGCCTGATGCGAAGGGGGAAAGACCGAGACCGAAGCCGTTGGCGACGGCGACAACGAATTTTTTCATGACTTCACGACGGCGTAGGGCGCGCCCTTCTGGACCGTGTCTCCGGTCTTGACGAGGAAGCGCACGAGAGTGAGCGGCTTTTCGGCCTTGATCTGGTTGAATAGCTTCATCGCCTCGATGATGCACACGGGCTGCCCAGCCTTCACGGCCGAGCCCTCCTCAACGAGATTGGGAGAGCCGAGACCGTTGGAGCGATAGAACGTGCCGGTAAGCGGCGCCTTCAGCGTTTCGCCCTCCTCGTGCGGCGCCGTGGCGGCGTCGGCCGGAGCGGCGGATTCGGAAGGCGCGACCGGGGCGGCGGCGGGGGCGCCCGCGGGGGCGTCGGCGGCGCGCGCGACCGATGGCGACGCCGCGCCGGCGGAAAGCGAGACGTTCACGTCGCCGCGGCGGACGACGAGCTCGCTGATGCCAAGGTTCCTCACCGTCGCGAGAAGCCCTTCGAGCGCCGGATAGTCCTGCGGGGCCATGAGGGGGCGCGCGGGGAGGGCGACCGGGGCGGCGTCGGCCTTGCGCTTCTTCTCCTCCTCGTCCGCTGGAATCGGGGGGCGGGCGGCGGGCGGCATGGCGCGCCACTGGAAGTAGGACAGCGCCGGCTCCGGGAAGAGGCAGTAGGAGAGAATGTCCTCCTCGCTGCGGATGAGCGAAGGATCCACGGCGTCAACCGCGTGCGGCAGCATCGGCTGCAGAAGGTCGGCGGGACGCACCGTGACCGGCTTGGCGCCGCCGAGAATCTTTCTGGCGATCTTGGGATCAATCGGGGCGGGGGAGCGTCCGTAAAGGCCCTTTACGTAGTTCTTCGTCTCCTCGGCCACCATGCCGTAGCGCTTCCCTGCGAGAACGTTCAGGACCGACTGGACGCCGACGATCTGGGATGTCGGCGTGACAAGCGGCGGCCAGCCCATGTCGGCGCGGACGCGCGGCACCTCGGCCATGACCTCGCCGATGCGGTCCAGAGCGCCCTGCTGCGACAGCTGCGAGCGAAGGTTTGAGATCATTCCTCCGGGAATCTTGTGCTCCAGAATGCCGGGGTCGATGATGTCGTGCATCCGGTGCGTCGGTTCGCGCAGCGGGCGCAGACCCTTGAAGTAGCGGTTCACCTCCGCCACGCGCTCCATGTCCAGACTCGGCGCCACGGCGCTGTCGGCGAAAATCGCGGCGATCGTCTCGACAGGCGGCTGGGACGAGAACCCCGCCATCGACGAAACGGCGCAGTCAACCGCGCCGGCGCCTGCGAGCGCCGAAGCCAGATACGTGGCCGTGGCCATTCCGCTCGTCGCGTGGGAGTGTATCTGGATCGGGATCGAAATCTCCTTGCACAGGGCGGAAACGAGGCGGCGCGCGTCGAGCGGGGCCATGATTCCGGCCATGTCCTTGATGCAAATCGAATCGACGCCCATCTGCTCCTGCTCGCGCGCGATCCGGACGAACTCCGCTATGGTGTGCACCGGCGAAACGGTGTAGCAGATCGTTCCCTGCGCGTGGGCGCCGTATTTCTTGATGAACTTGACCGAGCGCTCGATGTTGCGGTTGTCGTTCAGGGCGTCGAACGTGCGGAAGATGTCGATGCCGCAGGAGGCGGCCATGGCGATGAAACGTTCCAGCAGGTCGTCCGGGTAGTTGTGGTATCCGAGAATGTTCTGGCCGCGGATCAGCATCTGCAGCGGCGTGTTCTTCGCCCGCGCCTTGATCTCGCGCAGGCGCTCCCACGGGTTTTCGCGCAGAAAGCGCAGGCACACGTCGAACGTCGCGCCGCCCCAGCACTCCAGCGAGTAGTAGCCGCAGGCGTCGATGGCGTCGATTATTTCCAGAATGTCCTTGGTTCTGATGCGCGTGGCCCAGAGCGACTGGGGCGCGTCGCGCAGCGTGGTGTCGGTGATGCGCAGCGGCACGCGGTTGCCAAGCAGGATGGAGTCGTCGATCGGGGCGATGCGCTCCGGACCCGGAGCCGAGATTTTCTTGGTTTTTTTCATTTTCTTTGTGCGACTCGTTCTTTGTACGACTCGGAGGCTACGACACGAAAAACTCGCGGTAGAGGGCCTGCACTGCGGGCTGCAGATCGACCTCGCGGATTCCGAACATGATCGAGAGCTCGGAGGAGCCCTGGTTTATCATCTGCAGATTGATGCCGGCGCGCGAGAGCGCGGTCACGACGTGGAGGCAGGTGCCGACGGTCGTGCGCATTCCCTCGCCCACGGCCACGAGGAAGGCGATGCCGCGGGAATACGAGATGTGGTCCGGGTGCAGCTCCCTTTCGATGCGGGCGAACGCGCGGCTCCGGACCTCTTCGGGGAAGGCTTCGTCCCGGAACACGACGGTCACCGAATCAACGCCGGCCGGCATGCATTCGATCGAAACTCCCTCGTCGGCGAGGATCGAAAGCAGCTTCGCTACGAAGCCCACTTCGCGGTTCATGAGCCATTTCTCGACGTAGAGGGCGCCGAATCCGGGACATGCCGCGATTCCGTTCACGCGGCCGGGCACGGCCTTGCGGCGCGGCAGAACCATCGTGCCCGGTTCGTCCGGGCGGTTCGTGTTGCGGATGTTGATCGGAATCTTCGCGCGGATCGCCGGCATGACCGCCTCGTCGTGGAACACCGCGAAGCCGGCGTAGGAGAGTTCGCGCATTTCGGCGAATGTCATTTCGCGGATGCCCTCGCCGCCCACGGCCTCCGGGCAGAGGCGCGGATCAACGGGATAGACGGCGTCGACGTCCGTGAAGTTCTCGTATGTGTCGGCCCCAAGCGCGGCCGCGAGAATGGCTCCGGTTATGTCCGATCCGCCGCGCGAAAACGTGGCTAGCCGCCCGGAGGCGGTGTATCCGTAGAATCCCGGGAACACCACGACGTCCGGTATCGGCGCGAGCGCGGACTTGAGCGCCGCGTAGGATTCGGGGAGCAGCTGCGCCGCGCCGAATTCCTCGCTCAGGCGCATCCCGGCGTCCTTCGGATCGACGTAAACCGCAGGCAGTCCGCGCGCCGCGAACGCGGCGGCGCAGAAGCGGGCCGAAAACTCCTCGCCAAGCGCCTTCACCGCGTCCTCGAAGGCGCCGGGGTGGTCCTTTGGGGCCGAGAGTCTGGCGGAAAGTTCCTCGCGCAGGGCCTCGACGAGATCGGATGGCAGGTCCAATTCGGCGCGTATGCTCTCGTAGCGCGCCACGACGCGCGCCGCGTCGGCGGACGAGTCGCGGCCGGCAAGCGCGTCGCGAGCGCAGGCAATGAGAAGATCCGTCACCTTGTCGTCGCCCTTTTCGCGCTTGCCCGGCGCGGAGACGACCACGACGCGGCGCGCCGGATCGGAGCGGACGATTTCGAGGACTTTGAGCATCTGTCCGGCGCTGGCGACGGACGAGCCTCCGAATTTGCAGACTTTCATGGAGGACTACTGTAGGGAAAAAGCGTTGGCCGCTCGTTTGCCTGGCCTGCCGGCCGGAACGCGGCGGGGCGTGATTCTGCCACAAACCCCCGCCGCGCGCAATGCGCCGCCGCGCGCCGAACCAAACGGCGATCGGAGCCGTTTACGAGTGTGAAGGGGCGAACTGTTGCGATGAGGAAAGTTTTTCCACTGCGGGCTTTTCTGCTGTTTGTTTTCGTTTCCGGCGCCGTTTTGGCGACCTTTCTGCTTTGGGGCGACGCGATAGACGACTGGACGAAAAGCGCGCTGGAGCGCGCCGGAGACAACCGGGCGATTGTGGCCGGCGTTCTTTTCGCAGTGCTCGCAAGCGACATCCTGCTTCCGGTTCCCTCCAGCCTGGCCAGCACTATCTGCGGTCTGCTGCTGGGGCCATGGCTCGGCTTCGCGGTGTCTTTCGGAGCCATGACGGCAAGCGGGGCGCTGGGCTACGCCATCGGGCGTTTCCTTTCCGGGCGCGCCGAAAAACTGATCGGCGCCTCCGACATGGCCGCGCTGGAGGCGTTCGAGCGCCGGGCCGGCCCGTGGATGTTGCTGGCGCTGCGTCCCGTGCCCATTCTCGCCGAGGCGTCGGCCGTGTTCGCGGGCATCGGCCGCATTCCCGTCGCCTCCGCCGCGCTGCAGCTGGCGCTCGGCAACGCGGCCGTGTCCCTCGTTTACGTGATCGTCGGGGCTTTTTTCGCCGAATATGAACGGGGGGCGTGGCTGGCGTTTCTCGCCGCGATCGTTGTTTCCGGCGTGTTTTTCGCAGTTCGACCGGCCATTCAGCCCCACGATCGAGCAAAAATGGCTTGACCATCTGCGTTGCAGGGTCTATCATCACCCACGCAAACATTTGGTCCATGAACGAAAAGTCCTCCCAGTCGCCGGACATGCCGTCAGAGAAGATGTCGGTCCCGCCCGGCTATACGATCCTGCTGCGCATTCTGTTCGCCATCGTCGGCGTTCTCTCGATGGCGTGGCTCATGCTCACCTGGCAGCTTGTCTCCCGCTCCGTGCGCCAGCAGGCTGGCATGTCGCTATATTCCGAGGCGCAGGAGAAATACCACGACGCATACCTCAAGGCGTCGCATCTGCTCAAGCGCGGTTCCGACACGCTCACGGAAACGGCGCGCCGCTACGTCGTTACTGGCGATCGAGCGCATCTGGACTCCTTTTTCGCCGAGGCCGACGGCACCCGCAGCCGCAACCGCGCGCTTGAGCTGGTGGACGGGTTGGTCAATGTCTCCGAGGAAACCGGCGACATCCTCCACACCGCCATGACCCGTTCCAACAGCCTGTTCGATCAGGAGTGCCACGCCATGCACCTTTTCGCGGCGGCGCAGGGCATTTCGGACGACGGACTGCCGGTCCGCCTTTCCTCCACGCCGCTCCCGCCGGAGGAGGCCGCCCTTTCTCCCGACGAAAAGCGCTCCCTCGCGCGGAAAATGCTTTTCGACGACGAATATTTTGCCGCAAAGGCCGAAATCTGGGATCTCGTCAACGAGTTCATCGACAAGTCGATGGAGGAGCAGATGGCAAAAGTCCGCGAGGAGGGGCTCGCCGCCCGGCGCAGTGCCATCAGGCAGACATCGATCATCACGATCCGTCTCGTCGTTCTCTTCCTTCTGCTCCTCGCCGCAGTTGGGGCCATGATCGTGGTGTTCGTCGGCAAGAACCGCTCCTACGCGAAGCTCGCCGAGGACCTGCGGCACGAACGCGACGCGACGATCGCCGCGGAAAAGGCGAAGAGCATGTTCTTCTCGATGGTGAGCCATGACATCCGCACTCCGCTCAACTCCATCATCGGCTACTCAGAAATGCTTGCCGACGGGGTCGGAACGGACGAGGAGCGCGCAGAAAACGCCCGCAACGTCAGTTTCAGCGCCTACACGCTGCTGGCGCTTGTGAACGACGTGCTTGATCTCTCGAAACTCGACGCCGACAAGATGACGATAGTCCCAGTGTCGTGCGATTTCCGGACGCTGCTTCTGCGCATCGCCGCGTCGTTCCGGATGCAGGCCGAGGACAAGGGAATCTCGATGCGGGCGTTCTGCCCGCCGATGCCGCGTCTCATGCTCGACGAGGACAGGATTCGCCAGATTCTGATGAATCTTGCCGGAAACGCGGTGAAGTTCACGCACAACGGCGGAGTTGAACTCCACGCCACGTTCGAACCCGGCGGTTCCGGGCAGCGCGGAACGCTTCGCATGGCCGTCCGCGACACCGGCATCGGCATCGCCCCGGAGGACCAGCAGCGCATCCTGGAGCCGTTCGTCCAGGTCGGCATGGGCGGAGTCGGCAACGGCACGGGGCTGGGGCTGACGATCTGCAAGCGCCTGCTCGAGCGCATGGGCGGCTCGATTCAGATCGAGAGCAAGCTGGGCTTTGGCTCAACGTTCACCGCCGTCATTCCCGATGTCGCAATTGTCCCCGGGACCGAGCCGGTCGGAGCCGTCGTAGCGGACGACAAAGGCGTTCGCCCAGACGCAGCCGCGGCCGCAGCCGGGGACGGCGCCGAGGCGAAAGCCGGGGCGCGTCGGCGCGTCGAGTCCGTTCTCGTCGTCGATGACGTCCCCGTCAACGCCAAGGTCGAAAGGGCGATGCTTCAGCGGGCCGGGATCTCTGACGTTGTGACGGCGACTTCCGGCGGGGAGGCTCTCGCTCTCCTGCACCACCGGCGCTTCGATCTCGTCCTGACCGATCTCTGGATGCCGAACATGGACGGATATGAACTGTGCTCCGCCATCCGGTCGGATCCCGATCCTGCGATTTCCCACGTTCGCGTCCATGCCGTGTCGGCGGACGTCGAGGCGCGGAAGAGCGCCCGGAATCGCGGGTTTGACGGCATTCTCATCAAGCCGGTTACCTACGACGTTCTGACCCGCTTCCTCGAAACCGTCTGACGCCTGGCGTCAGATGTTCCTAGCTGCCGGGAACGAGGATGCGTAGCGCTCTGCGGCGGACTGTGAATTCAATCCGCGCGTCGGCCTGGACAAGTTCGCCGTCAAGTTGGATGGGGGCTGGTTCCGGTCGTTCGACGACCATGCGCGTGAACGAGCGGTGAATCGCCCCGGGCAGTGCGCGGCTTCCGCCGGAAAACACGACGGCTATGTCCGCCAGCATCCGGGCCGCGTCGCGCTTGCGTCCCGCGACGAGTTCCAGACAGCCGTCGGAGGCGTCCGACTCCGGGTCTATGAGCGCGCCTCCGCCCCATCCGGAAACATTTCCCACGGAGAAGAGGAGCGGGTCGGGGATGGTGAACGGATCTTCGTCTTCGACGACAACGGTCAGCGGCTGCGGCTTGTAGTCCAGAAAGGTCATCGCGCCGGCCAGAACGTATGATCCGACTCCGCGCATTGGCATTCTGTCGTATGCGCGGACCAGTTCCGCGTCCCAGGCGACAGAGGCGGACACAAGGAACGGGGCGCCGTTGGCGCACCCCACGTCCATGGCGGAAATGCGCCCGCCGGCGAGCTGCTCCACAGCTTCGACAGGATCGAGCTTTTGGCGGAAGTGGCGCGCCAGTCCGTTGCCGCTGCCCATGGGCACGACGGCGAGCGGAACTCCTGTTCCGGCCAGCGAGACGCCGATCGAGGAGACGGTGCCGTCTCCGCCGCAGACCACGACCAGATCCGCGCCGTCGTCGAGCGCTGCCCGCACTTTGCGCAGTGAATCTTCGCGCGAGGTCGGAAAATACCAGCCGATTTCGTCGGCGGTTTCAGCCCACGCGCGCTCAAACGCCTCCTCGACGCGCTGGAATCGGGAGATTCCGGGGCCCGAGCGGCGGTTGTAGAAGATTCTGACTTTGCGGAATGTCGCCATGGTTTCCGTTTTACCGTTTTACCGTTTTACCGTTTGACCGTTTGACCGTTTGACAGGTTCCGTGAGGGATGGATTTTCTACTTGCGTTCAAGCAGGACTCGAAGCCGCGCCGCGGAGGCTTCTCGCACGGAGTCGAAGAGGGATGTTCCGGCGGCGTCGATTCCGACGAGCGCCGGAAAATCTTCGACCCTTAGGGACCAGACGGCCTCAGTCGCGCCAAATTCGTCGAGAAAATGCACTGATTCGACGCTTTTGACGCTGCGCGCCAGAAGCGCGGCCGCGCCTCCGACGGCCTGAAGATAGACGCATCCGCATTCTGCGCACGCCTGCGCCGTCGCGCGTCCCATTCCGCCCTTGCCGATTATCGCGCGAAGCCCCTCGCGTCTGACGATTCCGGCCATGTATGGCTCTTCGCGAATCGAAGTCGTCGGGCCTGCGGCGACTACGCGCCACGGCGCGGGATGAGCCGCGCGGTCTGGGACAACCACGGGACCGCAGTGGAAAAGAGCCCCGCCGCGAAGGTCAACCGGGGATGACCGCCCTTCGGAAAGGTGTTTGTGAAACCGGTCGCGTCCCGTGTGGATGACTCCGTTTAGGCGGACTTCGTCGCCAACGCGCAGTGCGCGGACCGATTCCTCGGACAACGGCAGGGTGAGAGAGACGGCAGGCATTGGTGTCAGTTTGCGAAGGACGGCGGCGGGGGCAGGACGGGGACCGGTTCCTCCGGCTCGGGCATCGTGGATTCGGGCGCGGCCGGGGCGGGCTCCGGGGTGGGTTTCACCGGTGTCGGCGCGATGCTCTCCGGCGCGACGGGTTCGAACTCCCCATCCTCCGACTCTTCCGCAAATTCCTCCTCCGGGCCACTGTCGCCGCCGGACATGGAACTGACAACACCTGCCGCAGCGAGCAGGACGACAACTCCAGCCGCAGCGTAAAGCGAGCGGCGCTTCAGCGCCTTCGGGATGGATATGCGCAGGCGCGAGTCTCCGACAACCGGCGCGTCCGCGAACGGAGATTCCTCTTCCACATTTTGCTCCGGAGTCGGCGTGTGTGTCGCGGTCGGAGTCGGCGCGGGCGCCGCCGCGATTGGCACCGCCGGTCTGGGAGCAGGTCGCGTCGGCTCGAAGAGCGGGATGCCTGCGGCGCGCGCAGCGGCGGCGGCGTTCCGCTTTTCCCTCCATTGGCGAAGTTCGTCAAGTTTTCTCGCGATCAGTCCCGGTCTGGCGTTGGACTCCGGAGTTGTGGACGCGGCGTCGTCGGCTTCCGCCTGTGGCGCCGGTTCGGCCTTGTAGGCCGGGAACACGAAAAGAGGTCCGTCCTGCTGAAGCGGGTCCGGGGCGACAGGACGCTCCGACGGGCGCGAGTCCGGCGACAGAGCCGACTGCGGCACCGGCGCGGGCTTCACGACTGGCACGGGGGCCGATTCAACTGGTCTGACTTCAGGTCGAGGGCCCTCGCGCACCAGCACGACAGGGATCGGAGCTGGAGCGCCAGGCTCCGGCGGGGCGACCTTCTTTTCCGGAAGCGGCTGCGGCGGCGCCTTGCGCTCGAAGGCGAGAGGGACGGAGACAACGCGCTTTTCCAGCCTGCGCGTCTGCGGCGGCGTCTGTGGCGTCTGTTGCGTTTGCTGCGTCTGCGGCGTCTGCGGCGGCGTCTGCGGCTGCTGTCGCGTCTGCGTCTGGGCCTGTCCCTGCGCCTGTTGCTGCGGCGCCAGGGAGAAGAGGTCGGGTTCGGATGTGCCGTCTTGCGGCTCCGCGGCCCGGGTGTCCGGTTCGTTCGCCGCCGGGGCGTTCGCGGCGGGCGCGATGTCGGGTGCCGCAACTGGCGCCGCAACTGGCGCCGCGTCGGGTGCCGGCGGTGTTGGCGCGGGGGGCGTTGCTGCCGCCGACGGCGCCTCGGGTGACGGCGCGGGAGTCGGAGCCGCCGCCGCTGCCGCGCTTTGCGGAACGGGGTCGGCGTTTGCGCCGGAAGAAGGCGGGCTTGACGCCTTGCCGGTTGTTCCAATCTCGGTTTCGAAGCGCCTGACAATGACAGCCGGATCAAGCCCGACGGCGCGGGCGAACAGTCGCAGAAACCCCTTCGCATAGACCGGGGCCGAGAACCACGAATAATCGTCGTTCTCCATTTCTTCGAGTTGCATGGCCTTGATTTGCGTCGTGTTGCGGACGTCTTCGATTGAGAGCCCGCGCGCCTGCCGGGCCGCTCTCAGAGTTTCGCCTATTGTCGCCATGGTGTGTTCGGGGTTGTCTGGTTGGTGGGGGAGGGTAGTCGGGGAGCGAAACGCCGCAAGGCCGGTTCATTCCTCCGGGTCAAGAGAGTCGAGGGACATTTCGTCGTCGTCGCCCTGCGCTTCGTCGGGGTCGCCGGACGAGTCGTTGCCGTCGTTCTGCGAAGGCACCGTTGTGCGCAGAATGTCGCGCGGGGCCGCGCCGTTGGCCGGGCCGAGGCACCCAAGTTGTTCGAGCTGGTCGATGACGCGCGCCGCCTTGTTGTAGCCGAGACGCAGCTTGCGCTGGAGCATCGACGTTGACGCGCGATCCGCCGCGACGAGCGTGTCGAGGCAGCGCTGGAGGAACGCGTGCTCGCCGCCGCCGTTTTCCGCGCCGGAGTCCTGGGAGTCGCCGGAGTCTTCGCTTTCGAACGTCTTGAAGGAGTCGTCCCCGGCGTCCTTGACCTTGATGCGGTCGAGCTTGTCCTTGATTTCACGGACATACATCGGGTCGCCCTGGTCGCGATACCACTTGGTGAGGGCGGCGATTTCGCCGTCGTCGATCCAGCAGCTCTGTGAGCGAGTGACGCCTTCGGTGGACGACGGGTTGAGAAACAGCATGTCGCCGCGCCCGATCAGCGTCTGCGCCCCCGCCTGGTCCAGGATAGTGATGGAGTCAACGGCGGAGGCGACTTTGAGCGCGATGCGCGCGGGGAAGTTCGCCTTGATCTTGCCCGTGATCACCTTCACGTCCGGGCGCTGCGTGGCGATTATGAGGTGGATGCCGGCGGCGCGGGCGAGTTGGGCCAGACGCACGACGCGGGGTTCGACGTCCGCGCCCGCCAGCATCATGAGGTCGCTCATTTCGTCGATGACGATTGCGATGTATGGCAGAGTCGGCGGCGCTCCGTCGTCGGTCGTGGCCTGCTCGTCTCCGAACAGCGACGTCTGGCGCGGGACGGAGCAACGTGTGTTGAACGCCCCGATGTTGCGAACGCCAACCTTCTGGAATAGCTTCAGGCGGCGCTCCATTTCCTTGACCGCCCACTGGAGGCACACCGCGACCTTTGGAGCCTCGGTGATGACAGGCACCACGAGGTGGGGAATGTCGGCGTAAGGCGTGAATTCGACGCGCTTGGGGTCAACCAGAACGAGCCGCAGCTGGTCCGGAGTGCGTGAAAGCAGCCATCCGGCAAGAATTGCGTTGAGCGTGACGGACTTTCCGGACCCAGTTGTTCCGGCCACGATCATGTGCGGCATTTTGGCGAGGTCGGCGATGACCGGCGATCCGTCGATGTCGCGCGAAAGGAGCATGGGGAGCGCCATTTTTCGCTCCGCGGCCTTCCACTCCGGCGATTCGGCGATGCCGCGCAGCGGGACAGGGCGCGAATGCAGGTTGGGGACTTCGAGTCCGACGACGTCCTTGCCGGGAATCGGCGCGATGATGCGAAGGCTCTTTGCCCGCAGGTTCATCTGAAGGTTGCTGTGAACGCCCTCGATGCGCGTAACCTTGACTCCGCTTTCCGGCTTTACCTCGTAGCGCGTGATGGTCGGTCCGCAGACGACGTGCGTCACCGTGCCGTTGAGACCGAACTCTCCAAGCGTGCCCTCGATGATTTTGCTCCTCTCCTCGATTTCGGCGTGGTTGTCCTCGGGACTGTCGGGGGGAAGGGCGTTGAGAAGGCGTGTCGTCGGAAGGTGGAATGTGACTGGCGACGGCGGGAACGGTCCAAGGTCCGGCCCCTCCTCGGCCTGCGGGTAGAGGGATTCAGGTGCCGGCGAGACGGCCGCGTGAAGCGCGGGTGAGAGCGGCGCGCGCGCGGCTGCCGGCTGTGGGGCTGCCGGCTGGGCGGCGGCGGCGGGCGCGGCCATGGCCGGAGCCGTGGGCTGGGGCGCGGGCAGATCCGGAGCGCCAGCGGATGGCGCAGGATCGGCAGTCGTGGCCGCGGCGGCGCCAGGAGCGAAGATGTCGTCGGGATCGTGCCCGGCCCGCCTTGCGGCGCGGGCCGCCTCGCGCTCCTCGCGCCGGCGCTGCCGCTCCGCTTCGCGTTCCTCCTTCTCGCGCTGCTTCTCGGCTGCCTTTTCGGCCTTCAGGCGGGCGCGTTCGGCCTCTCGCTCCTCGCGCTCGCGCTGCTTTGCAGCTCGTTCGGCCGCAATCCGCTCCTCGCGCTCGGCGCGGGCGTCGTCCTTCGCGGCTCGCGCCGCCTCGCGCCGTGAGCGGCGCGAGCTCGCGGCGGCGAGATCGTCGGCCTCAAGATCTGTCGGCTCGCCTATCGTCCTGTCCTCGGCGGCGGCTATGATTTCGCGCCTGATCGCGCGGTTGCGCCGCAGACCGGCGATTGACGGCAAAAGCAGCAGAACCAGGCAGATCGCGGCCAGAATCCCGTAAAGCGCCAGCGCGCCGCCGTTGCCTATCCACTTGCAAGGCAACGCCTCCGGACCGTAAAGCAGCGAACCGATGCCGCCGCCCGGATTCGGGGCCGCGTTGAGGCGCGGCGAGGAGAGCGGCCCTGCGAGCGACGCGGCGAGCGGCTGAACCAGCGCGCAGATTCCCGGAAGCAGCAGCAATGCCCAGAGCGGACGCCACCCGCACCGCTTTCCGCTGGCGGCGGCGAAGCCGAGCACTCCGGTCGCGACTGGCGCCAGAAAGGCCGGAAGTCCGAAAAGCGCGATTGTCAGCCAGGCAAGGTAGGCTCCGGCGCGGCCAAGTCCGTTGGCCACGGAACCCGTTGGCGCCGAAAGCCACGGAATGTCCGTTGCGTGGTATGTCAGGAGCGAAATGAGCCACACCACCGAGAATAAAACCGCGGCCAGTCCCGCAAAGCGCGCGGCGACACCAACGGGGCGGCCGCGCGGGACGCCTGCTGGTGCCGCCGAAGGAGCGGGGGCGAACGGATCAAAATCGGGCATGGATCGAAACGGGTGGATCTGAAAATGGGTTTGCGCGGTTTGTCGAAGGACGTGGCGGCGCTGGAAAGCCTTTTATTTTGAGGCCGGCGAGAGGGGAGGGGACTCGGGCGCTCAGGCGTCCCGCTTCCCGGCGTAGCCGAACGGATGCGCCTTGTGCCAGGCCCACGCGGAGGCGATGATCTTCTCGGGATCAGTCCATTCGGCTTTCCATCCAAGCGTCGCGAAGGCTTTTGAAGGGTCGGCCACGAGCTCGTCTGGATCGCCTGGACGGCGAGGCGAGACAATTGCCGGGATCGGGTGCCCGGTCACGCGACGCGCGGCCTCGACGATCTGCCTCACGGAGAATCCGCGCCCGGTCCCGAGATTGAGAGCGCCGCAGAAATCGGACTCCAGCGCCATAAGGTGGGCGCGCGCAAGATCGGAAATGTGCACGTAGTCGCGGACGCACGTGCCGTCAGGAGTCCGGTAGTCGTCGCCGAAAATCTCGACGCGGTCCTTGCGCCCGAGCGGGACGCGAAGGACGTTGGGGATGATGTGAGTCTCGATTTCGCGGTCCTCCCCGAGTTCCCCCTCCGCGCCGCAGGCGTTGAAGTAGCGCAGGAACACGGGGCGGAAATCGTGGATTCGCTGATACCATCCGAGCATTTTCTCGAACATCAGCTTGCTTTCGCCGTAGGGATTCGTTGGCTTCTGCGGCGTGTCCTCGGTTATGGGCATCGAGTCCGGCTGGCCGTAAGTCGCGCACGTCGAGGAGAACACGATGCGCTTGACGCCGCAGGCCCTCATCGCCTCCGCCAGGTTGACGCCGCCAACGTCGTTGTTGCGGAAATACTTGCCGGGATTGGCGGAGGACTCCCCGACCAGGGCGTATGCGGCGAAATGCATGACGGCGTCCGGCTTCGATGCGCGCATCGCCTCCATGATCTCGCCTTCGCGGCGAAGGTCGCCGACAATCAGCCGCGCGCGCCTGTCAAGGGCCTCGACGTGGCCCAGCTCCATGGAGTCGAAGACATCGACCTGATGGCCGGCGTCGAGAAGGTGCTTTGCTGCGCAACTGCCGATGTATCCGGCGCCGCCGGTGACGAGAACTTTCATTGAGCGAGGTCTGTTTGTGTGAAAAGCGGGTAAATACGGACCGGATTCTATCTCAAAACATGGAAAAAAGCCACAGATTTTCGGTTTGTGCGCGGCGGGGCGCGGTTTTCCGAGCCGGCCTTAAACTGCGGATATCGAGGCGGCGATAACGGTGGCGACGCCGGTCGGCGTTTCAAGGCGCAGCGAACCGGTTCCGTCGATGCCGAGATTCAACCCCGTGAGGACCGTGCCGTCGGGAAGCGCCGCCGCGAGTCGGCGCCCGCGCAGGGCGTCCATGCCGTTGAATCGATCCGCCAGCCGTCCGGGCGGCTCGTCGCGGGAAATTTCCGCGGTGATGCGCGAAAGACACGCCATGAGGATTCGTTCTCGGTCGAATTCCGCGCCGGCCTGCGCTGCGAGCGACGTGGCTGGGAAAATCGGGCGCGGCGGAAGCCCCTCGGGCGGCGTGTTGACGTTTATCCCCACGCCGGCAACTACGAAAGCGCCGCCGCTTGCGTCCGTTTCGGCTTCGCAGAGAATGCCGGCGCACTTGCAGCCGCCGACAAGAATGTCGTTCGGCCACTTGAGGCCGGTTTCAAGTCCGGTTTCGTCGCGAATTCCCGTCGCGACCGCGATTCCGCACACGATCGTGGCCAGCGGGAGCGTTTCCGGAGGCCAGTTCGGGCGCAGGACGACCGAGAAAAGAAGCCCCTTGCCGGGGGGGGAGGACCACGAGTGGCCGCCGCGACCGCGTCCTGCGCTCTGCGCGTCGGCGACTACGCATTCTCCGGCGGGGGCGCCGCCACGGGCAAGGCGAAGCGCCACGTCATTGGTTGACGAAACGGAGTCGAAGCGATGGATTGCCATGTAGGACGGATTTTCCGGCTCGGGACCTTGCAATTAACGACCCGGCCCCGTTTGCGGGACCGGGTCGGACGAACGGGCGCGATGGAGCGCCCTGCGTATCAGAACCAGCGGGCGAGCAGACCGGCGAAGCCGTTGCCGTGGCGGGCTTCGTCCTTGGCCATCTCGTGGACCGTGTCGTGAACGGCGTCGTAGCCAAGCTGCTTGGCGAGCATTGCCAGATCGAGCTTGCCCTGGCAGGCTCCGGCTTCGGCGGCGGCGCGCATTTCGAGGTTTTTCCTAGTGCTGTCGGTAACGACCTCGCCGAGCAGTTCTGCGAAGCGCGACGCATGGTCGGCCTCCTCGAACGCATAGCGCCTGAAGGCTTCGGCCACTTCGGGATAGCCCTCGCGTTCGGCCTGGCGGCTCATCGCCAGATACATTCCAACTTCGCAGCATTCGCCCGTAAAGTTGGAGCGCAGCCCCTCGACGACGCGTTCGTCAAGTCCCTTTGCGGAGCCGACGACGTGCTCGCAGGCCATGGGCGGGAGGCTGAGTTTGCCCTTGGCGGGGGCGGCGGCCGGGGCGGCCGGGGCCGCTGCGGGTTCCTCCGCCTTCGTGAACTTGTCGGCTGGGGCCTTGCAGAGCGGACACTGGGCGGGCGGCGTGTCACCTTCGTGGACATATCCGCAGACGGAGCAGATGAATTTCATTTTGTTTCCTTTTTCTTTGGTGTGATCGCGTGTGTGATCGCGGTGGTGGAGCTGGATGTCTTCTCCATTTTGAACGGGAGGTCGCAACACTACACCAACCGCCCGTGTTATCCAAGTCTAATTTTCAAGTGACGCAATTGTTCGCAAATCGGCCATGGCTGATCGCCGGGTGTGACCAAAGCCTGTCCGTGCAGCGGAACGCAAAGATCGCAAGGGAAATAGCGGCTGAGGCATCGAACGCCGCCGTTGGCGGCTATG